>JBKJKD010000019.1:0-4614 GCA_046597635.1 Ferruginibacter sp. | reverse complement strand
TAATATTTGATCGGCACCTGCGGCTGCTGTTGCTCCCGGTGTTATTGTTAATGTTAACACATCGCTCACTGCATTACAACCGCCATTGTTTGTAGTAGTTAAAGTTAATGTTACAACCCCGGCAGAAATATCGGCACCACTCGGAACATAAGTTCCATTTACTGTATTCGGATTAAATGTTCCGGTTCCGCTGGATGTCCATGTGCCGGAAGATGTACTTGAAATACCACTTAAGGTCACGGTATTATTATTGGAACACACAACCTGACTTGTACCAGCAGTTACTGTAGGGATGCTGCTGAACGTTAGTTTCAGTGTATCGGTCACTGCCTTACAACTGCCATTACCTGTTGAAGTATAAACTATAAAGACACTTCCTGCAGTTGTATCAGCAGTGCTCGGTGTATAAGTTGGATTAGGAACTGAATTGTTTGGATTAAATACACCGCTGCCTAAAGTGGTCCATGTTCCTGTTCCTGTTGATGAGTAACCATTTAATATTGCGATAGGATTATTTTTACAAACCGAAACATTTGGTGCATTTACCAATGGGGCAGGAGTGAAATTGATGATCATCGTATCAATGGTTGGGAAACAACTTCCGTTACCCGTTGTTGTAAGGAATATCATAACACTTCCCGCAGTTGTATCAGCCGAACTTGGAATATAAGTTGTATTTAAACTTGTAGTACTTGGTGTAAATGTTCCAGAACCGCTCGACGACCATTGTCCTCCGGTTGCGATCGTAACAGAACCGCTTAATGTTACAGTAGCATTATTCGCACATAAAGTTTGATTAATACCAGCATTGGCAGTTGGGCCGGGAGTAATGTTCACTACTATTGTAGAAGTGATAGGTAAACAAGTACCATTATTTCCCGAAGTAACGGTAAGCGTAACCGAACCTGCAGAAATATCTGCAGCACTTGGTGTATAAGTTCCCGTTAAAGCATTAGGTGAAAAAATACCTGATCCGCTTGTTGTCCATGTACCAACTCCGGTTGTACATGTTCCTGTTAAAGAAACTGCAGGATTATTTGAACAAACCGTTTGACTTACACCCGCACTTATGGTTATAGTTGATGTGTAAATTAATGTAATGGTATCTGAAACAGAATTACATGAACCGTTATTTAAAGAAGTAATGATTATTTGCACACTTCCGGCAGTTGTATCAGCTGTACTTGAATTGTATGTTGGATTTAAAATTGTATTGGTTGGGGTGAATACGCCTGTTCCTAACGTAGTCCACATAACAGAACCTGTTGTCGAAGTTGCGTTTAAGTTTGCGTTAGGGTTGTTTTTACAAACGTATTGTAAATTTGGTCCGCCGCTAACAACCGGAGCAGGGTAGAAAGTAATGACCATTGTATCTGTTACGGCATTACAATTTCCATTTCCTGTTGTTGTGTAGAAAATAGAAACTGAACCTCCGGATATATCAGAAGCACTTGGAACATATTGCGGATTGGAAGTTGTGTTGTTTGGTGTGAAAGTTCCTGTTCCGGATGAAGACCATATTCCGCCTGATGCAACAGTTACCGTACCGCCCAATGAAACAGTAGAGTTGTTTGCGCATATAGATTGGTTAGCACCCGCGTTTGCGGTTGGAGCAGGAGTAATGTTCACCGTCATCTGTGCAGTTACCGGAGCACATCCGCCATTATTTGTAGAAGTTAAGGTCATTGTAATCGAACCGGTAGAAATATCCGCGTTGCTAGGAACATAAGTCCCTGTTAAACTATTTGGCGAAAATACGCCTGTACCGCTTGATGTCCATGTTCCTGATCCTGTTGATGAACTTCCTGTTAAACTAACTGTATTGTTATTAGCACAAACAACCGGATTACCGCCCGTACTTAAAACAGCAGGGGTGCTCACCGTTACAGAAATTGTTCCTGCGGGTCCCGGACAACCGGCAACTGTTGCAGTCACCGAATAAACACCGGCAGCTAATGTTGATGCTCCGACAATTGTTGGATTTTGTGTTGTTGATGTAAATGAATTTGGCCCTGTCCAGTTATAAGTTGCACCGCCAATCGTACTTGCAGTTAAATTAATATTACCGCCAATACATAATGGAGTGTTCGCCGCGGCAGTTGGTGCGCTTGGTGCAGGATTAACAACTACAGTTGTAGTTCCGTAAGGACCGGCACAACCGCCAACAGTTACATTAACTGAATATACACCAGCTGCTGAAAGGCTGGCACTAGGTATGGTTGGATTTTGAACGTTTGATGTAAATGTACTCGGGCCTGTCCAGCCATAAGTTGCACCTGCAACTGTTGCTGCAGTTAAACTTAAAGTTTGATTAGCGCAAAGAGGAGAGTTATTAGAAGCAGAAGGTGCGGCAGGTATTGGACTTACAGTTGCATTTACAGTTGCAATAGGTCCTATACAACCACCAACATTTGCAAATACAGAGTAAGTTCCGCTTGCTAAAATGGTTGCTCCCGGTATAGTTGGATTTTGAACAGAAGAAGTAAAGCTGTTAGGTCCGCTCCAGCTGTAAATCGCACCTGGGATCGTATTTGCACCTAAATTAAGTGTTTGTCCGACACAAATAGGAGAGGTGGCACTTGCAACAGCAATAGGCATGTCATTTACTGCAACGCTTACAGTTCCAATCGGACCTGTACAACCGGCAACTGTTGCACTAACGGAGTATACCCCTGCGGCTACCGTTGTCGCACCGGGTATAGTTGGATTTTGAGTGGTGGATGTGAATGTATTTGGTCCTGTCCAGCTATAGGTTGCGCCTGCAATTGTACTTGCGGTTAAATTTAGTGTTGAACCTGTGCAGAGAGGCGAATTACTTCCTGCTGTTGGAGCTGCAGGTGTTGGATTAACGATCACTGTAACAGTTGATACAGCACTTCCGCAACCCATCACACTTACTAATACACTATAAGTTCCGGCCATTCCGGGTGTAACAGGGGTGAGAGTTGGATTTTGAGAAGAGGATGTAAAACCACCGGGCCCATTCCAGCTATATGTTGCGCCAATAACAGTTTGTGCAGTTAAGAATAATGTTTGACCAATACATGAAGGATTTGTAGCAGTAACCGATGGAGAACCCGGAACACCGTAAACAGTAACGCTAAATGTTCCATCCGGTCCCGGACAGCCGGCAACTGTGGCGTTAACAGAATATACACCTGTTGCTAGCATTGATGCTCCGACAATTGTTGGATTTTGTGTCGTTGATGTAAATGAATTTGGCCCTGTCCAGTTATAAGTTGCCCCTGCAATAGTACTTGCGGTTAAATTAATATTTGATCCTGCACATAAAGTAGCAGTGCCGCCGGCCGTTGGTGCAGCAGGAGCAGGATTTACAGTTACATTAATTGTTCCTCCGGGTCCAGGACAACCGGCAACCGTAGCTATAACGGTGTACACACCTGCGGCTAATGTAGTAGCTCCGGCAATCGAAGGGTTTTGTAAAGTTGAAGAAAAGGCATTTGGCCCTGTCCAATTATAAGTAGCACCTGCAACTGTACTTGCTGTTAAATTTAAAGTTTGTCCTGCGCATAACGGTGTGTTAGCACCGGCAGTTGGTGCAGCAGGAATAGGATTAACTGTTACACTTATAGTGGCATTAGGTCCGGTACAACCTGCAACAGTTACATTCACTGTATAAATTCCGGTTGCTAATGTTGTAGCGCCGGCAATAGTTGGATTTTGTAATGCGGAGGAAAAACTATTTGGCCCGGTCCAATTATAAGTAGCACCTGCAATTGCAGAAGCAGTTAAATTTAAATTGGAACCTGCACAAATTGGAGAGTTGGATCCTGGTGTTGGTGCTGCAGGAATTGGATTTACGATAACATTAGTTGTTCCGATAGGTCCTGTACAACCTGCAACAGTTGCACTAACGGAGTACACCCCTGCGGCCAGTGTTGTAGCACCCGGTATAGTTGGGTTCTGAACACCCGATGCAAAACTATTTGGCCCGCTCCAGCTATAACTTCCACCTGCAATTGCAGAAGCCGTTAAATTAATGGTTGAACCTGCACATAAAGGTGAGTTGGAATTGGCAGTCGGAGCAGCAGGTGTTGCATTAACAGTAATTGCAACTGTTGAATTGGCACTTCCGCAACCCATCACACTTACTACAACACTATACACGCCACCTGCAGGCAATGTTACCGCCCCAATGGTTGGATTTTGTAAAGCTGAAGCAAAACTATTTGGTCCGGTCCAGCTATAAGTCGCACCTAAAATTGTTGTGGCAGTTAAACTTAAAGTTTGTCCTGTACAAACAGGTGAATTACTTCCTAAAGTTGGAGGTGAAGGAATTCCGTAAACAGTTACACTAAATGTTCCGGCAGGACCGGGACAACCAGCAACAGTTGCTGTAACTGAATACATTCCGGTTGCTAAAGTTGAAGCGCCAACAATGGTTGGGTTTTGAACGGTAGATGTAAATGAATTTGGCCCTGTCCAATTATAAGTTGCACCTGCAATAGTACTTGCGGTTAAATTAATATTTGATCCTGCACATAAAGTAGCAGTGCCGCCGGCCGTTGGTGCAGCAGGCGCGGGATTAATAGTTGCAGTAGTTGTACCGCCGGGTCCTGCACAGCCGGAAACAGTTGCAGTAACGGTATAAAC
>JBKJKD010000128.1:0-4422 GCA_046597635.1 Ferruginibacter sp. | reverse complement strand
CAACATGGCAAAATTAAATTTCGGTGGTGTAGAAGAAAACGTAGTAACAAGGGAAGAATTCCCTCTAAGTAAAGCACAGGAAGTGCTGAAAGATGAAACAGTGGCGGTGATAGGTTATGGCGTGCAGGGCCCGGGGCAGGCGCTCAACCAGCGTGACAATGGCATCAACGTAATTGTTGGTCAGCGTAAAAACTCCAAGTCGTGGGATAAGGCAGTGGCTGATGGTTTTGTACCTGGCGAAACCCTGTTTGAAATTGAAGAAGCCCTGAAACGTGGCACCATCATTTGTTATTTATTAAGTGATGCTGCACAGATAGCTTTATGGCCAACTGTTCAAAAACATTTAACGCCGGGCAAAGCATTGTACTTTTCTCATGGCTTTGGTATCACATTTAATGAACAAACAAATATCCTTCCGCCAAAAGATGTGGATGTATTTTTAGTGGCGCCCAAAGGAAGCGGAACATCCCTGCGTCGCATGTTTTTACAAGGCCGTGGTTTAAACAGTTCTTATGCTATTTACCAGGATGCCACCGGTCGTGCTTTTGAGAGAGTAGTTGCATTAGGTATTGCAGTGGGCAGTGGTTATTTATTTGAAACAGATTTTAGAAAAGAAGTATTCAGCGATCTTACCGGCGAAAGAGGCACACTGATGGGCGCCATCCAGGGAATATTTGCTGCACAATATGAAGTGTTGCGCAGCAAGGGCCACAGTCCTTCTGAAGCATTCAACGAAACGGTGGAAGAGCTCACCCAATCGCTCATGCCATTGGTGGCAGAAAACGGTATGGACTGGATGTATGGCAATTGCAGTACTACCGCACAACGGGGTGCGCTTGACTGGTGGAAAAAATTCAGAGATGCTACCCTACCCGTGTTTAAAGATTTGTACGAATCAGTAGCTACCGGTGTAGAATCTCAGCGTTCCATAGACTCCAATTCGCAAGCGGATTATCGAGTAAAGTTAGAGGCCGAATTAACGGAACTAAGAGAAAGTGAAATGTGGCAGGCTGGTCAAACCGTAAGAAGTCTGCGCCCGGAGAATCAAAAGAAGGAAGAAGTTAAAAATATTGAAGAAACGGCCCGTCCGGTAGCCTCCTATTGGATATAACTTATGGAAACGGTAAAAGAAATATTCACCCTGGATTACGCTGCTGCAGCAAAACGGCTGCAGCATGTAGTTACCCGAACGGAATTGCAGCTCAACCGAAGCCTGAGCCGCAAGTACCAGTGTAATGTGTACCTTAAAAGAGAAGATCTTCAGATTGTGCGTTCGTACAAGTTACGGGGCGCTTACAATATGATGAGCACTTTGGATAAGGATTTATTGCAAAGGGGTGTAGTATGTGCAAGTGCCGGTAACCATGCACAGGGGTTTGCATTTAGTTGCAAAAAATTAAATGTAAAGGGTGTGGTGTTTATGCCCATCATAACCCCCAACCAAAAAGTTACACAAACTAAAATGTTTGGAGAACATTTTATTGAAGTAAAACTGGTAGGTGATACGTTTGACGATTGTGCAGCAGCTGCAAAAAAATATACCATTGAAAATGAATTGACCTTTATACCTCCATTTGATGATCACAGGATCATCGAAGGACAGGCAACAGTTGGTCTGGAGATCATGGAAGATCTTTCTAACATTGATTATCTCTTTGCACCGGTTGGCGGTGGAGGGCTGATAGCAGGCGTAGGTTCTTATTTTAAAACTTATTCGCCCCACACAAAAATTATCGGCGTAGAACCCGAAGGTGCACCTTCTATGAAAGAAGCTTTAAAAAATGGTGCTCCCGTAACGCTGCACAGCATAGACCGTTTTGTAGATGGCGCTGCAGTAAAACGTGTTGGAGACGCAACCTTTGAAATTTGTAAAGAAGTAATTGACGAAATGCACCTTGTGCCTGAAGGAAGAGTGTGCAGCACCATTTTAAAATTATACAACGAAGACGCCATCGTGGTAGAGCCTGCGGGGGCATTAAGTGTGACCGCACTGGATGATTATGCAGAACAGATCAAAGGGAAAAATGTGGTTTGTATCGTGAGCGGTAGCAACAATGATATCGATCGTATGCCGGAGATAAAAGAACGCAGCCTGCAATACCAAGGACTAAAACATTATTTACTGGTAAATTTTGCACAACGTCCCGGTGCGTTGAAGGAATTTGTGAGTGATGTACTTGGGCCAACCGACGATATTACCCGGTTTGAGTACATGCAAAAAACCAATAAGGAAAGCGGGCCTGCCCTTATTGGTATTGAATTAAAAAATCCGGAAGATTATGTGTTGTTGCTTCAAAATTTGAAGCGCCTGCACATGAGCTACACAGAATTGAATAAAGATGATACGTTGTTTGGGTACCTCGTTTAGAAGTTCCAAAGGTTTAAGAGGTTTAAGAAGTTCAAAGGTTCAAAGGTTCAAGGTTTAACGTTTAAGGGTTTAACGTTTAAGGTTTATTAAACTTGAAGGTCATAAAGCTCTTCGAAGATTTCACTTTTCACTTTTGACTTTTCACTTTTGACTTTCCCCCAATCCAACCCCCATAAAAGCCGCCCTTCGATTGCCGTTGCCAAATATTTTCATCACCAAAACACATTCGGGTTATGGCTGTACAACAGGGTTTATACGATTCACAATTTGAACATGATGCGTGCGGCATTGGCTTTGTTGCGCATATCAACGGCAGTAAGTCGCACCAGAATATTTCTGACGCATTAACCGTATTGGAAAATATGGAACACCGCGGTGCCTGCGGTTGCGAAAATAATACTGGCGATGGCGCCGGTATCATGCTGCAAATGCCGCATGAATTCTTTTTTGATGAATGCCTTAAACTGGGCGCTCATCTGCCTGCCTTCGGCAAATACGGCGTAGCCGTTATTTTCTTTCCAAAAGAAATAAGGTTGCGGGAAGAATGCAGAGCGATCTTTAACCGCACGGCAGAAAAGCTGGGGATGGAAGTAATGCTCTATAGAAAAATTCCCGTAAATACGTCGGACATTGGTGCTACAGCCCTTAGCGTAGAGCCCGAAATGGAACAGGCATTTGTTATTTGCCCAGACCATATCTCTAACCCTGAAGATTTTGAAAGAAAATTATTTATACTAAGAAATTTCAGCAGCCATACCATTACCAATACGGTAATGCAGGATGCTATTGGTTTTTATATTGCCTCGCTTTCATATAAAACGATTGTTTACAAAGGACAGCTCACAAGTTCGCAGGTAAGAACTTATTTTACCGACCTCAGCAACAAAAGATTGGTGAGTGCTTTTGGCCTGGTGCATTCCCGTTTTGCCACTAACACTTTTCCTTCATGGAAACTGGCGCAACCGTTCCGTTACATTGCACACAACGGCGAGATCAATACTTTGCAGGGAAACCTGAACTGGTTGAAGACAAGCGAAAAGAATTTTACGTCGCCCTTCTTTTCAAGCGAAGAAATGGAAATGCTGCTTCCTATTGTTACCAGTAGCCAAAGTGATTCTGCCAGCCTTGATAATATCATAGAATTACTAACGCTTTGCGGCCGCTCGCTACCGCATGTAATGATGATGCTCATCCCCGAAGCATGGGATGGTAATGAACAAATGGATCCTGTAAAAAAAGCTTTTTACGAATTTCATTCAGCCTTCATGGAGCCATGGGATGGCCCCGCATCCATTTCGTTTACCAACGGAAAAATGATTGGGGCCATTCTGGATAGAAATGGTCTGCGTCCATCAAGGTATTGCATCACCAACGATAACAGAGTGATCATGGCTTCTGAAACCGGCACCTTACCAATCGACCCATCTACCATCATTGAGAAAGGAAGATTGCAGCCAGGTAAGATGTTTGTGGTAGATATGGAACTGGGAAAGATCATCAGTGATGAAGAACTGAAACAAAATATCTGTTCACAAAAACCTTATGGCGACTGGCTGAATAAATATAAAATACGCCTGGAAGAATTGCCCGAACCAAGGGTGATGTTTACCCACCTGGAACATGAGCAGGTGTACCAATACCAGAAAGCCTTTGGCTATACTACCGAAGACCTGGAACACATCATTACGCCTATGGCGTTGGATGGAAAGGAACCATTGGGATCGATGGGTACCGATACACCACTGGCTATTTTTAGTGATCAGCCACAACACCTGAGCAGTTATTTTAAACAATTATTTGCGCAGGTAACCAACCCTCCTATCGATCCTATCAGGGAAAGACTGGTGATGTCGCTCGCAAGTCTTGCAGGCAAAAATGGAAACTTATTATTGGAAGATCCGCTTACCTGTCACAGTGTGGCATTAAAGCATCCTATATTAACCAATCATGAGTTGGAACAAATCAGGAGTATAGATACTGGTCTTTTTCAAGCCAAAACATTACAATGTTATTTTAAGGCAGATGGAAAACCTGGCTCGTTGAAAATAGCGCTG
>JBKJKD010000309.1:0-6909 GCA_046597635.1 Ferruginibacter sp. | reverse complement strand
TGTTCAATATTTTTATTTAAGAACTAACCTGGTGCCTTTTCGCCTGTCAGCGAAGGGTTCATCAAGCCTTAATCTCTACATCAACACCACTTGGCAAATCCAACTTGCTTAGTGCGTCAACCGTACGGCTGCTGCTGGTGTAAATGTCTAACAAACGTTTGTGTGTGCACAATTGGAACTGCTCACGGGCTTTCTTATTTACGTGCGGCGAACGCAACACGGTAAATATTTTTTTGTGAGTAGGCAAAGGAATTGGTCCTGTTACTACTGCCCCTGTACTGCGTACAGTCTTTACAATCTTCTCCGCAGATTTATCAACTAAATTGTGGTCGTAAGACTGTAATTTGATTCTGATTCGTTGTGACATATTTAAAGAACTTTAAGATTCCGTTTTTTAATTTGGAGTGCAAAGGTAAGGGTAGCATTTTAAACAGCAAAGACTTAAGTGAAGTTTTTTTAAATTATTTATCGCCGTTGATTCAATGTTCGGAATGATTTTTGGTAAATCGGAGTCAACCTACTTCATTACTTAATTTTTCAAAGCTATGAAATCATCCCTCACAGTATTATTATGTATTTTTTTATTGAATGCTCATGCTCAGCCATTACATGTCGATTTGTACTTAGGGGCTGCCAACTACCAGGGCGATTTACAAACCAAGCGATTTAGTTTGAAGGAGGCGAAGCCCGCGGTGGGATTGGGCATTTCTTACGATCTCTCCAGCAAATTAGTCGTACGTGGCGCCGCCAGCTACATGAAAGTTTCTGGAAGCGATCAACAAGGCGCCGGAGCTAAAGATGTCGCTTTCAGGAATTTAAGGTTCAGATCTACTGTATTAGAAGCTCAACTGGCGCTGGAATATAACCTGCTTGATATTGAGGAAAGAGGCTTTACTCCGTATGTGTTCGGAGGAATTGCCGTTTTTCATTTCAATCCTTACGCATATGACAGTGCAGACAACAAGGTATTTTTAAGGTCTTTGGGCACAGAAGGACAGGGGTTATCACAATACCCTGAAAAAAAACTCTACTCCAACAACCAATTTGCCATCCCCTTTGGCGGTGGCATTAAACTGGCGCTGACCGATAAATTACAAGTAGGACTGGAACTCGGGCTTCGCAAACTCTTCACCGATTATCTGGATGATGTAAGCGGGACCTACGCTGATTCATCGGTCCTGGCGGCAGGAAGGGGATCACAGGCAGCCGCTTTTGCTTACCGCGGGTCCGAAATTTCGGGAGCAACAGGTTATCCGGCCGTGGGTTCCCAGAGAGGAAATGCAAAAAATAAGGATTGGTATTACGTAACAGCCCTACGCATTTCATATGCATTAGGTTCCCGGAGTGGTTCAGGAGGCAAACGATCTAAACTGGGATGCCCAACCAATGTGTATTGAATAAGTACTTTGTTATGTCTCTTAGAGATAAAATTGGCTGCCAGACGTCTACTGGCAGCCAATTTTTTATGTAAACCTGTTAAGGAGCTTTTTGCTAATTGTAGTTTTCTTTTGATATGGAACCTCCGCTGCTTTCTTTTATTACCGCCGTAGCCGCTCCTCGGTAAATTACACTTCCCCCACTGCTGGCCTTGGCATTTAATTGTACACTAGCATGTACCCTAGTAGAGGCGCCACTGCTGGATTGCGCTATGGTATTTTCGCTTAAAAGATCAGAAGCTTTTATAGTGGCACCGCTGCTGGACTCAGCCTTGAGCGTCTTAGTTCTTCCTTTTACGAAAATTTCGGCACCACTGCTTGCATCAGCTTCTGTAGCGGGACAGTTGATATTTGCAGAAATATTACTTCCGCTGGACGCTTTTAGAATGATGTTTTCATTAGACTGCATCTCCCCCAACACCACTACTTTAGCCGAAGCGGAACTATTAATACGGTTAATTTCATTACTCGTAATGAAGACTTTCATGTGTGCATCGTTTAACGATAAACCATCGCTTAATGAGACTTTAAGTTGACCATTGCTAACCTCGGACTGAATATCATTTATTATATTGTCGTCTGCTTCAATAACAACTTTAGCGGGCGACCCAATTTTAATTTCAACGTCAAACCCACCCCCCACAGTTACTGCATCAAAACTTCCTACACTTCGTGTTTGAGTTACATAGTTTCCACTTCCGGTTTTATGGTCGCAGCTTGCCATAAATCCTAGGATGGCTACCATTAGTAATAAATTTTTCATATTGGTGTGTTTTTGTCAGACGGGTTATTGATGACCTGTTCACCCTGCGTTTTTAAAATTTATCTTTTAAAATTTTATTTTATTGGCCCTAAATATACAGGACAGGCTTTAATATTTGTAAGTAAAGTTCTGTGAAGACAACCAAAATTTGACTAATAATATACAAACCTGGGATTCACTGCTTATGGAATATGCATACTTTATGGACTAAACAACAATGGGTTCTCTTTCTACAAATTTAAATTTTTTATACTATGATGGAAAAATATCATCCGTTTCATATATAATTTTGTTATATTCACTCTTCCCAATATACGTATGGTTTAAGCCAATCGCCTTATTAGCTGATAATCCTTATTCAATTTCCTATAAAAATCTCCCCGGGAAATAATTACCAGAGCTTTAAAACGATATTCTGTATTTAAATATTATTGTGATTGTCGTATTTCCTAATCAATGCGCACCGACTAATACGGTGCTGGTTATAACGCAAAAACTAAATCATCTTTAACCCACTTGTCATGACTAAAATTCAAATGTCCATTAACAAGAAAAGTTACTTCCTGTTAATGCTGACTTTAAACATTTTCATTAACGCTACGCAAGCACAGCAATTAAAAATGGCTGATTTTGTTCTGTTCGGCGGAACAGGAAATTGTCCAACTGCACCACAAACACTACCGCCGTCCCCTGGCTGTGCGGTGATACTTGGTTCATCAAGTACCATTCAAGGCGGCTCTATTGGAAGTTACAGACTCGTAAAATCGACTGGAAATTCTACCATAGCTGCCGATGTACATAGTGGCGGGACTATAGATCTTTCAAATAGCAATGCTATCAACGGTAAGATAACGGCAGCAAATGCCTACGGCACTACCGGAAATATTTTATTGGTTGGTTCAAGTACAAATATTACCGGAAATATAGATATAAAAGGAAATATCCTTGTTGGAGGAGGAACTGTCTCCGGCAAAGTAACTCACCCCAGCGGAACCACATATTCCGGGCCAACCCCTGCGGGTGGAAATGTGATTGGTCAGCCCTCACTACCCTCTTTACCCGCAAGCCCCTCTGTTGCTATTTTCCCGGCTTTTGGCAATACAAATATTACCAACAATCAAACTATCACGCCTGGAAATTATGGAGACATTATACTGGGCGGAAATAAAAATTTAACACTGAACGGTCCGGGGGTCTATGTTTTTAAGTCCATTAAAAACAGCGGCAATGCTAACAAATTCATTTTCAATTTCAACAATAGTGCCACGGGAACTTTTAAAATTTATGTGCATGGAGATATCGACTTGAATAAAGTAAATGCAAGTACATTGAATGGCGGAGACGCATCAAAAATTTTTACCGAAACACATGGTACAGGTTCAACATTTGCTGGTGGCAATTTTGCATTTGTAATAGCAAATGGCTCCTCCAGTTCAAATAGCTCTAAATGGTTAGGCACTGTGTGGGCTCCTAATGCTGGTATTAATATCGGTTCGGGAACCGGCAATTCAAATTTAACTGGGGCACTTTGGAGCGGAACACAGGTTAATTTACAGTCGGGGGTGACAGTTGCTTATCTACCATTTGTGGAATGCATTATCCCCGAGGCCAATGCCGGTGCGGATAAAGAACTGAGCTGTAGCGTCACGACTGTTCAGTTGAACGGAACTTCCAACAGTCAAAATGTTCGGCATAACTGGGCGCCTGTAGGCAATGGTAATATTGTATCTGGCGCAACCACCCTTACACCGACTGTAGATATTAAAGGAAAATATGTTTTAACTGTTACCAATTTAGATGGTGGCTGTTTGGCAAGGGATACCGTAGAAGTAACCTACACCCCTTGTGTGTTACCCTACTATCCACCGCCTCCCTCAGGAAAAGTGAACAATGCAATCGGCTCTGAATTGAATTCTCTGTACCTAAACTTTGGGAATGTAACTGATCCTGCCAAGAACATCTTCATTCTGCAAAGCGATAGTGTATGGATAGAAGTAATTTCTCTGAAAGGCCAGTATCCTTCTCTTACTGCTTTACTTAAGACTACCCCTTACGGAATCACTGATACCATCGACAATGGTCCAGGTTCCTTAATTATAAGCGGAAAATATCCTATTAGGAATTTAAGAAAACTCGATTCTTTGCCGTTGCTAATTGATTATTGCAGGCCACTTTTTCCGGCAATTAGCAATAATGGTGTAGTAGGCTCTACCGGCGACACTGCTATGCTTTCCAACTTTGTAAGAAATGGATACGATTTATCGGGCGATAGCGTAAAAGTGGGTGTTATATCTGACAGCTACAATACTATACCCGGCAACCCGGCACAAACTGATGTAATAAATGATGATTTACCTGGCCTTGGTAATAGCACCCATCCACATCCTGTAAAGGTTTTAAAAGAATTTCCTTTTGGCCAGCGGCTGGATGAAGGTAGAGCCATGTTACAAATTATTCATGATGTAGCGCCAAAAGCCAAGCTTGCTTTCAGAACCGGGTTTATAAGTTCCGGAGATTTTGCCCAAGGTATTTTACAATTACAAAAAGATACTTGCGATGTAATTGTGGACGATGTAACTTTTATTACAGAGCCATTTTTCCAGGATGGTGTGGTAGCAAAGGCAGTAGATACCGTTACCAAAAGAGGTGTTTCTTATTTTTCAGCTTCGGGTAATTTTGGAACCCAATCCTACCAGAACACTTTTACCGGAGTTCCTGCTCCAAACGGCATTATTGGAACTGCTCATAATTTCGGCGGTGGTGATATCTATCAAAACATTACCCTTACACCAGGAACCTATACCGTTGTATTACAATGGGAAGATGATATATATTCGTTGGGTGGCCCAAATACGGGCACACGAAACGACCTTGATATTTATTTAACTGATAACGTGGGTAATGCTTTATTTGGGTTTAATAGAAACAATATAGGTGGTGATCCACTGGAAGTGTTACCATTTACCGTTACTCAAAATACTCAAACCAACATACTGGTAATAAGAGAAAGCGGTACCGGCAATCTTAAGTTTAAATACGTATTCTTTAGAGGAAATGGAGTTGTGAGCGAATATAACAATGGTACATCTACCCTGGTAGGGCAGGCCAACGCCCAAGGTGCAATGGCAGTGGGGGCAGTGTTGTATAGCAACACGCCAGCTTATGGGGTGAACCCTCCAACGGTAGCATCGTTTTCCTCCAGAGGCGGTACACCAGTAGACGGTATCGTTAGAAACAAGCCCGATTTTGCAGCACCCAATGGTGTAAACACAACCGTGAATTTAGGCGGCCCCAACATCGATGGTGATATTTTTCCTAACTTTTTTGGAACATCCGCTGCAGCTCCCCATGCCGCCGCAGTAGCAGCTTTGCTAATTGAGGGTAAAAGAAAATTTAGTAATACTACCCTTAGCCCTGATAGTGTAAAATTGGTTTTCAAAAATACTGCTATCCCCATGACTACCGCTGGTGGTTTTGACTTTGCTGCTGGGGCAGGTTTTATCCAGGCAAATAAAGCGATGCGTACGTTTGCCACCCCAAAGCCTGAAATTATAGACCTTACACTGGCAGATCCTAATATTACCCCCGGCACACAACAAATTTTAATAACTGTAAATGGTAACTATCTTGACCCAACCTCTGTGGTTACTTTTAGAGGCGAGCCAGTTCCAACTAGTATTGTAAATGGCAATCAGCTATTGGCAACGGTTCCAAAATTTACAGGTAACCCAGCTATTCAAGTTTACACAAGTCCCGTTTCTTCGAGTGGCCTGGATGGTGGGTTGTCCAACTCCCTGTATTTCTTTGCCCCTGTTAAGAAGAATATAGTGGTAGCCGCCCATAATCTGGTTAAAAAGTTTGGCGAGAAAATACCCGCATTTACATCTACCGTCACTATTGACGGAGATACATTAGAAAATACTACTTACACGCTGGAGCAACTTGGTTTAAACCCTATAAACTATACCTGTCCGGCAAATAGTATGAGCAATGTTGGCAACTATAATATCATACCATCTTTAAAACCTTATGCTTCAAATGACCCGGTTTATATAGGGTTACAAGAAAACTACAACTACACATTTAACAATGGACTACTCACTATTGACAAATTGCCGTTAACCATTAAAGCTAAGGACACCACACTTACCTATGGTGAAAAAATTGGTGACATTGGCTACTACTATAACTATATAGATACGGGAATTGTATTGACAGACAGAACTGCATTTTTAAACAGCTTAACAGCCGGCTATGCAGCCAATTTAGTAGATACTGCATTGGCTTTAGTTGATTCCAGGGCACTCGCAAATGGCGGCAGAACCTTGACTGCATCAGACCTTGAAAACCTGACTTTCCTGGTAAGTTCAAGAGCATTGGCAAATAGTCGTGCTTTGGCCAACAGTCGTGCCTTGGCAAATGGTACAACGGTAACAGAGATTACCAATTTGGTAGACCTGGGTGCTCAAGCTATTTATGATTACCAGGTAGACTCATTGTCCACTACCTTGGTAAATTCCAGAGCACTTGCCAACTCCAGAGCATTGGCAAACAGTCGTGCCCTGGCAAACGGGACTGCTACCGTAAATTCGAGGGCCTTGGCCAATGGCTCGGCTTTGATAAACAGCAGTACCGTTGGAGTTAACCAATCCAAAGAAGTGGCTATCATTGATGAAGATGATGTGAATGCTCCCCCGGGAGATATCTTGT
>JBKJKD010000265.1:0-30986 GCA_046597635.1 Ferruginibacter sp. | reverse complement strand
AATCTTAGTAAAAAAGTGTTGGCTACTGTTTTGCGGTCAAACTCACCGGTTTGTTTATTATTACTCAACCCATATTTTGTCCTGGCAATTGTCAACACCGTATCAAGCGCTCCCTTGCTAATGCGAAGAGCATTGGCATCTGCATCGGTACGAATATCTGCAATGAAAAATGGTGCAGCAGCATCTTCCCTGTCAAACGCAGTAAAGAAATGCAATTTGTCTTTTACGATAGGGCCGCCCAGACTAAACCCATATTGATAATTGCTAAAAGTTCTGGTGCGTTTGTTTCCACGAATATCATATTTACTCGCCAATGCATCTGACCTAAAATAATTAAATATACTTCCTGTAAAAGTATTGGTGCCAGATTTAGTGACGGCGCTAATGGCTCCACCACCTTGCCTTCCCTGCGTAACGCTGTACACGTTCGTAATAATTTCAAACTCCCTGATGGCTTCGAGTGAAAGGGAAAAAGGACCACGGCCAATCTCCCCACTAGTGAGGTTGTTTCTTGCGCTTACACCATCTATTAAATAACTGGTTGAAGAAAAACGTTGCCCGCCAAGGTTAGCCCCGTTAGCCAATGGAGACAGCGATGCCAGGTCGTTAAAGTTTCTATTTTGCGCAGGTATTTGCTTGATGGTATTGGCACTGATGGCGGTAGTAGAACCAAACCGATCTATACGGCTGCTTAGGGAGTTGGCCGTAACCACCACTTCAGCCAGGGCTGCGTCGATATCACTCAACATAAAATCTGCATAAACGAGGTCACCAAGATTGATGCTGATGTTCTCTTTTTTTTGCGGCTTGTACCCAGTAAAACTTACTTCTATAGAATAAGGTGATCCCAGCGGGAGTTGCTTAAATGAATACACACCTTTCACATTGGTTTGTGTGCTGGCAGAAAAGCCAGTAGAAAAATTCTTGATAGATACGGTTGCTCCTACGAGCTCCTTTTTGTCTTTGCCTAGGATGGTACCGGTTGCAGATGCATCTTTAGATTGTGCTAAGCTGGAGTATCCACAGAAGACCGAAATGAGCATCATTAAAACTTGTAAGGGAAGATTTTTTTTCATGTTCGTTTGTTTAATAAATAGATGTAGGTTTTGGTGAAGGCAAAACATTTACTACATCGCACCCCGGTGGAGGTGAATGCATTTGCCGATTTATTTTTACGGGATGATTTTTATTTGTAACGCAAAATTGCCTTACCAGTGTGAAGGAATTCTTACCGGAAGGTTAACAAAAAATGATGTAGATAAAATAGGTAAAGGAGATGAAGGGATGGTGTAATATCTAAACCGAAGGAATTTTTGTAGAGATAAGACTGTGTCTCTAGCTGTGTAAAACGCCTTGCTATTGTAGCAAGAAAGCAAAGGTATTGGCTAACTCGGGAGGATGTGTTACACTATCGCAAAGACTTGTTAGTATAGCAAAAAGTTAAACGCCTGTTGTGCGGATCAATTAATATGGAGCGTAGTTTTTTAATAATCGCTTTTGAAATAAACATGGAACGTGGAGCCGTTGCCAATAATACTGTCGACTTCAATTTTACCTCCCTTGTCGGTTAGCATTCTGTTTATAATGTATAAGCCCATTCCTGTTCCTTCAATTTGAGGATTTATCCTTGAAAATTTATCGAAAATTGTTTTGTGATTGCTCGTATCAATACCCAAGCCATTATCGTTGATGGAAAGCACTACATATCCTTCCTGCTTTGTAGTGGTGACTATTATTTCTAAACTTTCGCCCGCTTTTTTATACTTGATAGCATTGTTCAAAAGATTGAAAACAATGCTCCTCAGGTTTTTTCTTGAAAACATTATTTCAGAAGTATTGAATTCAGTTTTTACGACAATCCCATTATTATAAATGTCGTTCCTCAAAGCAAGGATTACATCACTGAAGATATCTTCAATATTCACCCGCTCATCTTCACCCGGCAGCACCGCTTCTATGTGAACATGATTGCTGAACTCTTCTAATAGTCCCTTCATATTTATAGAAGCTCTTGTAAGCATCTCAATCCAGGCGGTAAATTGTTCTGTGTCTTTTTTGTTATACGCCTGCACCAACTCGTCTGCCAATAATACTATTGTGGAAAGTGGCTGCCTTATATCGTGAGTCAACGTATAAAGCAAGGTTTCATGCTCCGCATTGAGCTGTTCCAATTCGTGTAGAATCGCAATGCGTTTGGTGATGTCTACAAAAGTGATAATTACACCGTTGGTTCTATTTTCCCTCCTTATTTTGTAGGGCAGAATATTCATTTGAAACCATCTCTTATCCGTGGTTTGCACTTCCTTTTCGAGAATGTCGCCCGTAGAAATTACTTCGTTGATATTTTCAATTAAGGTTGGGTAGCGAATGTTATCAGTTACGTCTTGAATATTTTTATTGATATCAGCATTCGTCAAAGTGAACTGTTTCATAGCCGGCGGTGTAAATTTCCTCAGTATAAGGTTGCCGTCTATATACAACTGTGGAATGATGGTATTAGCAAAGTAGTTCTCAAGGTCTTCGTTTAAATCGTCTAATTCGTTTACCAACACTTCCAGTTTAGCTTTCTCCACACTCATTTAAGTTTAGCATTCATTAAAAAAATATTCTCTTCAGTATTTGACTTTTCACCCAACGATTCCTCTACAGCATGACCGCCTGATTTGTAATTAGGCTGACTAATCGTTGTTTTGCTTAAATCTTAAGGAAGGAGAACAGGTAGTATAATATAAGTTCGGGGCAAGCTACCCATAATAAAGCACAACAAACGTTAATTACATTGGGCTCAGCTTTAAGTAAACCTTTTTTAAAATGCTTATGCTAAAGACAATCTCCGTGCACTTTACTCTTGTTCTCTCAAACTGTAGTTTCTAATTCAATATCAGGCTGCAATAAAGACTTTCAACTTCGGGTTTATTTTTAGCAAAGAGAGTAAAAAAAAGGAGCAAAGAGAAAACATAAAACATTGCGGCTGGCTGGCAACAGCATTCCTTGTACAGGCAGCGCAATTTTTTTACCGCGGCAATAAGGGGGCTGTAAAAGTGAATGCAGTTTCTGCAAAATTCATCAGGTTAATGTTATTACGACATTACCTTTTTTTTGCCCTGTTTCTACAAACCTGTATGCTTCCACAATTTGTTCTAGCGGGTATCGCCTGTCTATAACAGGTTTATATTGGTTTGTTTCCACCAACTCTCTTAAAAATAAAACATCCTGTTTACTAATAGTCGGAAGCGGAAACAATACTCTTTTGCCGCCCCAAAATGGCGTTATCAATGCTAAAAAAATATTCTCAGCGTTTTTACCGAGCTCAGTAGAAATATATATCCCGGTTTTATGGAGTATGGGTTTGCATTGCCCAAAAGAACTTTTACCTACAGCATCAAAGACTACATCAAAAGCCTGATTGAGTTTTGTAAAATCTTCTTTCGTGTAATCGATTACCACGTCAGCCCCCAACGATTTTACAAGTGCCACATTTTTGGTATCACATACAGCGGTAACTTCTGCGCCAAAAAATTTTACCAACTGCACCGCCGCCGAACCAATTGCACCAGTTGCGCCATTGATGAGAATTTTTTGCCCATGTTTTATTTTTGCTGCCCGTATATTTCCCAGTGCATAATGAGCACCCTCAGTGATGGGTGCTGCCTCCTCAAAACTAATATGAGCTGGCATAGTTGTAATAGCATCTCCCTCTGCCACGGTCATATACTCGGCATGAGCACCAAACTTTACATCATTGTAACCAAACACTTTATCCCCGGGTTTAAACGAGGTTACGTCTTTGCCGGTAGCTTCCACTACTCCGGCAAATTCGTTTCCCAGCGTATTGTATTTAGGTCTCCATAAACCACTAAAAAATCTGCTGATAAAATATTCGGCACTTCGAAATCCACAATCGGTGCGGTTTACAGTGGTAGCATATACTTTTATTAATACCTCGTTGTCTTTTGGCAAAGGTTTCTCAACGTCCATCAATCGGACAACTTCTGGTGGCCCGTATGCAGTATGTATAATTGCTCTCATTTTTATAAGATGAATCCTGATGGTGATGCGTTGGCATATTACTCCGCCTGCTCCAACCTATCAATTTCTGTGGCTGTCAAATGTTGAAGATTCCTGGTTATTTTTTCTATATCCCAATTCCACCATTCTATTTCCAGGAGCCTGCGTATGCTATCATCATCAAAACGTTTTTTTATTTCTGCAGCCGGGTTACCGCCCACTATGGAATAGGCTGCAACGTCTTTTACTACCGTAGCATTGGTGGCTATGATGGCTCCATCTCCAATGGTAACACCCGCCATGATGGTGGCGTTGTAACCAATCCACACATCGTTACCAATTACAAGGTCTCCTTTGTTGGGGTAGGCTTTACCATCCATAGCATTTTGCCAACCATTTCCAAAAATGGCAAAGGGATAGGTAGTCAATGCATCGGTTAAATGGTTGGCCCCGTTCATAATAAAGGTTACGTTAGAAGCAATCATGCAAAATTTTCCGATGATTAGCTTATCGCCAACAAAGTCAAAATGATATTTTACATTTTTCTCAAAATTATCCACATTGTCAAAGTCATCATAATACGTGTAATCGCCAACGATGATGTTAGGATTCTTAACAACGTTTTTTAAAAAACAAAGCCGCTCGTAATTGTCCAGCGGAAATATTTGGTCTTTGTTGGGTCCGTTCATAATTCAAATTATTTCGAACGTCAGTTACTAATAATCCTTAAAACAAGGTTTAAAAAATATTCGCCTGTTAAATATACAAAGTAATTGACCCATGTAACTGGTGCTTGGTAGTTGGTCTTCCCCAGGTGGAGGCCCTCCAGTTAGATGAGTATAACACAAAAACCCTTTTGAAATATACCACATTCAAAAAAATTACTATACTTTGTACTATGTTTTTACATTCATTCTAATAGAGTGAGTTGTCTCCCTTACCCCTGCCGGTTTTATCCCTATTAAATTTCAGGCATATGAACAACGAAGGCGATGTACAAAAAGAAAAACTCACTTGCTTTGTGGTAATGGGCTTCGGTATTAAAACCGACCTGGCTACCGGCCGACAATTAGATCTTAATAAAACGTATAAAGTTTTGATTAAGCCCGTGGTAGAAAGCAAAAATCTTACTTGCGTGCGGGCAGATGAAATCCTGCATTCCGGCCCGATAGATTTATACATGTACCAGCAACTGTTGGATGCAGATATTGTGATAGCCGATATTTCTACAGCCAATGTAAATGCATTTTATGAGCTCGGCATCCGGCATGCCCTTCGGCAGCGCACTACGATCGTAATTTCTGAAGATAAGTTTGCATATCCGTTCGATTTGAACCATATAAAAATTGCCTCTTACACACACCTTGGCAGTGCCATAGATTATGAAGAAGTAGAAAGATTTAGAAAAGTACTGGGAGATACCATTGACGCCGTATTAAAACTACACGACCCCGATAGCCCTGTGTATACTCACTTGCAGGAATTGATTCCCCCATCTATGCATAAAAAAGTGGCTCAAGCCTTGGAGCAGTTACAAGAAGTGAGTACGGCCATGGCAGCAGCAGCAGCGCCACAAATACCTATCGAGGAAACGCCTGCCAACACGCTTTCTCTCCTGATAGAACAAGGTGAACAAGCCATTGAGCGAAGAGCATACAACGAAGCAAAACCTTATTTTAAACAGGCCATTCATGACATGAACAAACATGCTGGGCATTTGGAAACCTTCGACCCTTACCTCGTGCAACGGCTCGCTTATGCTACCTATAAAGCCAAGGAGCCCGATAACCTTACCGCCTTACAGGAAGCCATGCAATTATTGAGACTACTGGACCTGGAAAATACCAACGATACAGAAACCGTGACGATGGCCGGCAAAATTGAAAAACGATTGTTCAGGGTGCTGGGCGATGAACAGCACCTCAGCAACGCTATTCAATTTTATCAACGAGGGTACTATCTTTTTCGCAACCGTTACCATGGCATCAATTTGGCCTACCTGCTCAATAAAAGAGTAGACTCCTCCATCTACCGCACGCCGGAAGATAAAATTGCTGATATGATTTGGGCCTCCCGCATCAGGAGAGAAGTTTTAGAAATGTGCGAACAGAACTGGAATGAATCGGAAGCGAGAAAAAATAAAAATACGGAACCCCTGCCCTATACTATTGACCAAAATCTTTCGGTTGACCGGGCCACCAGTGAAAACCAGCAGCAGTTCTGGATAATGGTAAACAAGGCAGAAGCCCATTTTGGATTGGGACAAATGGTAGAATACAAACTTGCCGTAGAAAAGGCCATGCAAATTGACCATAGTGCCTGGATGCTGAAATCTTTTACCGACCAGCAAGAAGAACTCAGCTTATTGCTAAAAAAACACGGCCATTATATCCAACTGGTTGTTTAGTGGATTGCAGCATGCGAAATGCCTAAAAATTATGCGGCTCTTGCTTGCACTTTGGAATTAAACATCCATTTCTTTCAAAATTATTCTAACTCGGTGCTCCTGGCTGCAACTATGTAAGCTTTGGTAAAATAAGAGCCTAGCTGGTTACTTGTTGATCGTCTAATCTAATTGAAAAAGTATTTTGAGCTTTGCGTTGAGTTCTGTGGCTTCCGCCACATTCAATTTACCCAGCAATCCCTTGGATAAAGACTTGTCTAAAGTCGCTATTTTGCCGGTCCGAATAAGTGAAGCGGCTTTAAGGCCATTGGTAGGATTTGGAGCAATAGCAACATCAGTTAGTTCCTGCCACTGTTTTTGTGTGGTGATAAAACAAACAGTCACGTCAAGATCTGTTTGCGCTAGCACTACAGCTGGTCGAAGTTTACTCCCGCTTAAATCAGTAAATGGAAAAGTTATTAAAACAATGTCAGCTTTAGCCATTATTAAGTTCTTTTAAGTCTGACTCAGAATACAAATCATCTTCCTTTTCCAGAAATAAAAAAGCATGGCTCTTAGAAGTCAACTGCTGAATTCCCTGCACCAGCTGATGCTCCTCATAACGCTTGATTATAAAATCAGCAAAATCGGAAATCTCCTCAGCTTTGTCTTCGGGAAGCTGATTGATAGCCTTAATGGTTCGCTCAATAATAAGTTGCTTCGTCATGGAAAAATTTTGCGCTCAAATATACAATTTCCAAATCAAATAGTTTCACAATGCAGCATAGAATGCGGCTTGGGTGTAGGATTTAAACTCCTGCTTATCAGATATAGTTCCATGGCTATTATCGAGAAGTGCACGGAAGTCTTAGATTCTCTGTCCACAGTAAATTGAAACAGGTTTTGGCAAAGCCAAAAAAGAATAAAAATTGAGTAACTCAGCTTATTGCTAAAAAAACACGGCCATTATATTCAACTGGTTGTTTAGTTGGGTTGGAGAAAATGAGTATTATCACAAAGAAAGTGTCCACCATGCTGCCGCAGCAGGATGTGAACGATGATTCGTAGCTGCACAAACACCGATTAAAAAATATTTTTAACACCCCGTAATAATGGAGTAAGTAATGCCACTTATAATAAAAGCACTATTATGAAACAGGCAATTACTTCTAAACAACTTATCCAATCTAATCGTATTAATCGTGCGGGTTATGGGCTCTTTCTGGCACTGTCAGCTTACCTTCTAATAAAAGGCGACTATGATATGGCAGTTACCAATTTCGGTATTGCATTGGTGTTTGATCCATTTGATGCTGCTGTAAAATGGAGCGACAGGCCGCTCTACCAAAGAGCCTGGTTGCTTTGCCACGTGGGCTTAAGTTTTGCTGGCTTTGCATTTCTTGTATTCCGTTCCATCAATTCCTAAATTTTATCAATGAATGAAAAAGAATTTTTTATTGGCAATACTGTGCCTTTTATCAGGTAAGTTTTTTGCGCAAACCAGCAGTACAGGAAATTCAATACTTTGGAAAGTTAGTGGCAACGGATTGCAGCAACCTTCTTATCTTTTTGGAACCTATCATTTTCTATCCAATGCATTTGTAGATACGATGCCAGCCGTTTTGCAAGCTTATAGAAATACAGAAGCTGTAGTAGGTGAACTGGTAATGGACAGTTCTTTGCGGAGCCCCATGATGCAAGCGTCCGTTTTGAAAGGAACAACGCTGCAAAAAGTTTTGCCAGACACCCTGTATGCAAAAGCAGCAGACTGGTTTAAGCAGGAAGCCGGATTAGACCTCCTGCAATTAAACCAGCTCAATCCACTTGCTGTAATGACGATAGCATTGAATATTACACAACAAAAATACTTTGCCAACAAGCCAGGCGAAGTACAGTTGGATACCTATTTTCAAAATGAGGCAAAAAAGGATGGCAAGAAAGTACTGGGTTTAGAAACCATAGACGTCCAAATAAAAGCCTTGTTTGGCCAGCTTAGCCTGCAAAGACAAACAGAGCTCTTAAGCGAGACCCTAAAAGAAAAAGACTGGCTGAAGACAATGATAGGCGTGATGAACAATGCTTACGTTTCTCAAAACATGACAAGGCTGCAACAATTAATGTATGAAAGCAGTTATAAACCGGAGGAGATGAAAGTATTGTTAGATGACCGTAATAATAGCTGGATGCGACAATTGCCAAAACTGATGGAAGACCAACCCACATTTGTAGCAGTAGGAGCCTTACACCTGGTGGGGCAAACCGGGTTAGTCAATCAATTACAACAGCGAGGGTATAAAGTAATGCCGGTAAATCTTAAAAACTAAGTGAGCGAACAAGCCTTTTTATCCCAACTAAAGGAGCACCAGAATATTATTTATAAGCTGGTGCACCTCTATGCAAATTCCGAAGAAGATAAAAAAGACTGGTACCAGGAAATATTATTGCAGGCATGGAAATCGTATCCGGCTTTTCGGGGTGAGGCAAAATTTAGTACATGGCTATACAGGGTTTGCCTGAACACTATTTTTACGATTCAAAAGAAAACAAACAGGATTGAATACACAGATACGACTAAGTATGAACAGGCCTACGCAACCCACCCCGGCAATGATGAAGCCGAACGCTTGTACAAAGCCATAAGAACACTTTCAGAGACAGAGAGAGCCGTTATTTCTCTTCACCTGGATGGGTATGACAACAAAGAAATCAGCAGTTTTTTAGGTATTACGCCCAATCTGGTTGGGGTTAAACTCCACAGGGCAAAACAACAATTGTCAACGCTTTTAAAGAACATCTAATGGACATTGAAAATACATGGCAACAAGCTGGCGAAAGTGATGACATGCTCCATAAAATGTTGCAACAAACAGACTTTCCCAACACTCCATCTCAACTCCCCTTAAAGAAGTTGAAGAAGAATTTACTGACGGGCATTTTTTGGGCGTTGTTGATTACGCTTTTTTACATCAGCCTGTTCTTTTTGATACAGCTATGGCAAGTGCACGTAGCCCTTGTGGTGATGACTTTATTTAACATATGGATCATGATTGATACCTGGAAATTGTATAAAAGAACCCAGGAAAATATTACGGTTACCAACTCTCTAAAACAGGAGTTGCAAAAGAACTACGATGGCTTTCAAAAATGGTGGAAACTTCAGCAAAAAGCCGGACTGTTTGTGTATCCAATTGCTGCAACCGGTGGCTTTATTGTAGGTGGAGTAGAAGGGTCGGGCAAAACAGTTGAGGCATTTTTATACAATCCTCAAATGCTCGTCATTTTAGGTATCACCATTTTGGTGTTGGTGCCTATATCTCATTATACGGCAAAATGGATGTTCAACTATGCCTACGGCAAACACCTGAAGAAGTTGAAAAATTTAATGGATGAATTAAGTTGATGCCCCGCAATAGGAAAACGCCCATATGCTTTGCGCCTCCGCAAAAGGAGCGTAGTATTAAAAAAGCGAACAGCAATACAAGTGTGCAAAAAATAATGATCACATCATACAACTTCTGGCATTATTACCTTCCACAAAAAATTAAAACCATTTCGTAGCAGGAGGTCTTACTGGCGTCGTTTGCTACCTAGTTCCCAAAATATGGGTGTGGGCTTGCTATCACTTAGGCTAAAAAAAATTTTCGGTAACAAGTAGTATTGTTTAAGAGCTTGCATACTAAAAAAATAGTTGCTACATTACTTCAGGTTCTCCCCTGGTAAACTTGCTTTTTAATACGCCCTTCCTTTTTTAACCTTTAAACTTTTTATTATGAAAAAAATGTTGGTATGGGCCTTAGGCTTAGTATTATTTATGGGTTGCGATAGCGGCAAGACAACCGAATCAAAAATGGAAACGACAGTAACACCCGCCGACGCAGCAGCTACCACAGCGCCGGCAGCATTTGCAGATGCTAAATATGCCGACATTGGGAGGAGGGGCGTAGCTGCTCTTTCAAGCGGAGACATAGACGGCTGGATGGCCGACTTTGCAGACAACGCTGTGTATCTATGGAACAACGGAGACAGCCTCGTAGGCAAAGCAGCTATCAGCGCCTACTGGAAAAAGAGAAGAACAGAAGTGATGGATTCTATTGGCTTCAGCAACCAGATATGGCTGCCCATAACAGTAAACCAACCCCAATCTGTAGAGCAGGCAGGTACATGGGTATTGGGTTGGTACATGGTAAAAGCAAAATACAAAACGGGTAAAACTATGCAGCAGTGGATTCATACCGACCTGCATTTTGATGCTGCAGATAAAATAGACAGAACTATACAATACCTGGACAGGGTGCCCATCAATGCAGCGATGAATAAATAAATTATTGAATCGTATTTAAAAAAAATGACGGTGTAAGATTACATCGTCATTTTTTTATACCCTTGAATCGAATCACACATAAGTATTAGATCAGGGCAGTGCCATTCCTTGCTGCTGTCCGTTTCAGATTAACAGTTCGCTTATCTGTCACAAAATTCGACTGGCCTCCTTTAGTATTAGAAAAGCCAGCCTTTTTCCAGGCTGGCTTTTACTGCATTAATCTTTCTTGATGAGCTGTGGATATTCAATACCCAATTGTTCCAGATATGTTTTGTATTTGGATGGATCGTAATAATATTTTTTAAGTTCCGATCTGAAGCTCTCCTGCAATTTTTTATTGAGGTACGTTGCCGGCGGCGTATTGGGCGCCAGAAAGGGAATATATTTTTGATCTTTTGTTTGCACGTTATTGTGATAGTCCCAGGCATCTGCAATTATTTTCGGATCGGTCAGCATATCCAGCAGCGTAGCCGCAACTACTTTGCTACCGGCTACCACCCCTTTATGTGCAATCGGAGTAGCCATAGCAATAGCATCTGCCCAATGGTGGCCGGGTGTGCCGGGTATGTTGGCCGGGTAACGAAACACTACGGTGGGTACATTCCAGGCAATGTCTGCAATATCGTCGCTGCCGGAGCCCCAGGAAAATTGTACCGGTCCACTCAGCGAATCAACCTTCAAATCCAGCCCATTGATTGGCTTGCCGTATTGCGTTTTTTTGGGAGCGTTAACCAGCGCTTGCACCGCCCTTGCCAGTTGCTGATCGGCAGAATCCCACACCGGCAAACCCACTTTTTTAATATTCTCATGCATGGCCATGGCGATGGATTTATTGAAATGCCCGGGCCAGGCCGTACCGAGCAATTGATGCGTAACTTTTGTGCCCGTCATGGTTGCTACAGAATTGGCATATAGAATACCCTCATCGTACATCATCTTGATATCTTCATAAGTACGCTCTCTGAAGTAGTACCATACTGAAGCCTTAGAAGGCACCACATTAGGCTGATCGCCACCGTCGGTAATTACATAATGCGACCGTTGGGTAGGTTTTAAATGTTCTCTTTTAAAATTCCAGGCGATGTCCATCAGTTCTACTGCATCCAATGCGCTCTTGCCCCGCCACGGTGCGCCCGCCGCATGAGCAGCACTTCCTTCAAATTTAAATTCTACAGATACAAGGCCATTGTTACCAGCATCGCCCCAGGATACATTCATGTTGCTACCCACATGGGTAAAGATGCAGGCATCAACATTTTTAAAATAACCATCCCTGATGTACCAGGCTTTGGCACCCACCAGCTCTTCTGCCACTCCCGGCCACAGCACCAGCGTGCCCGGCATTTTCTCCCGCTCCATTATTTTTTTTACTTCAATGGCAGACAATATCACCAGGGGTAATCCTGAATTGTGGCCCTCGCCATGACCCGGTGCGTCTTCTACAATCGCCTCCTTGTATGCCACGCCTGGCTTTTGCGAAGCTTTCGGGATACAATCAATGTCGCTACCCATTGCAATTACTGGCTTGCCATTGCCCCACTTAGCCATCCAGGCCGTAGGTATGCCCGAGATGCCTCTTTCTATGGTAAAACCATTTTTCTCTAAGATGCTGGTGAGGTAAGCCGATGTTTCCGTTTCCTGGAAACCCAACTCGGAAAAACTAAAAACCATGTCTACCATTTCCTGTGCGGTCTTGGCCTTTGCATCCAATGCCTTGATGACTTCCTGTTTGAGCGCTTCGGTTTTAGCATTCCCGCCGGCTTTCTTTTTTTGTGCCAGCACCGGGCCGGCAAAAAGGAAAAGCGCAACGAGCAGGTGTAATTTGTAAACACGCATGTTGTTTGGTTTTGGTTTTGGTAAATGATAGATTAAATGTACCTGCATTTTTTTGATAAAAATTTATTGTGATGGAGCATGAGCGAAAGATTCTCTAAAAGATGGCGAAAGCGAGGTGAGAAGGTTAAGGATTTGATGGTGTTATGCAATGGGTGGGTTGAGGGAGAGAATTGGGCAGGTAATTGAGTTAATGGGTGTGATAGCCGTAGCGTGGACCTCGGATTAAGACTAGACCGACCGAGCTTAATTAGACGCTAGCGGCAAAATGATTTACACCGCGATGATAGTTTCGGAAGGTGCATTTCTATATCGAATTTTATAAAAATTCTATATTTCAGTTATTAATTTGGCTTTTGTCCGAGCGGACTAAAATTGATTTGCCAACCAGGTTTACTTCCTGTTCGCCTAGTCAAAACCGCCGTAGTTTTTTTAAATTATAAGCATTATATTACTTAGTAGAATTCTTCAAACGAGATAAGCAACCAATATTTTCACGTCTTATGCTTACTATATCAAACATATCAAAATCATTCAAACGGAAACAAGTACTTAATAATGTTTCCTTTTCAGTTAGTCCCGGTACACTGAATGCAATTGTTGGTGAAAACGGAGCAGGTAAGTCAACTTTACTTAAGATTATTATTGGCGAATTAAAGGCAGATAAGGGCTTAGTTCACGTTTACGGAAAACCAGGATATTGCCCGCAAGAACCACTTGTCTTTCCCATGCTAACGATTGAGGAGAATTTCTACTACTTCGCTTCGGCGTATGGGTTGGTAAATAATTCAGGCGAAGAGGAATGGATTATCTGGCGAGATAAACTTATGAGACAGTTTGGTTACTCAAATTATCTTCATCAAAGAGTTGACAGGTTAAGTGGAGGTACCCGGCAGAAGCTGAATCTTTCAGTAAGTCTTTTACACAATCCAGATATTTTTATTTTAGATGAACCCTACGGAGGATTTGATTGGGAAAGCTATCAACATTTTTGGGAAGTAATGTTAGACTTTAAAGCAAAAGCTAAAACTATCCTTTTGGTAACTCATTTATTGAACAACTTGCAGTCCTTCGACAACGTATTTAAATTAAAAGGAGGAGAATTAATATGAGAACGCAACCTTTTCTTATTAGTCTTAAAATGCATTTTAAAATGCTTATAAGGAAAAGGATAGTATTAATGCTGCTCACAGTAATACCTTGCCTCTTTATAATGATGGTTCAATTTACTTCGTCTTCAAGGGAAGTTTTATTTCGTGTAGGTGTCGCAACTTCAGAAGACCTGGTGCAAGCTACCGAAGTTAATGTTGCCCTTGTTTTTGTATCACTTGCTACAATCGGATTCCTTGCTTCATTTTTATCTTTAAATCTTGTTCAGGAATATGAGCATATAAATCGGAGGTTAGTCATCTGTGGGTATCATTCATCTGAATTAATATTATCAGGACTTACTGTAATGATGGTCATGATATTGATTTTGGTATTATGCATGGGTAGCGCCATATCCTTTTTCTTTAAACCCGTGAATATGGCAAACATGATGTGTGGAATGTTTTTTACAGGAGTAATTTATGGTAGTTATGGATTAATGGTTGGCTCTTTAGTCAAAGGGCAATTAGAAGGAGTATTATCAGTTGTACTTTTAGCTAACATTGATGCGGGCTGGATACAGAACCCACTTTTTTTTAATGAAGCAAGAAACAAATTCATCATTGAATTACTTCCTGCGTATTTTCCATCACAAATTTCTATTGCTTCCGCATTTACAGACTTGCCAGTTAAAAACCCATTTATTGGAAGCTTAATTTACATGAGTATTTTTTTGGGGCTATCGCTTTTAATTTCATATTATAAAATGAGAATTCAACCACACGTAAAAAAACATTCAAACTTAAGTTAAGAAAAATATGAGCATCAAATCATTATTGTTCGGAAACGATACATATCAGAATGAAGAGGATTTTATTTATACACGTGCGCCAATCCGGACTATACCAGAGAATTTTCGCAACTCCGTATTTCCAAAAGTGAAAAACAATCATGTTTATCTTGATATTGGAAGCGGGAAGCCAATAATTTTTTGTCATGGATTATTTGGTGGAATGTTTAATATAAATAAAGTAGCCGAAGCTATCTCCCGGCAATACCGTTTTATAATGCCATACCTGCCAATGTATGATATGACGCTAAAGGACTGTACGATTCAAAAACTTGGTGATTATTTAGAATCTTTCATCTCTGATATCGAAATAAATGAAGCTGTAGCAATCGGTAGCTCCATGGGTGGCGGAACTGCACTATGTTATGCAATGAAACCTAACCATAAATTAAAGGGGCTAGTACTGTGTGGTAGTTCCGGTTTAAGTACGATTCCCCTTTCAAAAGGATTCTTCAAGCGTAAAAATTACAGTTTTGTGAAGGAGTCAACCCAGGATATATTCTTTAATCGAAACATACCACCAGATGATATGGTGACTGATGTATTCAACGCAATTCAAAGCTATGATGTAGTATTACGCTCTATTCGGTTTACAAAAGCAGCAACCAAGCACATGATGCATAACGAACTACCAACTATAAAAGTACCTACATTATTGATTTGGGGCCAACAGGATCCAATAACTCCGGTTCAAGTTGCCCCTCAGTTTTTAGCTTTACTACCAGATGCCCAACTTCATATTATTAACGAATGCGGTCATGTACCCACCCAGGAAAAACCAATAGAATTTATGAAATACCTTTTAATGTTCCTCAGTAAAATAAATTATTAAAGATGTCTTTTAACAGACAACTCATAAAGAAATATAAAGAAGTAAATCTCGGCGAAGTGTCGTTGCCAATTGGCTTTCATCATTCTGATGGTGCTTACCTGTTTGATATGGAAGGTAATGCTTACCTCGATTTTACAAGCGGATATGGAGTTACAAGCTCTGGCTGGCTGCGAAAAGAGATAGTTGAGGCTATCCAAAACCAGTTACAACGTTCAGCCTACGCCCCACCATGGCTACCAACTGAAGAGGCAACTGAACTGAGTGAGCTATTGCTTGAGATAACGCCCGGTAATCTGGTGAAATGTGCAAGAGCAATTGGAGGGGCGGATGCCAACGAAACTATTTTTAAGGCAATCGTTGGAAGCAATGGAAAACATGGAATTATTTCTTTTTATCGTTCCTATCATGGTGGTACCCATTTTACTTTAAACATCAGTGATTCCCGTGCTTTTCAGTTGCCACAACTGCCCTTAGGAGCATCCTTTCATTTCGTGGAACCACCATATTGTTATCGTTGCCCTTTTAATAAAGATCCTGCAACTTGTAATTTGGAGTGTACTCAAGCCATTGAAACTTTACTTGAACAAGACAAAAATATTGGTTCATTTTTTTTAGAACCTGTAATGGGCAGTGGTGGTGTTATTATTCCACCTCTAAAATATTTTCTACGTTTACGTGAAATATGTGACCACTATAAAATATTTTTAGTTTTTGATGAAGTACTTACTGGTTTTGGCAGGTTAGGTTCAATAACAGCCAGTAAATTGTTTGGTATCAAACCCGATGCTATAAGTTTCGCCAAGGGGATTAGTGCGGGCTATACGGCTATTGGCGCAGCTGTTCTGAATTCTGAATTGGCCGATGCTACAAAAAAATATCAAGATGTTTCTGCTACTTTCGCCTGGACTCCTCTCTCATGCTGTATTGCTACTGCAAACATCAACCTTATTATTAAAGATGAGTTAGCAAATAATGCAGTCTTACAAGGAGCATATCTGATTAAACAATTAAGGATTTTATTTCAACAATACTTACCAAACAAGACTGGTGATGTAAGAGGCATCGGATTGATGATTGGTATCGAACTGGTGACAGATAAAATTTTGAAAAAACCGGATAATAAACTTATACAGAAGTTTATTATTGCGGCAGTCAGAAAGGGGATAATGATTTGTGCTTCATGGGATTTTCAAGTTATTATTTTAATGCCACCACTAAATGTTACCCATGATGAAATAAATGATGGATTAAAAAAAATAGAAAGTGCATTACAAGAAGTTAGTCGTACGTCTAATAAAAACCATTTCATTTGAACTCCCAAACTGCAGATGTTTACAACACAAATTCGAAATTTATTAACACGCAAAAAACAAATTGAAAAATCGAGGGCATTGAAAATTTTTCTGAAGCCAATTCGTTGATATATTACATTAAGAGACACAACTATTACAAAAAGAATTGGTATGCCTTGGTTCGAATACGCTCACCTTATATTATTTCGCCGCCTTTTCAAGCGCAGCTTTTCCACCCACTATCGGGAGCGTCAATACGGTGCCATCCAGGTCGATGGTCAATTCTGTTCCTGGCTTTGGTAACAGCGTAAACTCCGCATCTGAAGAGAATATCATCAATCCAATTTGTTGGCCGGCTGCAATGAGCTGATCGTCGGGCTGCAAGTTGAAACTTACCTCGTAGAATTTACCCGGCACCAAAGGTTCACCTTTGCGTATGGAAGCGTGGTTTTGCGGATCTGCCCAACCCCGGGTAATAATGTTGTCCGTAATTTTAGAATTTCTCCCTTCTGTCCACGGCAAGGAAACCAACCAAACCGAAAGGTTGGCTGCAGGTTTACTCGAGGCCAACTTTACCGTAATTTTTGGAATGCCGGAAATATGAATAGGCTCCTTCAGCACCGGGCTGAGATACATTAGCCGATGGCTGGTGTAATCTGCCTGCGCCAATGCGGATCCCGGAAAAGAATAATTATCAACCAGTGTTTCCTTTTGGCCCATGTTCATTTTTTCGAATACCATCGCACCTGCTGCAGGTGCTGCACCTTTCAGATAAAAGGCAACATCAGCAGCTTGCGGATTTGGGAAGTCTGCATAAGGAGTCGGATTGCCGGGCTCATCCCGCTCCCGCACAATCCAGGCTTTTGGCTCCTGTTCTACACCGTTTTGCTCGCCGTGCAGGTAACGGGTAAACCAACGATTCATCATAGAAAATGGCGGAGGGCCGCCATGACCATTTTGGTGATAATAAATTTTTACAGGAAGTCCTTTGCTGCGGGCCGCATCGTAAATCCGATAACTGTGTTCGGGCATTACGTTCCAGTCATTGAAGCCATGGGACATCAACAAGGCAGCCTTCATGGGGGCCATATCATTGAGGTAATCCCGGCCAGCCCAAAAATCATTGTAGTCGCCACTGGCCCGATCCATGCCTTGTGCGATCTCAGTATCCCGAACAGTTTTGTTGTTATAGGGTCTTTTAGATTCATCGCCGCTATGTATAAAATCATACAACACATCGATGTCTTCTCCCGGATATCCACCCGGTGATCGAACGAGTCCATTGGATCGGTAATAATGATAATAGGATGTATTGGGAGCGATGGGGATAATAGCTTCAAGCCCTTTTACACCGGTAGTAGCAGCGGCCAGGGGTAGCGTACCGTTGTAAGAAGTTCCTGTCATTCCCACTTTGCCTGTAGACCAAAATGCGGTCACTTTTTCATTTCCGTCTGGCGTGCTGTAGCCATTGTCTTTACCGGTCAGCCATTCAATCACGGCCTTCGGTGCCAAAGATTCATTGTCGCCACCAACTGTGGGTGAGCCTTGCGAAAGTCCGGTGCCGGGAGAGGACGAGTGCACCACGATATAGCCACGAGGCACCCAAAGATTAATTTCGGAATTGGAAATGATTGGCCGCTTTCCTGTGCGTACCACCTCCGCTTTATTTCTCGGAGAAGCAGCAGCGCCTAATTCGTGTTTTACCTTCCAAAAGATAGGAGCATCGCCGGCAGTGCCTGCATAATAAGGGCTGCTGGCATACACAATGGGAAGCTTCAACTTCTCCGTTTCGGTCTGTTTGGGGCGGGTAACGTCTACATGCATGCGGTCTTTTTTGCCGTCGCCATCTGTATCAAACTCAGTTTCCACCCACAAATCAGTGCGAATCCAGTTGGCAGCATCTTTAAACTCAGGAACGATTTGCGCTTCGCCTTTTTCAAAAACAGGTTTAACCTGGGCGAGCAAATTGTGCCCTCCCATGATAAGGAAAGGGAGAAAGCATAGAGCATGTTTGCTGAATTTCATAAAGCTTGATTTATGTTCGTTTGGAAGATACCTAAATATAAGGCGAAATGTTTTGAATGCGTGGCAGTTTCCTACCTCACCTCTCCATCAACGTTGACAGGCTATCCATTTATCTGATCGCATTTTTGAAATTGAGAGACTGTTCCATTTTTTTATCCTGATCGGCAGAACTATGAAGAAATTCTTTTTACATCGAAACTTAGTGGAACCATGAAACAGCGCATGATAGCTGTGTGATAAAATTCAGATTGGTGAAGAACGATACCGCTGAGATGGAACTGATGATTGAATTTCAGAAGCACTTACCTTTATTGAGCATACAGGAATCTTCCTCTATTCAAAACGCCACTACATAGGTTTACAAGAAAATCATTTTATGCAAAGTAGTATAGATACGAATACACCATTTTACACCAAACTGGCGATGGTGCTGGTAAGCATTATATGCATCGTTTACATCTCTATCATTGGTAAATTCATTTTGTCCCCGCTGTTATTTGCCTTCTTACTAGCGATGCTCCTGTTGCCGGTAGCCTCCTTTTTAGAAAGAAAAGTAAAACTTTCCCGGGGCTGGGCATCTACGGTTGCCATTCTCCTCCTGATCCTGATGGTGAGCATCGTGTTCTTTCTGATAGGCACACAAATAAACAACCTGGCACAGGACTGGCCGGAGTTTCAGGAACAATTTGCAAAGTCTGGGGTAAACATCCAGCGCTGGGTAAGCAATACTTTTCACATCAATTTCAGAGAACAGATGAGCTACCTCAATACGGCTACCGATAAATTAAAATCAGCCAGCACCTCCATGATTGGCGCTACGGTGCTATCAGTATCCTCTGTATTGTTGTTTCTGGTATTCGTACTAATAGAAAGTTTTTTCATACTTCAATACCGCAGACATCTCAAAAAGTTTTTGCTGTCGCTCTTTAGTACAACACATGCACCCGTTGTGTATGACATCATTGAGCAGGTGCAGAATATTGTAAGAAAGTATATTCTGGGATTGATGCTACAGGTGTTGATTGTAGCTGCACTTTGCTTTGCTGCCTTTTCGGTTATAGGGATAAAATACGCCCTTCTGCTTGGGATCATAGCGGGCCTCTTCAACATCATTCCCTACATCGGTATTCTTACGGCATTTATCTTCACGATGGCCATTGCCGTCGGCTCTGCAGCTTCTGCCACACAAATCGTATTGGCGGCAGGATCTATGATAAGCGTGCACCTTGTAGACAGCAATTTCTTACTGCCTGTTATTGTTGGTTCCAAAGTAAAGATCAATCCGTTGATCACCTTACTGGGTGTTATTTTGGGAGAAATGGTCTGGGGTATTCCGGGCATGTTTTTATCGATCCCGATGATTGCCATTATTAAAATTATTTTCGACAGAATAGATAGCCTACAACCCTGGGGGTACCTGTTGGGTGAAGAAGATGCAGAGGTTCTCGAGCCGGCCGTTGCCAATAATGATAAGCAAGAAATTTTAGACGAAGCTGAATCACTCAAAGCCGGGGAAGAAAAACCAGCTGAATAATTTCTGGGTGAGGCGGGGAAAGATTCTCCGCATGCTGTAACTATCTGTTTAACGAATCATTATTATCTGCACCTAGTGCGGGGGCGAGTAATCTACACAAGCAAGCTGGTTGGTTTCTATTAAATATATTTGCACCGTTAGCGAGTGCATTAATCGTCTGACGGAAAAATACAATTTCAGCCAGTATTTAAACTGGTAAAAAATAAGACATGTCTGATACATCTGAAATATTTATAGCCAAAGGAACCGTAAAAGCTGCTGACCTGGAGCACAGGCGCAAAATCAATTTTAATATTGGCCGCTACAATGCATCTGTGCCCAAGGGCAAAGAGCAGTTTAGCGATGTGCACCTGGCAAGGGAAAGAGCCAAGAACACCAAGTGGCGGGCCATAGAAAACCTTGATCAGCAACTGGAGCAATTTGAAATGCAGTTTACCAAAAGAGGCGGCAAAGTACTGTGGGCAGAAAACAGCGACCAGGCCATTGAAGAGATCCTGAAAATTTGTGCCGCCAACAATTGCAAAACGTTGGTGAAGAGCAAGAGCATGGTGACCGAAGAAATTCACCTGAACAAAGCCATGGAAGCAAATGGCATAGAAAGTATTGAAACAGACCTGGGCGAATACATCCAGCAACTTGACGATGAAGCGCCTTATCATATTGTGACGCCGGCCATGCACAAAAGCAAGGAGGATGTGGCCAACCTCTTTGCCCGCAAACTAGGTACTTCTCCTACCTTAACCCCTACGGAACTTACGCTGGTGGCCCGGGGCATTCTGCGGAAAAAATATGTGCAGGCAGAAGTGGGCGTAACGGGTGCCAATTTTATCATTAGCGATATAGGCGCCGTAGCCGTTACAGAAAACGAGGGCAATGCCCGGCTGAGTTGTGCTTTTCCTAAAATACATATAGTGGTAGTGGGCATCGAGAAAGTGATTCCCAGCCTTACAGACCTTGCGTTATTTTGGCCACTGCTGAGCACTTTTGGCACGGGGCAAAAAATAACTTGTTACAACAGCATCATCAGCGGGCCACGACAGCCCGGCGAAACAGATGGCCCGGAAGAGATGTATGTGATCTTGCTGGACAATGGAAGAACAAAAATTTTGGATAACCCGGTGCAGCGGGAAAGCTTGTATTGCATTCGCTGCGGTGCCTGCCTCAACGCCTGCCCCATTTATAAAAACATTGGCGGCCATGCTTATGGCGCCACTTACAGCGGGCCCATTGGCAGTGTGATTACACCTAACCTGCAGGGCATGGAAGATTTTAAACACCTGAGTTTTGCATCGTCGCTCTGCGGCAACTGCACAGAAGTGTGTGCAGTAAAAATAAACCTGCATGAGTTGTTGCTGGATAACCGCAAGACCTCTGTTGACGAAGGCATGACCAGCTTTGCAGAACGCACTGCCTGGAAAATGTGGAAGCTGGCCAGCCTCAACCGTCGTATGATGAATATGGGCAATGGCAACCTGAAAAATAAAGTGGTGAATGGCTTGTTCAAAGAATGGAAACAAAACCGGTCAGACCTGGAATTTAGCCAAAAGACTTTTAATGAATTGTGGAAAGAGCGAAATAACAAATAGATTAAGGTTGAAGTAACGGATGTTTTCTTAGTAAATATTTTACCGTCCCATCGGAGCGAAACCTTTGTAAACATGAGGGTTTCTGCCAAATGATTCACCACCCTGCCCCAGCGGGGCGAAACGTTTGTAGAAAATAGATGGATTGGTTTACTTGCTCCGTAGGAGCAATACATTTTTTGATGATCGGTGGGAAGGGGGTCGCTCCTAAGGAGCAAAAATCATCACGATGGGTTTGTGGCTACAAAGCTAATGCTCCTACGGAGCAAATTCAACCTTATAATAAATTGTGGAAAAGCGGAATAGCAAACAGATTAAATTTTAAGGGGGAATGTATTGTCTCTCAAATTTGCTACCGCCCCATGGGGGGAAACCTTTGTAGAAAATAGGCAGATTGATTTCTTTGCTCCGTAGGAGCAATACATTTTTTGACGATCGGTGGGAAGGGTGTTGCTCCTAAGGAGCAAAGATCACCTCCGTGGGTTTGTAGCTACGAAGCTGATGCTCTTACAGAGTAAATTTAGAAAGTGCGTTTTAAAAATGATTAGCCCAACCATTCCTAACTGATCATCAATAAATCTTAACTTGAATTGATTTTGAATCCTGCTCAGTAGGCTAATTTATGAAATAATCAATATGCTCATTTACGCTCATACCAGCAGCAGCCGCCTTCAATACATTTGTAAATTTATATTTGAAGAACAGTTTGGTATCAGCCACAGCATTACCACACACGCTGAAAGCTTCCGCCAGCATGAAGGCCCCAAAATAAATTACAGCGATATTTCCATGGAGGGTGCAGTGTTTACATTGTGCAACCATACCCTGCTTTTTGAAACTGGCCTGCAACAACAGGTGACTGAATGCCTTGAAAGCAACGGCTATAAAGCATTTTTTAAAACTGCCAAAAGCGATTTCTCTTTTGATATTTTTGCAGCGAGCTTTTATTTGCTCAGCCGCTACGAAGAATACCTGCCGCATGAAAAAGATGAATATGGCAGGTACGCTTACCAAAATTCACTCGCTTTTAAAGAAGGATTTCTGCAGCAACCCATTATTAATTATTGGCTGATAGATTTTGCAAAAAGTCTCCTGCACATGTTTCCCAATCTGAAGATGCGGGAAAAAACTTTTAGGTATATCCCCACGTACGATATAGACATCGCATGGTCTTTTAAACGCAAAGGATTGCTGCGCAATGTGGGAGGTTTTTTGAAGTCGCCCTCCTTCAAAAGGTTGGGCGTACTTGCCGGGGTGCAACAAGACCCCTTTGACAGCTACGACTTTTTAAAAGACCTGCACAGTCGTGAAAAGCTGCCATCGATCTTTTTCTTTTTAGTAGCTACCAGCAGCAGCCGATATGATAAAAATATTTCTCCCTTTAACATGCACATGTGGCGGCTTATAAAAAAACATGCCCGCCTGTTCAACATCGGGCTTCACCCTTCCTGGAAGAGTTTTGAAAAACCGACGCTTTTTCAAAAAGAGAAAAAGATTTTAGAAACTGCCAGCCAGACATTGGTAACCAAGAGCCGCCAGCATTACATCAAATTTGATCTGCCTGCTACCTTTCTACATTTACTGCAAGCGGGTATCACAGCAGACTACAGCATGGGTTATGGCAGCATCAATGGCTTCCGGGCATCTGTGGCATCCTCATTTTTGTGGTACAACCTTGGTAATGAAACCAGCACCGCCTTGCGCCTGCATCCTTTTTGTTTCATGGATGCCAATAGCTTTTACGAACAGCAACAAGATGCCGCCAGCAGTTTTCCAGAATTGCTTTATTATTACGAGGAATGTAAAAAAGTAAATGGCGAAATGATCAGCATTTTTCACAACAACTTTTTAGGAACAGATCCCTTGTATACCGGTTGGAGAAAGATGTACAGTGATTTTATTACTCAGATTCAAGCTTGATTCTTTGGGTTCGCTTGCTGCTAAGGTTTACCAGGTACACGCCGATAAGGGTGACGATAGAACCCCATAAAATATTAATGGTGAGCTGCTCGTTTAGTAACAGGGCTGCAACCGTCATGGCAACCAACGGGTTGATGTAAGCATACAACGAAGAGATGGCTGCGGGCAATACTTTCATAGAATAGATAAAGGCAACAAAAGCAACGATGGAACCGAATACGACCAGGTAGCCAATAGCCATCCAGCTTTTAAGGGAAATAGCACTGAGAGCAATAGTAGGTTGCGTCAGCTTTGCCAGAAAAAAGAGAATAACAGAACTAACCATCATTTGCCAGCCGGTGCCGTAATACGGATTGAGGTTGGCTTTGTTTCGGCTCAAAAAAATGGTGCCCACACTCCAGCAGAGCATGGCAAAAATAGAAAGCCCAAGGCCCAACATAAAATCGGGCGTAAGGTTTTGGAAGGCGCTTTCATAAAATACGATGGCCACTCCTGTGAGCCCGAGGAAGAGGCCAATGAAAGTGAGTACCGTCATTTTTATTCCTTTAAAAAACAGGCGTTCAAGAATTACCACGCTAAGTGGATAGAGTGCACCAATTAAAGAACTAAGACCTGTGGGAATATATTTTAAACTCCAGGTGCTAAGACCATTGGCACATACAAACATGAGGACAGACATGACGGCTATCCAACGAAATTGTTTGAGCGTGGGCAGCGGCATATTCTTGTACAGCATAAAAAAAAGTACAAAACAAAGCCCGGCCAGTAGCTGCCGGATGCTGGCCATTTGCAGGGCCGGCATTTGCTGCACACCTACTTTGCTGGCCACCCAGGTGGTACCCCATACAATGCAGGTAGTAGCCAGTGCAAAGTACCCTTTCGTTTTTTTATCCTGGTTAATTTGTCGCATGAAGCAGAAGAAAATTAATGTTTAAAATGCCGCATGCCGGTAATCACCATCGCCAGTTGCTGCTGCTTGCAATACTCAATAGAGTCTGCATCACGGATGGAACCACCTGGTTGAATGAACGCAGTGATGCCCGCCTCATGCGCAATTTTTACACAATCATCAAATGGGAAAAACGCATCACTGGCCAATACTGCACCGGTTAGTTCAAAATTAAATTGTTTTGATTTTTCCAGTGCCTGGCGCAGTGCATCTATACGACTGGTTTGGCCGCAACCTTTTCCTATCAACTGTTTATTTTTGATGAGGGCAATGGCATTGCTTTTTAAATGCTTGCAAATGATATTGGCAAAAACGAGATCGGATTTTTCAGCTGCCGTGGTTGCTCTGCCGCCTGCTTCTTTCCACTCTGTAAAATTACCTTCGTCATTTTGCTGCAGTAAAATACCGTTGAGTAACGATTTGTATTGCATGATTGGCAACGTAACATCTTTTAATTGTAACACAATCCTGTTCTTTTTAGATTTCAATACAGCCAGGGCTTCTTCATTAAAAGCAGGTGCAATCAATACTTCAAAAAATATTTCGTTGATGGCGTTGGCGGTAACAAGATCAATCTCCTGGTTGCAAACCAACACCCCGCCAAATGCGCTTTCGGGATCACCAGCAAGGGCTGCATCCCAGGCCTCTTTCACGGTGGCTCTTGCTGCCATGCCACACACATTGGTGTGCTTGATGATTGCAAAGATTGCCTCCAGCTCCCCTCCCTCGGATGGGTTGGGGGAGGTGTCCCTGATAATATTTACAGCCGCATCTACATCTACCAGGTTGTTGTAAGAAAGTTCTTTACCATTGAGCTGCTCAAATATTTCTTGCAGGTTGCCAAAGAAGGTTGCAGGCTGGTGAGGATTTTCGCCGTAGCGCAGGGTTTTCTTTTCTTTATTAAAGGGCGTTTCTACCGCAATGCCATTGAAGTAAGAAGAGATGGCGGTATCATAAGCCGTGCACACATCAAACGCCTTGATGGCAAACATGCGACGCTGCTCCCGGCTGGTCTCACCTTGTTGCGCTTCCAAAATATCTACCAGCAATTGATAATCATTTTTGGCGGCAACTACCACTACGTCCCGGTGGTTTTTGGCTGCAGCTCTTATCATGGAGGGTCCGCCGATATCAATTTTTTCGATGATTAAACTTTCGTCGGTCGTAGACTTCACCGTTTCCTCAAATGGATAGAGATCTACAATGACAAGATCCATTTCCGGAATATTGTATTGTTTCATTTCGGCCAAATGGATATCATCATTGCGCTTACCGAGTATACCACCAAACACAGAAGGATGCAAGGTTTTTACCCTGCCACCTAAAATAGAAGGGTAGCTGGTCAATGATTCTACCGGCACACAGCTTACGCCGAGTTTCTCAATAAAGTGCTGCGTGCCGCCGGTGCTGTAAATGGTTACCCCGTTTTTTTGAAGTTGCGCTACTATTTTTTCAAGTCCGTCTTTGTAAAAGACAGATATCAGTGCCGACTGGATTTTTTTTTGCATGAAGTTATTTTATGGGAAAGACCATCATGGTTGTTAATGGCTTTTAATTCGAATATATAAAGAATTTTTCTTTGCGCTTTTGTAAAAGTATTGCTGGTTTCAATCTTTAGGCCCCACTCCTGCCGTATGCAGAGCGGTTTTCACCTGGCACTTTTCAACTTTTCACTTTTCACCTTTCACTTTTGACTTTTTACTTTTGACCCTTCCCTTCGGGCCGGGCAGGCTTTTGACTTTTGACTTCCCCTCAATTCCTTACATCCAATACAAAAGCTCCCTGCCGGGCCACAGAATGGCAGCGCAAATGTAATTCTTCACATTCTCTTTCCCAGCTTTCTATTTTCCACAAATTATTAGACGCATCAAACACAACAACAGCGGGCTTTACAGCTTGCAGGGCTTCCCTGATGCTGATGCCTGTGTTATGGCTCAATAACAGGATATCAATCGGTAGTTGTTGCCCGCTTGGCGCCAATACAACAGCACTATCCAGCACAACCATTTTTTTGCCAGCAAATTGCCACAACATATTTTGCTGTTGTACTGCAGGCAACGAAGCCACTGCCTTCGTTGCCTGCAGGGAGATGCGGGCCGGCTTCAGGTGAAAGTTTTGCAGCAAGCCTTCTTGCTTTAGCGCTTCGCCTCCAACAAATAAATGCTTGTCTCGCTCCACAAAATCTATGGCCTGGTTTTTAGAAACGTTGTAGATTATTATTTTTCGTTGTTCATAAAGCCTGATGCTGGCATGCGAATAAAAGATGGTTAAAAGTAACAGGCAACAAAGGGCAACCTTAAAATGACGAGCCCTTTTGTGTAACAGCCATACGCACAAAAAAGCCACCAACCCATAGAGCAACCAGGTGCTGTACAGGTTGGCGTAAATATTATCCCACACAGAAAAATCAAAACTGCTAAAGAAAAGTATTACCCTGTTCATTGCATCAATCAGGTACGTAAGCAGCCAGCCCAGCTTTGCGGCCACGGCAGCAAATGCCCCCAGCAATACCAGCAATATTTCTCCGAAAAGAATGATGGTTGATAATGGAATAACCAGTAGGTTGGTAAAAAGGAAGAAGTTGGGAAACTGGTGGAAATAATAAATGCAAATGGGAAACGCTGCCACCTGCGCAGCGATGGTAACGGATAGCATCTGCCAGATTTTTCGCAGCCAACTGCTCTTGATGTAAACGCTGCGGTAAAGCGGTTGCTGCAATGCTACGATGCCCAGCACCGCAAGGTAACTGAGTTGAAAACCAACATCCCACAAAAAGTATGGATTGTAACAGAGTAAGATCAATGCGGAGGCTGAAAGGGAATTGTACACAGATGCCTGCCTGAAATAATATTTACCTACTACAATTACACTAAACATGACTGCGCTTCGCAGCACAGAAGCAGAGCCGCCGGTTAACAAAGAAAATAACCAGAGGCAGCTAAGCAGCAGTATTACTTTTACATGTCTCGATTTTTTAATAAGCGGCAATCGGTTGAACAACCAGAGTAATACGGCATAGATGAGCCCAAGGTGCAAACCAGAAATAGCAATGATATGAACAACCCCGGTGTTGCTGTATGCCTGCACCAGGTCTTTGTCCAGGTCTTCTTTGTAACCAATGAGCAGGGCCTCGGCAATGCCCAGCTCCTGACCTTGGTTTCCAATATATTTTTGAAGCACACCCAATACATACTGACGGCTAGCGTACAAAAAAGAACGAAACCAATTGGCTTGCACTTCATTAGTAGCCACCCAATCTTGTGGTTGTAAAAATAGCTGGTGGAATACCTGTTGAAAAGCAGCATAACGCTGATAGTTAAACGCCCCGGGATTGCCAGAATTTTTGATAGCCTGAAGCCGTTTCTTTATCAGCATCAGTTGCCCATACTTTAATAAAGGCATGGCGCTGTCTTTAGAAAAGTATAAGAGTACCTTTCCGCTAGCAGCCTGCTTTTGCCCACCATTGATGATGCCCACTACCAATCCATCTGCTTTGTACGAACGGGCTTTTTCTACAAGCGGTTCATTCATTTTCACGATTAATACCGTGCTGTCCGAATAATTTCTCCCGTACCAGCTAGCCAGTTGCCGGCTATCATTTTGCCAGGTGAGCAGCATACCAACTACTACCAGCAATAAATACAACAGCAGACCCTGGAACCTTCTTACATGATACATGCCGGTGGGTGACAAAAAATATAGCAACAGGAAAGCGGCAAAAAAGCAACAAACACAAACAAGCAAATAGGAAAGTGAAAATTGAATATACCATTGCAGAATGATACCTGCTGACATCGGAAACAACAAACGTAAGAGTGGCGCAGTTTTCCAAAAGGGCAGTTGCTGGTGCAGAATCATACAACAAAGTAAAAAATGCAAGGCTCAAATGCAAGTGAGGCATGGCAATTAAATACCAAGGAGATGATAGAATTCTTTTTCCGGCAGCTCCTTTACCTGGCCGGGTTTCAGAGTTCCAATTTCAATGTTGCTGATGCTCAACCGCACCAGCCTCAAGCAACGATGTCTTGCTGCCAAAACCATTTTCCGGACCTGCCGGTATTTACCTTCTGTGAGCGTAATCAACAACCAGGTATGGGCATAACCTTCCCGACGATCGGTTGCAAATGGATAAAGCTCCAAAGGATTCTTGATGATCTCAATGTTCGTGGGTCGGGCAATATAAATTTCACCCTCTTTAATTTTTATGGGAATGCCTTCTTTTAATTGTTGGAAGGCTTGCGGAGTCACTTCGTTTTGCACCATCACCAGGTAAGTGCGCAGGTGCGGTACTTTAGCGAGAAACAGTAACCGGGTTACTCTTTTATCTGTCGTTAACAACAGTAAACCTTCGGAGTCTTTATCTAGTCGGCCAATGGCATGTGTTCCTTCCGGAAACTTAAAATCAAGATCGCCCAGCAAGCCTACCTCATGTGTACTCACAAACTGTGAGACCATGTTAGGGGGTTTGTTGATGATGAAATAGCGGTGCATAAATGAGGTGATGATGGTGCCAGCACAAATTGCTGTAGCAACCTAAAAGGTTTAATTACTTAAAGGTTTTAATGGCAAAGCTAAAGGTAGGGGAATACGATAGGGTCAGTGATACCTATTTCAAAATACCAAGGTCTAATTCAAAATCAATCAATACATTTTCGCCAGAAAGCGTTCTATCAAATCCATCTACAATTGTTACGCTTCCATCTGCTTTGTAAATGATGGTTTGTTGAGCTTCTGTATTTATAAGCCAGCCTAATTGTGTACCGTTCTCAATCCACTTTTGCATTTTGATTTTTAAATCTTTAATGTTGTCAGACGTACTTTTTAACTCAATGATAAAATCGGGGCAAACAGCTGCAAATTTTTGCTGTTCGGTTTTGGGTAAACTATTCCATTTTTCAATTGGCATCCAACTGGCATCTGGCGAAAAAACAGATCCATCTGGCAGCGTAAACCCTGTGGAAGAATCGAAGCAGATTCCTAGCCCGGATTTTCTATTCCAAATTGCTAAGTCTGCGGAAATATTAGCATTTTGACTGCCGCCCAAGGAGTTTACTGGTGCCATAATAAATATTTGTTTATTAGCATCTCTTTCTATTCGTAAATCTCTGTTTTGTTCACAAAAATTAAAAAACTCCTCATCGCTCATTTCATCAGAAAAGCTACCGTTTACTTCAAGCGTTATATTTTCCACCAAAAATTTCATACTCAAATATACAAAATCTCTCTGCGTAAATACAGGTTCTGTTCCATTTAGACATGGACAACATACCAGTGTGTTAACCAACAACAAGCTGTTTACGAAACTCTTTTATGGAAGTATAAATTTATAAGGCTTTTTTAAAACCGAATAGGTTTAAATCGGTTTAGACGCTCACTGTGCCAATAACATTTAATCATGGTTCGACGATGATTAAATGAGAAAGCACAAAAAATTTTCAGAAAACCCTTTGCCCCCAAGCAGCACCCATTTAAGAACAAGATATTGGTTGGAACGAGGAGGGCTGTTTACAATTTTTCACCTATTGCTGCTGTTGCTGCATCTCCAAAAACTTCCGGTAAGAGTTGCCGCTGATGGCCGGGTTTTGCGTGGTGTAACCATAGGACTCCAATGTAGCAGCATCCCTGCCAGACGGCGTGGTGCCGCTGTTAATTTGTACAGATACTTCCAGCGTATGTTCTGACGAACCCTTGTAGGTACCCTTTACTGGTGTACAATCAGAAAAATGTCTACCGATGGCCAGCTTTACATGGCGATCGCTTGCTATACAGTTATTGGTAGGGTCAAGGCCTATCCAGCCATAGCCCGGGGTGTAGGCTTCTACCCATGCATGCGTGGCTCCCGCACCTCTTAGTTCTTCTTTATCAGGACAAATATAACCGCTCACATAGCGGGCAGGAATGCCGTTGCAATGCAGTAGCACCAGCAACAAGTGGGCAAAGTCCTGGCACACGCCGGCCTTCAACGCCAGTATTTCGTCTACCTTGGTTTCTACACTGGTAACGCCTTTTTTATATTCAAAATTATTGTACACGTATTCGGAAAGCAGACGGGCATTATCAAAAGGACTCCATTGCCTGTCAATTGTTCTTGCTGAAATGGCATTTAACTCATCCACTGCAATGAGCGCTTCATGATCCATAAAATCAAGGTATGGATACATTGATTTCAACTCGGTAAGTGTGACCCATTCCTCTAAAGGAGAGGGAAGGCTCTCAGGAAATTCGACTGGGTTGGTAGACACCACGATGTCTGATTCTATCAGCAGTACATTGTGCGGAGCAATGATAGAAAACATGCCAACCTTGTTGCCAAAATAATCTGTAACGGTTTCAATCGGCGGGTTATTGGTAACAGTGAGCTCGTGCG
>JBKJKD010000301.1:0-2619 GCA_046597635.1 Ferruginibacter sp. | reverse complement strand
ATTTCGCTTTGCAATAACACTTTTTCTTCATCGGTTTCATAAAGCATATATTGCATCAACGAGGAGAGTTTATGAATAGTTGGTTCCAGTTCATCACTTTTCAATCTCACCATAGCTGCAATATTGTTCATGATATTAAATAAAAAGTGTGGATTTATTTGAGAGCGTAAGAAAGATAGCTCTGTCTTTAAGTTTTCTTGGGTTCTTTCGTTGGCTTCTTTTTGAGATTTTACCCTGTCGCTAATTGTTTTGAAAGCACTACTGGCAATTACTGTAAATAAAAAAGTAATAATGTTGTGTGAGGACGAAGCAATAAAATTAAAATTCTTTCCAACTATCATCAATTTAAAAAATCCCCCGTGAATGAGCATTATTAGAGAAAACAGGATTACTTCGGTAAAAACAAATAAAATATACTTTCTTTTATAAACTAATGCTGGAACAAGAATTTCTGTATTCAAGTAAAATAGGCCGACCCAAAATATTTTTGTAACAGTATCTAAATAAAGGAAAGCGGTATTACCATGCAATTCATTTTTCCCTTCATCATAATAGGCTGAAGTAAATATGTAGGGCAACATGAAAATAACTGCCCATGCAATAATATGCATAAGCAGTTTTGAGGATTTTCTTAATTTGATGCTTTTTTTCATTTATTAATTCATGAATAACTTACTAATTCACTTTTACTCTTTGCTGCTCATCAGTTGGTAATGAACTTGCTGGTTTGGATTTTATAGTTGCTCCAAACCTGTACACAAACGCAATATTAAATACCCTGGTATCCCTGCTTATTTTTAGTGTAGATTGCACATCCTGAAAGTTCTGAATTTCCTTTGGGTTTTGAGTATAAAAAATATCCCTTACATTAAACTTAATGCTTGCTTTGTTATTTAATAGTTGCTTAGCGATACCAGCAGATACCTGCCCGAAGGGTAATATAATAGCCTGCCCTTCATCCCGGTTGCGGCTTGTATAGTTGCCGGATAACTCCGCCGACCAACCATTTGCAAAGCTAAACTGATTATTTACATTCAATGAAAGTGTAAGTTGTTTTGCATTGAAAGGATAGCCGTTAATTTCGCCGGTATATTTATTTTGATACAGGTTTGCAAAAACCGTTGCACTGTACCATTTGCTAAACGGAATAGTGGCACTTTCTGTAATACCATAATTATACCTTGTACCAATATTGCCAACACTCCTAATAATTACCGAATCTTTATGAATAAGGGTTTCATTAATCATATCATGTACAACGCTGTAATTGATTGTAGTAGTTAAAAGATTTTTATAGGAATGGCTCAACTCAATATTGGTGCTGAACTGCGGCTGCAAAAAAGGGTTGCCTGTTGAGAAGGTATATTTATCAATAAAGCCAATAAAGGGATTTAATTCCTGATATGCTGGTCTGTCTATCCGCCGACCAATAGAAAGGGCAAACAGGTTATTGCCATTCATCTCATAGCTAATAAAAGCTGTTGGAAAAAGACTGGTATAATTACGACTGAAACTTGAATCTGATTTTTGTGAAAGGGAAGACTGCAAACCTTTATAATTAGTGTTCTCAATCCTTACGCCTGCCTGCACCATCCATTTACCCATTTTTTTATTGAGGTTAAGGTATGCAGCATTGATATTTTCTGAATAGTTAAAAGCGTTGCTAAGCAGACTGTCGGTTAGCCAATTGTTGTTTGATAAATTAAAAAAGTTAGAAACATTATTTGTTTTTACAAGGCTTGATTTAATGCCTGTCTCCAATTTAATACCATTATTCAGTGTATGAGCGTAATCAAGGCGACCTGAATAAATATCAATTGTTAAAGGAAGCAAGTTCTTTAAATAATTTGATGCTTGTAATATTTGGTTTGGATTATAAGTAAGACCCGTTATATTTTGATTTCCTGAAAAATCATAATGCAGGTAATCAAAATTGGCAGTTATATCTTCTTTGCTGCTGTCGAATGAAGAGTGAAAGTTGATATTGATAGCCCCATTCTTCCATGTATTGTCAACTGTTCTAATTGTTTTTTCTATGGAATTAATAGTTGAATTACCGTCTTTAAGATAACTCGTGGTAAAACCATCCTGCTTTTGAGGCGCTAAAAAACCTGTGGTTACAATACCTAAAGTCGTTTGCTTATTGATAAAATAATCTAACCCTAATTTCAGGTTATTATTTTGGCTCTGATTTATTCTATTAGATTGCTGGTCAAGTTCAGAAATCTTTATTCCATTAGTCCCGAAAAAGTTTCTTTGAATGTCAAAATCCATAAAGCCTTTATTGATGCTGTAACCATAATTTAAAAAAGTATTAATCTTGCTGCTTCTGTAATTGAGCATAATGCTGTTATTGGTTTTTGCATATACGCCCTGTCCGTAGTTTAGTGTAAGGCTGCCATTAAATCCCTGTGTGATGCTTTTCTTTGTTTTAATATTAATTACACCGGCATTGCCTGCGGCATCATATTTTGCTGATGGGTTGGTCATTATTTCAATCTGGCTTAACTGGTTTGAATTCATATTGCCTAAAAGGTTTGCCAGTTCAGCACCGCTGAGATAGGAAGGTTTACCATCAATCATTACCATTACTGATGACTTTCCTTTTAAACTGATGTT
>JBKJKD010000283.1:0-3166 GCA_046597635.1 Ferruginibacter sp. | reverse complement strand
CACAAAAAAAATCCGTTAGCTCGCTAACGGATTGTTATAAAAGACATACTCAATTTACTTGTTCATCACTTCAGCCATAGTTTTACCAATGTCTGCAGGGCTGGCTACCACATGAATGCCGCAAGCTGCCATTATTTTCATCTTGGCTTCTGCTGTATCATCTTCGCCACCTACAATGGCGCCTGCATGTCCCATACGCCTGCCGGGAGGAGCTGTTTGTCCTGCAATAAATCCTACAACTGGTTTTTTATTGCCAGTGCTTTTGATGTATTCTGCAGCTTCAGCTTCCATGCCTCCACCAATTTCTCCAATCATTACAATCGCATCTGTTTCATCGTCATTCATAAACAATTCAACTGCCTCTTTGGTAGTGGTACCAATGATGGGATCCCCGCCAATACCGATGGCGGTAGAAATACCAAGACCGGCTTTGGCCACCTGGTCTGCAGCTTCGTAGGTAAGCGTACCAGATTTAGAAACGATCCCAATGCGACCTTTCTTGAAAATAAAACCGGGCATGATACCCACTTTGCATTCATCTGCCGTAATTACGCCAGGGCAGTTAGGGCCTATCAATCTTGTGTTGCTGCTTTTTAAATAACTTTTTACTTTCACCATATCGGCCACTGGAATTCCTTCGGTAATACAAATTACGAGGGCTACCGAAGCTTCTGCTGCTTCCAGTATCGCATCTGCTGCAAACGCTGGTGGAACAAATATGATACTTACGTTGGCACCTGTTTCCTTCACTGCATCACTCACCGTGTTAAATACTGGTTTATCTAAATGCAAACTGCCACCCTTGCCTGGTGTAACACCTCCAACAACGTTGGTACCGTATTCTATCATTTGTGTGGCATGAAAAGTACCTTCGGTACCGGTAAATCCCTGCACAATTACTTTGGAATCTTTGTTGACTAATACTGACATATTTTTAATTGAAATTGAAAAAATGGTGGCGCAAAGATAGGGGAGATGAACGACTGATAAAAAGCATTTATTATTATAATATGAGCTGCTTTTTGATGGAATGCATTCAGAGGCAAAGTAGCTTTCTATATTGCCGATTAAATGCCTCCCTGCTAAAAAGCCGCATGGCATCCTTCCTGGCAGCAGCGCCCAGTAATGCTCTTTGCTGAGGTTCGACAACGAGCCACTCCAGTTCTTCAATGCCTTGCCTGATGATGCCTGCTTCATCTTCGGCGCTGAGCAGTAATCCATTCTGCCGGTGAAAAATATAATCTGGTATCCCGCTCACAGCAGTGCTTACCACTATTTTTCCATAGGCCATCATTTGCATCACTACCACGGGCAAACCTTCAAATGCAGAAGTGAGTAAAAGCACATCCGCCTTTTGATAAATTTCCTCCATGGCAGCCTCTTCTTTTACCGTGCCGTAAAAAGTGCAAAAGGGTAGGCTAGCCGGATCGATCATTTTTTCAACATCGCCCACAAAATTAAAATGCACGGGTAGTTGTTGTTCATGCGTGCTGGTAGCAATGGCAGCAACAAGGTGAATTCTTTTTTGCGCTGAACCACGGCCGATAAAAAAAACCTCCAGCTTTTCATTTAGGGTCGGCTTTATAGCCGGTATGTCCACGGCATTGTCTACAAAAAACAAGCGCTCTGCGTAATGTTCATCAAGCTGATTTTGTTGGTATTGTTCTGATACTTTTTGCATGCCCTTGCGGGTGCTAAAAACCCGTGCATCTATCCTGTCAATGAAACCAATCGTGTAAGGAATCCAAACGTCCACATGCGTTAGCTCTACACAGCGAATGTCTTTGCGCAGATGCGGAATAATTTTGTAGAAAAAAATACTTTCTCCGCCAAAAACCACCGGGTTATTCTGTTGGTTAATCCAGGCGGCTAATAAACCACGGAAGAAGAAATTAATGAAGTGAAACAACTTATTATCTATGTAGGGATGGAGGTCGATAATTTTGACACCCGTTTTTTCATAGCGTTCCCGGTACAAGTTGTTATGGGCTTTTTTAGAAAAAATGATGAGTGGATTATCTGCTTTGAGCAATTCAGTAATATCCAGGTTTACCCTTGGCGCACCACCAATATCAGCATTGGGAAAAAATAAAAAAACTTTGTGTTTCGTTTTTAGCGGAAAGACATTTGCAGCCAGTTTCCCCAGCCATACAAAAGGCGCCACACCTATATTTTCGAATCTTAATTTTTTAATGGCAGCCTGGTAGGTCATGATAGCGGAAAATATTTTTGCAGCAATGCTTCAAGGTAGTCATTGTTAAATTCAATATGTAGCTGTCTAAACAAAGGTTGTATAGTTGTGGTATCTACCAGTGGGCTATTCCCTTTTTCTGCAAGGCTGTAATTTCCTTTGAGGGAAAAGTGTTTTTCTATGGCCTGGATGATGAATGTAACCGGGTAGTTTACCGGGTTGGCAATGTTTACAATACTGTTGATTTGAGCACCACTTTTTATGATATGATCGCAGACCTTAAAAACATCGTCCATGTCAATCAGGTTGCGGCTGGCGTATTGCCAAACGGTGAAATGTTCCTGTTCTTTAATGTGTGTGGCAAAAAAGTTGAGTACGGTGTGTCGGTTATCCGTAAGGCCAACGGGATTACTCACCCGGAAAATAATATAACGGGAACAACTGCGCTGTATCAGCTGCTCCATTTTGAGTTTATGCTTCACATAAACAGATTCTTGCAACGAGGGATCGTAAATACTGCAGGTGCTAAAGTAAAGAATCGTGTGCTGTGGATTAACCTCAATGGCCTGGCTCAGCAGCGCTTCCTCTCTTTTGTATTCCTCCTCTGCTGTGCTGGATGAATTGGAAACGCCGGAGGCAAAAACAAGAATGTTCTTGTCATCGCCATAGCTGCTAAAACGTTTCGCAATCATTCCATTGCCGATTACCATAAGTTTCGTCTTAAACTATTTTCTTCTTTTTAATATTCATAGCCAGGGCAGCAAGCAGTGCAAGGAAGCCTAGTATGGTTGCCCACAGTGCAATGGTATTACCTCTTTTATAAGATTCCGGTTCAAAGCGAAATTCTATGTTGTGCTTGCCTGCAGGTAAGCTCATTCCACGCAATACATAGTTCACCCGCACATAATCTGTTTTGTTACCATCTACATAAGCATTCCATCCTTTGTCATAATATATTTCGCTAAACACCGCAAA
>JBKJKD010000264.1:0-30151 GCA_046597635.1 Ferruginibacter sp. | reverse complement strand
AAGCTATTGAACGGGTTGCACAATTTACCCGGCCCGTGCACAGCATCATAAGGACCTATGCCGGTAAAAGTGTGATCCCCGCTGCGGGTACACTGTTTTTCGTGAACGATGAGGGCTACGCTGTTACCTGCAAGCACATTGCAGAAATGCTTGTTTCGGCAGACGCTATTAATCAGCATTATCACAACTTCAGCAGAGAGAAAAAAGGGCTTGTCCAAGACGCCCGTCACAAACAGTTGTTGAAAGGTATTGAGCTGAAGTATAAAATGACCGCTGAAACCACCATTCAACTCAAAAATAATTTTGTGGATTGTGTAGATAGCATGAGTGGCTTTACTTTTCACATGCATCCTACGCTGGACCTGGCAATTATAAAATTCAACGATTACAAAAAACTACACTACACAGAATACGCTCGCTTTTTAAAAAACGATCAAACACTTTTGCAGGGTAAATTTCTCTGCCGGCTGGGCTTTCCCTTCCCGGAATTTACCAACTATACTTACAACAGCACAATAGATGATATTGAATGGACAACCACCGGAATAAATGTTTCTCCCCGTTTTCCGATGGAGGGTATGGTAACAAGGTTCTTGGCTGATGAAGCCAACGGCTTGTATGGAATTGAAATGAGTACGCCGGGGCTCCGGGGCCAAAGCGGTGGGCCTCTTTTTGACAGTAATGGTGTGGTACATGGCATGCAGTTCAGCACCAAACATCTCCACCTTGGCTTTGACCTGGTGGATAAAGAAATAATGGTGAATACAACTTTGAAAAAAGTGACAGACTATTCCTTTATTCACCTTGGCCAATGCATTCATGTAAATACCATCAAGGCTTTTTTGCAACAGCATAACGTGAAGTATTATGAGGAATGAGGTGGCGGAATTATGAGTGATGAATGATGAGTTATAAATGGCAAATGATGAGTTATAAATGGCAAATGACGAGTTACGAGTAACGAATTTAGAATGGATAAGCAGAACGGCTGCATTCGTAGTTCGTCATACATAATTCGTAATTTTCAAGTACGGCTCGTCAAAATTCCTCCTAACTTTGCGGCATGTTACAAATCAGCCATCGTGGGCAAGTAATGCCCGCCTCCCCTATCCGCAAACTTGTTCCGTTTGCCGAAGCCGCTAAAAAAAAAGGCACTAAAGTTTTTCATTTAAACATCGGTCAACCCGATATAGAAACACCAAAAATTTGCTTGGATGCTGTAAGAAATGCAGATTTTGCGGTGCTTGAATACAGCCACAGTGCCGGCAACGAGAGTTATCGTAAAAAGTTGGTACAGTATTATGCTAAAAATAATATCGACATCAATGCTAATGAAATTATTGTCACCACGGGTGGCAGCGAAGCCATCTTATTTGGCTTTATGGCCTGCCTTGATGCTGGCGACGAAGTAATTATTCCCGAACCCTTTTATGCAAATTACAATGGCTTTGCAATACAGGCAGATGTAGTAGTAAAACCCATAAGCAGCAGTATAGAAAAAGGTTTTGCACTTCCTCCGATAGAAGATTTTGAAAAAGCCATTACCCCTAAAACAAAGGCCATTGTTGTTTGCAATCCTAACAACCCCACCGGATATTTATACAGTGCGGCAGAAATGGAAACCTTGGAGCAAATTGTGTTGAAGCACAACCTCTACCTGTTTGCAGACGAAGCCTACCGGGAGTTTTGTTACGAAGGCACCCATACAAGCGCCATGCATTTAAAAGGTGCCGAGCAAAATGTGGTTTTGATGGATACCATCAGCAAAAGATACAGTGCATGTGGTGGCCGCATTGGCGCACTGGTAACAAAGAATGTCGAAGTGTTGGGTGCATCCATGAAGTTTGCACAAGCAAGACTCAGCCCACCTTTTTATGCACAAATACTGGGAGAAGCTGCTGTAGATTTACCAGACGATTATTTTGACACTACAAAGGCTGAATATAAACTCCGCAGAGATACTATTGTAAACAGGCTGAACGCCATGCCTGGCGTATTTTGCCCAAACCCTGGTGGTGCATTTTATGCCATGGCAAGGTTACCTATTGACGATAGCGATCAATTTTGCCAATGGCTGCTGGAAGATTTCAGCCACCATGGCCAAACCCTTATGCTGGCGCCAGCAACCGGGTTTTACAGCACGCCTGGCCTCGGTAAAAATGAAGTGAGGTTGGCGTATGTACTTAACGTAGATGATATCAACAAAGCCATGGATTGCCTGGAAATAGCTTTGAAAAATTATCCTGGCAAAGTATAATTCATCTTACAAAAAAGTGAGACACAATCATGGCAACTGGTTATGAGATAAGCCTGGTGATATGCACGTATAACCGCTGCCGTTACCTGCCCGAAGCACTGGAAAGCATCAGCAAACAAACTTTGCCCCCTGCAAGATTTGAACTGGTTATTGTAGACAATAACAGTACAGATGAAACTGCCGCTATTACCCGGCAGTTTATAACCCTGCATCCTGAATTGAATGCCAGATACTGTTTTGAGGCAAACAAGGGTCTCTCCCATGCCCGTAACCGGGGAATTATGGAAGCACAATCACCTATTATAAATTATATAGATGACGATGCCGTGCTATCGGTAGCGTACCTAGAGGAGATGTTGCAATTTTTTAAAACACACCCGCAGGCTGCAGGTGCCGGTGGCAAAGTGATACCTAAATATGAAACGGGGCAGGAACCTGCCTGGATGAGTAAATACCTGAATGGTTTTATAGGCAAAATTGATTTTGGAAACGAGGTTCAACCATTTACCAAGGCTATGAAATATCCGGTAGGATGCAACATGGCTTACAAAAAAGACGTGCTTGAACGAGTGGGAGGATTTAACAATGCCCTACAATTTAGGAGCGATGATAAATACATTTTTCAGCAGGTAAAAAAAATTTCAGAGCAGGTTTATTTTGTACCGCAAGCCTGGCTTCACCATTACATAGATGCTCACCGGCTAGAGTTATCAAACTTTAAAACGCTTTTTTTAAAAACGGGGAACGAAGAAAAAAAACGGGTGTTTGCAGAAGAGGGCAACCTCGGTGTGTTGAAGAAGGGCGTGGAGTTCGTGGTGAAGTTTTTTGCAGCATTGGCTTTATGCGCAGTTTTCGTTGTAAAAGGTCAGTACCTCAAAGGAAAGTATATTCTCCTTTCGCAGTACCATACTTTGAGGGGCTTTTTGGCAAAAGAAATTTTTGTGCGGTAAGCTGTTAGCAAAAAAAAGAGTGCGGTGGCCGCACTCTTTTTTTATCTTATTTTTAAAAATTAGTCTACAAAACTGTAAAATAAATCTTTGTCTCTTCTTACTTTAGTTGCTGAAGCCAGCGCATCTTTTTCACTTCTTTTTCCTATGGCCAGCATCACCACAGATTTTAGTCCCTTTTCTTCAAGGCCGAGAATCCTGTCAACTTCCGCCGGAATAAAACCTTCCATTGGCGTGGCATCAACCTTTTGGTCGGCAGCAGCCAACAAAGCGGTACCCAGTGCAATGTAAGCCTGCTTGCTGGCCCATACCTGCTGTTGTTCTTCGCTTAAGCTTTTAACAGTCCCCAAAATGGTATCAGCAAAACCTTGCAAAGTTTCCGGAGCAATGCCCCTTGTGGTAGCAATGTCGTTTATATAACGGGTAACTTCTTCCTGCCCGATATTTTTCCAAATGCTAAACACGAGTAACTGCGAGCTGTCCACAACCTGTAATTGCCCATAAGCGGCTGGCAACAGTTGAGCTTTTATTTCGGGGTTGCTTACTACTACAATACTATATGGCTGCAACCCATAGGAAGAGGCAGAAAGCCTTGTGGCCTCCAATATATTATCCAAGGTTTGCTGGCTTATTTTTTCGCCGGTCATTATTTTGGTGGCATACCTCCAGTTAAGACTTTCTATTACACTCATTGTTATATTTTTTTAATTTTTTAAAGATTGAAGGGCAAAGATAAAGGAATTAATTATATTAATGTTTAAACATTAAAATGTTTGCTGTTAATTTTTATGATGTTTTTATTCACATTGGAGTCGTCTGGCATTGCATACCAATACAAGACAGTGAGCGCTCCAAAATAAAAAACCATACCCTGCAAGGCGGTCCGTGCTAAGCCATCTATGAAAAAATCGATTAGACGCTGTAAAGATCTCTTTCGGCTAATCAAAAAAAATGTTTGCTTCGTGGAAGCAAACATTTTAATATGGTAGAAAATAGGGAGCGTATTTACTCCTTCACCAGTTTGGTGCTAAACTGTTGGGTTCCTGCTATAACCTGTAAAGTATAAATACCTTTTGCAATGGCAATATTATTGATTGGTAACCTAAGCCTTGCCTGGCCTTGCTGCAGCACAGTCTGATACACAACTTTACCACTTATATCCAACAATCGGAGCGTAGCCTTTGCCTGAAAGGTTTTGCTCAGCTGCAAGTCGAGGTAATTATTGAATGGGTTCGAAAGTACTTTAACATCGTCGCTGAAAGAAGTTTTGAGCAGTACAATATTGCTGAATTTAGACGAGCCGCCCAGATCTATTTGTTTCAACCTGTAATAATTTACCTGTTGCGCTAGGTCCTTATCATTAAACACATAAGATTGGGAGCGGCTGCTATTTATCGCCCCAGGCACAAACCCGATAGTCTTATATTGAGCTCCGTCATAAGATCTCTGTATTTCAAAGCCCTTGTTGTTGGTCTCATTTTCTGTATTCCACGAAAGAGCTGCATTCCTGTTTAGAATAGTCCCCTTAAAGTTTACAAGGGTAACCGGTACAGCAGCGCTTACCGTCCCCCTCCACATTCCTAAACCATGTGTACCAATTGCAAAAACGTTGTCAATGGGACGCAAGGATAGACTTGTAATAACCACATTGCCCAAATCGCTCGCAGCTTCTTGTGTCCAGGTAACTGTACCTGCCATACTTTCGGTTTTGTAGAGGCCTATAGAGGTTCCAACATAATATTCTGTAACCGCTCCATTTTGCACAATCATAGCGCTTCTAATGGATGGAAGTGTAAGATTTCCCTCTACGTTTACCCAAGTAGGAATTGCATCACCTGCATTGTTTGTGTACCAAATATTGGTTGTGCTATAATTAGAATATACAGCAAGCAACTCGTTGTGGTTGGTTGGGTTTACAGAAAGCCCTAAAACTGTTCTGGCCCCCGTCATGCCGGGAGGAGTAATATCATCGGGTACTACGGACGGCAGCGCATTAACGGGATCTGTCATTCTGTATACCTTACCCCCACTTGTACCAAGGTATAGTCTGTTGGTTGCGGTATAAGCCCCCCTGGTGGTGGCCATCGATCTTACATAACCGGCGTAGGGGAAATCCATCAGCGTCCAGCTGGCGGAAGTAGAAGTAGTGGCATTCGTATTGCGCTGAATTCTGTTAGTACCATCCGCTGTAACCTGGCAGGCATAATACATATTTTCTGTATTGTCAGGATCCAGATGGAAGTAGGTAACAAAAATAGAAGTGTAAGTAGTATTTAAACCAGTAGGTGTTAAAGTAGCATTTATAAAACCATTTGCGAGGTTGTTTGCCCTTCTAAAAATGGGACCAGACTGGAAACCGCAGAACTGCTGGTAAGGGGCCGGCCCTTTTGCAATACCTACCGCAACCCCATCACCACTGAGAAATTGCGAGAAAGCGGTTCCACCCCCTATAACACCCGTTGTGCCGTTATCTTGTGCTCCGCCAATAAAGTCATTTACTGCATTGTCTTGCTTAATAGCTACATGATAATATTGATAGGTTGGGAAATTGTTGTTCAAAGGGGTCCAGGTTGCTGTAGGAGCTGTAATATCAGCCTTTTGAATTCCACCATCGTCTCCGCTAAAGAGTATACTATTGCTTGCCGGGCCAAACTTCAATACATGAACATCAGAATGGTGATTTGTATATTGCGCATACCCGGAAGTAGTTGCATATCCGCCAATTCTTGTCCAGGTAGCACCAGCATTAGTAGACTTATAGGCATTGGTTCCCCCTATAAAAATTGTATTTGCATCATCTGGTTTTACGCTGATCTCAAGGTCATAGCCTCCCTGCACCGCAAAAGGATCGTTTCCTGAGGTGCAACCAGGTTCATCTGGTAAGGTAGCGGAAAGGTCCGTCCATATACTTGTCGTAGCGTTCCATACAAACAATTCTGCTTCAGGTGCTGGGATTGCGCAAGTTGAAGTTGTATTATTGTAGTATAAGGCATATACAAGGTCCCCTCTACCAGGGGCCGCAGCCAGAACGATACGCCCATAGGTATTTACTAAATTCCAAGTGGCAGGGGTGGTAGCAGCGCCCGTTCCTGCAATATGGGTCCAGGCTACTCCATCTGTGGATGTCCATACGCCATCGGTTGAAGAGCCTACTGAGCCGGCAAATCCGGCATACAACTGACCAGTACTTGTGCAGGTAATATCTCCCACCATCCCAGAGTTGCATCCCCCAATTCCAAGTACAGTTGACCAGGTAGCACCCTGATCGGCTGATCGCAAAACGCCTGCTAGCCTTGATGCATAAACCTCGCCGTTCACTGGGTTCACCACAATTCGGCTGATTAAATCAGCACAGTTATCAAAAGTAAAGAGGCTTCCGGTGTTGGAAGTTGAAAGCCTTGACCAGGTAAGTCCGTTGTCGGTAGATTTGTAAATGCCATGACCAGCATACAAGGCTCCACTTTCAGAAGCGCTGTTACCGATAGCTTCGCCGCCGGCATAATACCATACGTTTCTGAATCCTGCTCTTGTATCCTGGGCCACAGCAGTTACGCTAAAAAGTTGATCATTCGGATTTTGACGACTCCAATTTGTTCCTCCGTTGGTTGTTCTAAATATACCTCCACTCACACTACCAGCAATGATAGTATTTCCGGTAGCATCGGCTACGTCAAAAGCTATTGCTCTTACCCTTCCTCCAAGGTTACCCGGCCCTTGAAAAACATAGTTTGTTGCAGCCACTCGGTTTTGTGAACCGTCCAGCAATTGCTTGGTTAATATTTCACTGGCTTGTCCTAGTTCCAGTTCCCTGATACCAACGGGTATTTTTCCGGTGGCGGGATCTTTCAATAAATTAAATTCTTCTTCTACCGCTTTGTCGAAATCCGCTGCAGGGCCATTTTTTTGCCTGAGTGCCTTTGTTGCAAAATTGCCGGAAGGACGGATGAATTGATTGCGAATGAGCAAAAAAGTAGCAGTAAAAAAAAGCAAAATAAGGGTGGAGACAAGTAATTGTTTCAACATAGTTCTGGTTTAAATTTTGGGAAGCGTTAGCTTGATAAATGGCATTGAACTACAAGATATGATTTATAGAAATAGCAATAAAAAATTGTTCATCTTTGGCTCCCGCCAAATAACCAGTATGCCATATCTTGCCGATGCTACTTCATACAAATACTTTTATACCTATAACAATGATTAAACAGATTTGCATCTGGATATTTAAATTGACCGGTTGGAAAACAGATGGGCACCGTCCCATCCAATTAACAAAATGTATCGTACTGGCAGCGCCGCATACCAGCAACTGGGACTTCTGGTATACTATGGCAACATTTGCCATCTACCGTTTGCCCATTCGCTTCACTGTAAAAAAAGAATGGGTAAAATTCCCTTTTAGTTTATTGATGAATCCGCTTGGTGCAATTGCTATAGACAGGCGGCCAAGAGGACCGCAAAATGAAAGGCCAAGTTTTATAGATGCTATGACAGAACTCTTTAACGCTAACAAGGAGATGATCATCTTAATAACTCCCGAGGGAACAAGGAGTAGAAACGAGGCATGGAAAACAGGGTTCTATCATGTTGCCCGGGCAGCCAATGTACCCGTGCTACTGGGATACATCGACTACAAGAAAAAGCTAACGGGTATAAGTGAACCAATATTTCTTACAGATTATAAAACCGACATGAAGAAAATAATGGATTTCTATAAAAATATTTCTCCCAAACATCCGGAAAAATTTTCTGTAGATACCTCTTTTTAAAACCTGTGCAGCATGCTATACAATTTGCCTATCAGCCAACTTGGTTTTATACTTTTTTAATCGTCCGCTTGCAGTGAAATGCCTAACGTCTTTACATAGCTTTATTTCTACAAAAGAAACCTCTCTTCATTATAGTGGAACTTATTTGCCACCTGGTGCACAATGTTCCCTCAAAAATTGGGTGTACAAAGTAGATAAATGCAGAGAGGTGCCTTCACCTTCACTAATGCTGTGCGTGCGATTGGGGTAAGCCATAAACTGAAACTGCTTGTTGTATTTTACCAGTTCATTAATGAGTGCTTCTGCATTGCTGTAATGCACATTGTCATCACCGGTGCCATGTATATAAAGCAGGTTTCCCTTTAAACCCTTTACATGGTTGATGGGTGAACCATTTACAAAATCTTGCTTGTTTTCTTGTGGCAATCCCATGTAACGTTCCTGGTAGATGTTGTCGTAGTTCAACTGGTTGGCTACAGCCGCAATGGCAATTCCGGTTTGAAAAATATCGGGATAACGGAACATTAAGTTGAGGGTGGATGATCCCCCACCACTCCAGCCCCACACTGCTACACGGCTTTTGTCAATATAAGGAAGCTCAATAATTTTTTTTGCACCCATGGCCATGTCCCTGATGTTGATGTCGCCAATTTTTCTATAAATAGATTTGCGCCAGGCGGCGCCTTTCAGCGCAGGAGTTCCCCGATTGTCTAAAGCAACCTGCACGTAACCATCTTCCGCCATATCACCATTGTATAAAAAATTTGAATGACTGCCGTAGCTGTCATCTGTGGTAGTTGCGGCCGGCTCGCCATACACATAAAATACAACCGGATACTTTTTGTTAGGATCAAAGTTGGCAGGCTTATGTATCCAGGCATCCAGTATAATATTATCCTGAGTGGTAACTTTTACATACTCTACATTTATTGAAGTATTTACTTTTAGATTGGAGGCTATACTTTTACTGGCATTGAGAGGACGGTTGTCTGGCAACGATATCCATTCCGTAACGGTAGGAGTGTTGTGGTTGCTAAAGCTATGTTTTGCCAGCTTGCCGGTTGGAGACACCTGGTACTGGTGAGTACCTTTTTGTGCGATAGGAGAGAGTAGTTCGGCCTCCTCTTTTCCATTATTGATGCGTACCCGGTACAGATAAGTTTGCGTAGCGTTGTCTGGCGAAGCCGTAAAATAAATATAATTCGAAGCCTCATCAATAGACACAATCTTACCAATATCATAATTGCCTTTTGTAAGAAGGGTAACTTCTTTACCATCCCGGCTTATTTTATAAATGTGGCGCCAGCCATCTTTTTCGCTCACCCATAAAAATTCCTGCCCCTTGTTTATCCAGTTCCAACCTACGGGGTTATCGGTATTCATATCTACCCAGGCATCGTCGTTTTCTGCCCAAAAAGTGGCACTGCTGCCATCAGTGGTTTTGCAATAAATAAGTTTGCTCTCCTGTTGCTTTCTATCCAGTTGTTGTACAATTAATTCGTTGGGGCCGCTCCACTCCATTCGTGGCAGGTAATGTTGGCGGGGGTCACCAGCAATATTCATCCAACGAATGATGCCGCCCGAAAGTGTAACAACGCCAATACGCACCGGCGAAGGAGCCTCCCCTACTTTTGGATATTCTACAGGTATTACCTGGGAGTAGTTGGAGTCTGTTGTATTGAGCATATAATAATCACGGATGCGGGTAGCATCTACCTGCCAAAAGGCAATCTGCTTTCCATCGGGGCTAAACCTAAAACCATCCCTGCAACCAAACTCTTCTTCGTACACCCAGTCAAATGTGCCGTTTATTAATTTGCGGCTACCGTCTGCCGTTAGCTTACGAATTTGGCCGGTACTCACATCTTCAATGTATAAGTTGTGCTGGCTGACATAAGCCACAAAGCGACTATCTGGCGAAAACTTTGCAAACATAAGAGACTGAGCTGGCAGGCCCTTGCCCAGCTGTTTCAATTCATTACCAATTGGGGTTAAAATCCAATAGTCTCCCCTGGTATTGTAGCGCCAAACCCTGGCCGTGTTGGTAAACAACAATATCTTATTGCGGTTAGGACTGTAATCGAAAGATTGAACTTTTAACGCAGCAGAAGCCCCGGATGGAGTTAATTGTTCCTTGCCAACCACTACAGATTGTGCATCTGTTTTGGGGTCGTACCGAAAGATACTACCCTCATTGAAGCTGTAGTAACCGGTGCCGTCTGCCGTCCAGTTAATACCTTTATTCTGTGCCATTACCGATTGACCGAGCACACAAATAATCAACAAAACATATTTAAATTGATACCGCATAGGACTGTAAGATTTTAAACTTAAAAATAAGCATTTATACAGGATCAACTGAATATGCTGTTGTTAAATAGAAAGCAATTACAAAATTGACGGTATTTTTGCCAAGATATTATAAAAACTATCTTTTAAGATTGCAGGCATTTGCTAACCGGGCAACCGGGAGGCATGACATCTGAAACGAATATTACCATGCAACCGGAAAAATTAAGACTGGATAAATATTTATGGAGCATTCGCTTTTTTAAAACAAGAAGCCAGGCAGCGGATGCATGCGATAAAGGCAAAATCAAGTTTCAGGGCAATGCCGCCAAACCTGCCAGAGCTGTAAGCGTAAACGATGAATACGAGGTGAAGACTGAGGCTAAAAAATGGGTTATTAAAGTAACCGGCTTATTGCATAGTCGGGTACAATTTGCGGAGGCCATAAAATACTACATGGACATAACGCCTGCAGAAGAATTGGATAGGATACAGTTTCAGGCGGCTGTTTTTCACACTGGTAAACGGTTGAGCAAAGTGGGCCGGCCCACCAAGAAACAAAAAAGAGATTTAGATGAATTTACAAACGAAACCTAATTCTGTGATGTCTGATCTATGATGTCTGATCTGTGATGTGTGTCACCTTTCACCTTTCACATTTCACCTTTTGACTTTTTACTTTTTACTTTTTACTTTTCCCCCATGACCATAGATATCATCACCGTTGTTCCAGATTTACTAACGTCACCCTTTGCGCATTCTATTATGAAACGTGCACAGGATAAAGGCTTGCTTAAGGTAAACGTAATCAACCTGAGAGACTATACTACCTATGCAAGAGCACAGGTAGACGATTATGCTTTTGGTGGCGGCGCCGGGATGGTTATGATGCCGGAACCGTTGGTGAATGCCATTGAGGGTCTTCAAAAAAATACCAGCTACGACGATATTATTTACCTGAGTCCGGATGGGGAAACGCTGAACCAACAAACCGCTAATCAGCTTTCTTTACAAAATAATTTGATGATGATCTGCGGCCACTATAAAGGAATAGATCAAAGAGTAAGAGACCATTTTATTACCAGGGAAATATCCATCGGTGATTATGTAATTAGCGGAGGAGAATTGGCAGCAGCCATATTAACCGATGCTATTGGCCGTTTGATACCCGGTGTATTGAATGACGAAACATCTGCACTTAGCGATTCCTTCCAGGATAATCTATTGGCACCACCGGTGTATACCAGGCCAGAAAATTTTAGAGGATGGAAGGTGCCGGAAGTATTGATGAGTGGAAACCACAAACTGATAGACGATTGGCGCCATGAACAAGCAGTGGCCCATACAGAAAAAAGGCGTCCCGATCTTTTGGCCAAACATGATTGATACAAAAAGCCCCGCAAGTGTGCGGGGCTTTTATAAATTCGTAATTACTGCTATTATTTAGTTGGTAAACATTTTATCCTCTACCGGCACATTCACCGAAATTTTATCGAAAGTAATTACGCCCTGCGTATTGGTGTTGGTGTAGGCAAACATGAAGCCATCAGCGTTTTTCCTGTAATCGCTAAAGATATTTTCAACATCCATCTCCGTGCCCTGTGCTGTTACCTTCGTTACTGTTTTAAGCAGCAACCCCGAGGTGGCATCCACAAAATAAAAAACCTCTTTGCCGGCTTTTACGAGCTTCAATTTATGGGCATCTTTACCATCCACTTTCTCAGAACCCAGACTTTCAATAGTATAGCCTTTTTCTTTATAGTTAAACAAAGAACCCTGGATATCCAGTTGACTTTGTACAGATTTCAGTTGTTCTGGGTCCATTTCCTGGGGCTCTGTTTGCTGCATCACAGGCATAAATACCCAACCCTTGGTAGGTGTAGCCATTTGAAAATTAGAAGTACCCATAATCTCAAGGTCCAGCCGCATCCCTTCCAAATGTTTTTTGGTAAGGGTGAGCGCAACATCTATACCCTGTGTGCTCATGTTACCTTCCATCTTAACCGTTTTGAGAGAAGCAAGTTTTTCTGCTCCACCCATTGCGTTTACGTATTTGGTTACAATTTCATCGGCAGATTGTGCCGAGGCGGTCAAAGAAAATAATCCAATAGCTGAAGCCAGTACTATTTTGAGCGTTTTCATTGTCTTGATAATTTGAAGTGAACTATAAGTTTTGATGTAGCAAGATAATATAAAAACTAAATTGAGTTTACTTTTGACGAAATTTTTGAAAGCTGCCACCGTCATCAAATCATAAACAACTTTTCATGAGCACATCGTTTAGTATTACCGGAAATATAGCAGACATTTTGGGCAGGAGATTTTACCACGGTGAAATATTGGTGGAGGCCGAAAGGATTGTTTCAGTGAAACAACTTAATGAAAACCCCGTAGCTGGCCAACCTTTTATTTGCCCCGGGTTTATAGACAGCCATGTGCACATTGAAAGCAGTATGCTGGTACCTGCAGAGTTTGCCAAACTTGCCGTGGTACATGGCACTTCGGGTACCATTAGCGACCCACACGAAATTGCCAATGTGTGTGGTATGGCAGGCGTAAGGTTCATGATTGAAGATGGAAAAAAAGTTCATTTTAAGTTTCATTTTGGTGCACCGAGTTGTGTGCCCGCAACTATTTTTGAAACAGCAGGCGCAGCCCTTGATGCAGCCGATGTAGAAACGCTGCTGGCCATGCCTGAAATAAATTACTTGAGCGAAATGATGAATTTTCCGGGGGTATTGAATGGAGATGCGGAAGTGATGAAAAAAATTGCGGCGGCCAAAAAATATAATAAACCTGTAGATGGTCATGCTCCAGGGCTCAGGGGCGAAATGGCCGTGAACTATATTAATGCCGGCATCAGCACCGATCATGAGTGCTTTACCGCAGAAGAAGCACTGGAAAAATTAAGCCATGGCATGAAAATACTGATCAGGGAAGGGAGCGCTGCAAAAAACTTTGATGCCCTCATACCCCTCATGCACGACCATCACGAAAACATGATGTTTTGCAGCGATGACAAACATCCTGATAGTTTAGTAGAAGGCCACATCAACAGCATTTGTGCAAGGGCTGTAGCTTTTGGAGTCGATATTTTCAAAGTACTGCAAGCTGCTTGTATCAACCCGGTTATGCATTACAGCATGCGCAACGGGCTGTTGCGTGAAGGCGACCCGGCAGACTTTATTGTGTTGCAAGACCTCGTTGATTTTAAAGTAAAACAAACTTACATAGATGGCTTGCTGGTGGCAGAAAATGGCCAGTCGCTTATTGCTACAACTGCTCCGGGCATTGTAAACGAATTTAATTGTACTGAAAAACAAGCGGAAGAATTTGTGATGCTTGCCGCGGAAGAGCAAAAGCAAATACCGGTGATAGAAGCATTGGAGGGTCAGCTCATCACCCATAAAATAATGGTAGACGCTACCGTAGAGGATGGAAAGCTGGTGAGCAATCCGGAAAAAGATATTTTAAAGATAGTAGTAGTAAACCGATATAGCAATGCGCCTATAGCCAAAGCATTTATTAAAAACATCGGACTTAAGAAAGGTGCCCTCGCATCTTCGGTAGCACATGATAGTCACAATATTGTTGCGGTGGGTGCCGATGATGAAAGTATGTGTAAGGCCGTAAACCTGATCATACAACAACGGGGAGGCGTAAGTGCAGTAGGCGATGCAAGTGAAATGATTTTACCACTGCCGGTTGCGGGGCTTATGAGTGCAGAAGATGGTTATAAAGTTGCTGCCGATTACACTGCCATCGACCGTTTTGCAAAGCAAGAGCTTGGCAGCCCTTTGGCGGCACCCTTTATGACGTTGTCCTTTATGGCCTTACTTGTAATCCCCCATTTGAAACTAAGTGATAAAGGTTTATTTGATGGAGATAGTTTTTCTTTTGTAGAAGCGTTTAGGGTTGAAGAGTGATTTTGATGTATGATGTGTGATTTATGATGTGTGATTTATGATGTATGATTTAGAAAAGTCCAAGATTCGTAGACGCTTTTTTTGGCTTTTCGCTTTTCACTTTTCACTTTTAAAACTTCGCCGACACCACCTTCATAGCTATGCTATCTGTTCCCTTAGGCGAAAAGTATTTTGATTTGAAAGCAACAGTTGCTCCGGGCGCAACAGATTCGTATACCATTTCCTGATCTTCCTGCAACAGGGCTCCGGTTTTGCTGTAAAAGAACAATTTGATATCCACGTCTTTGTAGGTTACCAGTTTTGCTTTGTTAGTCACTTTACCTTTTACCACCGTTTGCCCCAGAAAATTTTTTTTATCGTTGCCTGTTACGGAAAGAAATTGCAGCGGAGATTGTTTTTCTATTTCTTCCAACGATAACTTACTGCTTTCATATTTATCCTGGCTTCGCTTTTCCTCCACGCTGCTGCAGGCTGATATTGCAAAGCCCAGGATACATGCAAGGAATAAGTATTTTTTCATGGCTTTTTGCTAATTGGTTATTTTAATAAAGACTGATCAAAAATAAGCGATGCTTTCTATTTTATTATAGATTTGTGCGCATGCCGTGTTAATTTTCCTTCATAGCAGCAGTTTCTGGTTCATTTTAAAACTAAGTAGAACAAATTATGGTACATAATTTCAGCACAAAACATTCCCTTGTAAGTAATTGGGTAAGCGAATTGAGGAATGTAGAAATTCAAAATGACCGTTTGCGTTTCCGGCGTAACCTTGAGCGGATTGCCGAGGTTATTGGCTATGAAATTAGCAAAGAGTTAGAGACAGAAGAGTTGGAAACCACCACACCTATGGGCATTGCCAATTGCAAAGTTTTGAAAGAGCAACCAGTGTTGGCTACCATTTTACGGGCAGGATTGGCAATGCATAATGGACTGCTAAACTATTTTGACAGAGCTGACAATGCATTTTTAAGTGCTTATAGAAAACACCATGCAGACGGTAGCTTTGAGATAAGTATGGAATATATGAGTTGCCCCGAGCTGGACGGGAGAGTTGTGATTATTAGCGATCCCATGTTAGCTACTGGTGCCTCTCTTGTAAAATCTATACAATACCTCAAAGCAGAAGGAGACATCAAAGCCCTGCACATTGTATGCGCCATTGCCTGCACTGTGGGAATTGAATATGTATTGCGGGCTGAACCCAAAGCCACCATATGGTGCGGCGATATTGACGATGAACTTACGGCCAAGGGATATATAGTACCGGGCCTTGGAGATGCCGGCGACCTGGCCTATGGAACCAAAATGCAGAGTTAGGTTGGATTGTTCTGTCCAAAGTTCACATTTCAGATGCAGCACTTTAGGCCATTTGCTTATCTTTAGATTCTAGAATACACAAATGATGAGAAAATACCTGTTGATTGCTTTATGTATTGTTGCTGCTACTTCTTTAAAGGCCCAGGATCCACATTTTTCGCAATTTTTTGCTTCTCCCCTCACCTTGAACCCAGCCTTTACGGGCAAATTTGATGGTAGCTGGAGATTAGCAGCCAATCATAGGGACCAATGGCCATCTATAGCTAAAGCTTATGTAACTACCAGCGCCTCTATAGATTTTCCTATTCTCACAACCAGAATTCCTGAGAACGATGTTTTTGGAATTGGTATTTCAGGTGTATCTGATGCCAGTGCGAACAATCAATTGAAACTTAACTACGGCTCGCTGTCTATGTCTTACCACAAAGCCTTAGACGAAAATGGCTACAATACCATCGGCGCCGGTTTTCAAGGAACCTACAGCAGCATGAACCTGGATGTAAGTAATTTGACTTTCGAATCCATGTTGACACAAAATGGATTTACGGATGTATCCAAAAGGGAAGTGCTTACCAACGGGAATAATCAAAGCTATTTTGACGTGAATGCGGGACTACTTTTTTCCGGATCATCGAACGGAGAAAATAATTATTACCTGGGTGCATCTATGTACCATATCAACAGGCCTAAAGTGAGTTTTAAAGATAACAACTGGCTTTTGTCGGGCCGGGTAACGGTGCATGCAGGGGGTACATTTTATTTGTCTGAGGTTGTGTCCCTTAGCACATCCGTCATTCACCAGATACAGGCAAAAGCGAGTGAAACTACCTTGGGTGGGGCCTTTGGCTTAAACGCCAACAACGACAATGTAAATCCCACAAACGTTTACCTGGGCTCGTGGATACGCTTGAACGATGCCATCATTCCTTATATTGGCCTCGAGTTTGCCGGCTTACGGATAGGCGCCAGCTACGATATTAATACCAGTAGTTTAAAAGCGGGTACGGGTAGCCGTGGTGGCTCCGAAATTTCGTTGATCTACATCAAACGCCCTGTTGAATCTAAGGGTGTGCCCTGCCCAAGATTTTAATTGCTCAGTTTCTCAATGATGCATAAGTGTCCGAGTACTGCAGCAAACCTGTAATATGCTGCTACCATTTTCTTGCGCTCACATATTTATTTCCTTTCAAAAAGAAACGATAGGGTAAGGCCGCATCCTCCCCTGCGGAGTCTATGCCTATTCTCGCACTTGATATAATTTGTACAGGATCCAGGTGGTACTGCTCATCGTCGGTAATGTAAATGTTTGCACCAGACAAATCCAAGCCGGAATGCTGTTTAAAAATTCCCAGTGCTTTGGCCACGTTACCTGGCCCTTTGGTGAGTGTAAAGTCTAATTTTTTCTTACCGGTTCTTTCCTGCATTTTGTCAATGCCTTCGAGGGGTTCAAGGGCCCTAATTAAAACGGCATCCGGAATTTCAGGTGCATTGGTAACCACATTAAGCATTTGATGCATGCCATAACAAATGTAAACATAGGCTGTGCCGCCAGCTGCATACATGTGTTGGTTGCGTGCGGTTCGTTTGCCTGCATAAGCATGAGATGCCCTGTCTGTAAAAGCCACATAGGCTTCTGTTTCTACAATGCGTCCGCTGGTGAGCACACCATCAAAATGGGTAGATACAATCTTGCCGATCAACTGGCGAGCGACTGATACAACATCTTTTTGATGATAAAATTCGTGGCTTAGTTTCTTCATGTCATGCAAAAGCTGGAAATATAAATTGGGATACAAAATTATAGAAACTAATGCTTTGCCATTATAAGGCTTTGTTCTAATTGTTTTAATATCTTTAAGGCACTTTAAAAATGTATGATAGCCATAAGCTGATCCTCATTTATAAATCTTTTTTCATTTAAAAGATCATAATTGCGACAGTTGATTGTGCTGTGCGACCTGACAATTCCGATCCATTATCGTTATGCTAAAAGAAATTATTATTTCCATACAGTCCTACCATCATGCGCATCAATTTATTGTAAAGCATAAGCTTTGGAAATGGATTTTGATACCAGGCCTTATTTACACCCTATTATTTTTGGGAGGAATGTATCTCTTCTGGACGTCGAGCAACACGGCCATAGAATTTATCTTACTAAAATCTGGCGTAAAAATTTGGCTCGATAAAATGCACGATAGCTGGATCAGCTTTTTCTTTATCGTGGGTCAGATCATTTTAAGACTGGTATTGTTGCTCTTTTATTTTTCTCTTTTTAAATTTTTGTTTCTTATCCTCGGCTCGCCAGTTTTTGCCTACCTGAGCGAAAAAACAGAAAGCATCCTGGAAGGAAAAGATTTTCCATTCAGCCTTCAACAATTAATTAAAGACACGGCCCGCGGCATTAGGATAGCCTTGCGCAATTTGTTGTGGCAAACCGTTTATGTGTTCACCATTCTCCTGCTGTCTTTCATCCCCCTTTTTGGATGGATAGCACCGCTGGTAGCCTTACTGGTTGAATGTTATTACTTTGGTTTTTCTATGCTGGACTATAGCAGCGAACGCAATAAACTTTCTGCCTCGCAGAGCATTGACTTCATTGGGCGGCACAAAGGCCTGGCCATCGGAAATGGTCTTGTATTTTACCTCATGCATCTCGTTCCCATTTTGGGTTGGTTGCTGGCACCCAGTTATGCAGTAATTGCTGCTACCATTAGTTTGTTATCGGCCCGAAAGAGTCAAATAATTATCAGTTGATACCATGTCTACCATCTACCTTATACCTTGTACCCTGGCAGAAGATGCCACCGCAACCATACCCTTGTATATTCTGGATGCGGTGAACCAATGTTCTGTAATTTTTGCAGAGAACGAAAGATCTGCCCGCAGGTTTTTAAAAAGTATGGACAAAAATATTGTGATAGATAACTTTGAATGGTATGCTATTCACAAAGCAGAAGAAGAACAGCTGAAGCAATTTGCCCAAAAAATAAAAGAAGGAAAAAATATAGCCATCATCAGCGAGGCAGGCTGCCCGGGCATTGCAGATCCCGGCCAGGTTTTGATAGCGGCTGCCCAACAATTAAATTGTATAGTAAAGCCGCTTGTGGGGCCCAGTTCAATTTTGCTGGCGCTAATGGCCAGTGGAATGAACGGTCAGCAGTTTGAATTTCTTGGTTACCTGCCTATTGACAACCTGGAGAGATCTAAGAAGCTAAAAGAAATAGAGGCTTCTTCCCAAAAAAATAACAGTACAAAAATATTTATTGAAACACCTTATAGAAACAACCAGCTTGTAGAAGCAATTTTTAAAACCTGCGCACCTGGCACAAAACTTTGCATTGGCGTAAATATTACTGCTCCTAATGAAAGCATACGCACCTACAGCATAGCCGACTGGAAAAATAAAAAGCCGGAACTGCACAAGCAGCCGGCTATCTTTTTAATATATGCAGGCAAGTAAATATTACCTGGCTACTTTTTCCATCTTTATAATCTTATCTACAATGTAAGGACTAAAGCCCCTCCAGGGTAAAGTGCTCTTGTATTCTTTATAATGCAGGTCAAAATAATTTCCGCTGTTGTTCATCAGCACATTGGCAATACTATCGTTCTCTACAGAAAACTCGAACTCATAGGACTGCACTGTGCCCGCAGCTTTAGATCGAAACCCAGATTGAATGAGTTTGCCTTCGTAAGTCTTGAATACATTTCCTTTTTTCACCACATAGTTAAGCTCACCAGATTTTACACCCTCGCCAAATACATAAAAATATTTCCACCAAATAACGAAGGCGAGTATGGCGATGACTATTAAAACAAAGATTCTCATAAATTTTTTAAAGCCACTTTTTCGTGGAGCTGTTGTTTGATTGGCAAAAGTTTCCATTTTAATTTCTTTAAGTGAATGAACAATTTTATAAGCCGTATTCACTCACCAGCCAAATGAGTGCTGCCATGCTTACGGCGCCCATGTCTAGTTCCCTTTTGCTCACAGCTTCAAAAGTATCCGTGGTTGCATGATGCAGGTCAAAATACCGTTGGCTGTCTGGTACCAGGCCCACCAGCGAAGTGCCCAGTTCTTTTAGTGGCCCAATGTCTGCACCGCCCCCACCTGCTGCGAAATCGTACACTCCGTAGTCATAAAAAAGTGGTTTCCACTCCATGATCTTTGCTCGCTTTGCTTCACTCATTTCCAACCCAAAACCCCGGGGCGAAAATCCGCCGGCATCACTTTCCATTGCAAAGAGATGCTGCTCTTTTTTGTCTTTTGCATTTTGGAGGTAAGCCCGGCCACCCCGTAATCCATTTTCTTCATTCATAAACATTACTGCACGGATCGTTCTTTTAGGCTTCATGCCCAGTGCCTTGATGGCCCTTATAGTTTCGATGCTTTGCACACAACCTGCGCCATCATCATGAGCTCCTTCGCATATGTCCCAACTGTCCAGGTGCCCACCCACGGTGATGATCTGTTCAGGGAATTCGGCGCCTCTTATTTCGCCCACCACGTTGTAAGAAAGTACATCAGGAAGCATTTCGCAACTGGTTTTAAACCATGCCATGGGAGCTTTGTTATTCTTAATTTGCAAACTCAACCACTCGGCATCTCTTGTGCTGATGGCCACTGCAGGAATTTTTGGAAAACTGTCGTTGTACTGTGTAGCTCCAGTGTGGGGATAGTCATCTATGTTACTGGAAAGAGACCGCACCATTACCCCGATGGCACCATATTTTGCAGCCTGGGAAGGTCCTGCCCTTCGGCCCACACCGGCTTCACCGTAAGCCTTAAAAGTACGGACGTATGTAGGATCCATCGGGATATTAAAAAAAACAATTTTTCCCTTAACCCCTTTTTCTCCCAGCTGCTGCAGCTGAGCCATACTTGCAACTTCTACAACCTCGCTTTTTATCCCACCAGGTTTGCTACCCAAAGAATTGCCAAGAGCAGTTAATTTAAGATTGTGCTTGGTACCGTCAGCAAGTTTGATATAGCCTTTTTCAGCGGCACCTCTTACCCAATGAGGAACCATGCAGGGTTGAAGATATACGGTATCGGCGCCAGCTTCTTTTAACATCCTGACCGTGGCATCTACGGCCTTTTGTGCATTGGCAGAACCGCTGAGGCGGGGCCCAATATTTTTGGTGAGATAGCGAAGGTTGCTGTAAGCACCGCTGTTGGTGAGCACTTCATCTGCTATTTTTTTAACCATAGCTGCATCGCCCGGCTGGGCATCAGCAAAAAATCCCACTGAGAGTGTTGCTGCGAAAAATAAAACCTTTTGAATCATATTCATGTTATTGGAAACAAACTTAGTGATTTACCCTCAATCACATTAAATAAAAAATCTAATCCTTTAATCGGTAAATTGCACAGGCATTTTTTAATAGCACTTTAATTATCAGATATGAATATAGCCATAGTTTGTTACCCAACATTTGGAGGAAGTGGGGTACTGGCGACAGAACTTGGAAAAGCACTTGCAGATACAGGACACAACATACATTTTATAACTTACCAGCAGCCGGTAAGATTATCTGGGTTTCATGCAAATATTTTTTATCACGAGGTTAGAGTACCCACCTATCCCCTGTTTGATTACCCGCCTTACGAAACGGCATTGGCAAGCACAATGGTAGATGTGGTGAACAATCACAACATAGATATTTTACACGTGCATTATGCCATACCCCATGCGGCAGCGGCTTACATGGCTAAACAAATACTTGCCAAACAAAACAAAAGAATTCCTGTAATTACCACTTTGCATGGCACAGATATTACGCTTGTGGGGCGAGACAAAACTTACAGCCCGGTTGTTACCTTTTCTATGGAAGAAAGTGATGTGCTAACTGCCGTTTCTAACAATTTAAAAGAAGAAACCTACAAAAATTTTACGATTGATAAACCCATAGAGGTCATTCACAATTTTGTGGATGTGGCAAGGTTTAATAAAAAGCCTGTGGATGCTTTTAAAAAACTCATCGCTCCTAACGGTGAGCGCATCATTGTGCACGCATCCAACTTTAGAAAAGTAAAAAGAGTAGATGATGTGTTGCAAACATTTTTGTTGTTGAACAAAGTGATACCATCAAAACTATTATTAATCGGAGATGGCCCTGAGCGTGTGCGCATAGAACAACAAAGCCGTGACTGCAGCTATGGTGCTGAAATAAAGTTTTTGGGTAAGCAGGAACAAATGGAAGATATCCTCCCCATTGCTGACTTGTTTTTACTCCCAAGTGAATATGAAAGTTTTGGCTTGGCGGCGCTTGAAGCTATGGCGGCCGAAGTACCGGTGATTTCCACTAACGCCGGCGGCCTTCCTGAAATAAACATAGATGGTTATTGCGGGTACATGAGCAACATTGGAGATGTGGAAGACATGAGCCGGAATGCTATTTTGATTTTGGAAAACGAAAGTACATTTCAACAATTTAAGGCAAATGCTTTGGCACAGGCCAAAAAATTTGACATCACTAACATAGTTCCTATCTACGAAAGGTTATACGAACGCCTATTGTAATATTTATTTTCTTCGCAACCATTTTTCCGGATCAAACTCACTCGTTTCGCTGCTCATGAAGAAGTCTACAGCACCCACACCTTCCAGATTGGCTGCAACCCTGCCTATAGATTGGCCAGTGTTTACATCTTGTCCTTTTTGTACGCTCACTCCAGAAAGATTGCTATAGGTGGTAAAGTATTTACCATGCTGAATGATCACTACCTGCATATCATCTATACTAAGCACATTGGAAACTGTGCCATTGAAAACAGCCTTTACAGGTGCGCCAATATTAGCAGAAATGGTAACGTTGGTAATATTTATATCGCTACCACTGGGTAATTTATTTGGGCCATAGTGCATTAGGACGTAGCCGTTGTCCACAGGCCATGGAAGCGTGCCTCTATTTTTTTCGAAGCTATTATTCAAGGCAATATTTTCTGCGTTTAGTAACACACTCGTCCCCGCTTTTTTTGCAGGAGCCGGAGCCCTTGGTGTAGCGACAGATTTTGTATTACCTGTAGTTGCCGTATTCTCCTTTGTTGTTACTTTCACTTCTGCCTTCTCCCTATCTTTTCTTTTGCGTTCCTCTTCATCAGCCTTGGCTATGGCTTCCCGCCGTGCTGCTTCCTGTGCTTTCTTAATAGCGGAGGCTATGGCGTTGGATACTTTCTGCATTTGTTTTTTCTTGGCAGATATCTGGTTGTTCAAAGTTTTACCCTGTTTCTTCAACTCCTGCACAATGCGGTCTTTTTCTTTTTCCTGGGTTTCGAGGGTAGCCAACTCTTTGCTCTGCGTTTGAAGGGTGGTGCTTTTCAATCTCTTGGTTCCCCCCAAATCTTCAATTCTTTTCTTACGCAACTCCTGAGTGCGCAAAATATTTTCGCCCTGTATTTGCTGATAGTTCCGGTAACTTTTTAAATAAGTTATTCTTTTGATGGCATCATTGAAGCTAGATGCAGAAAAAATAAAATTTAAAAACTGGTAGTTACTCCGGTTTTTGTAGGCATACACCATACTTTTAGCATACTCTTTTTGCAACGTATCCAACAAGCGATCGTAGCGCTTTACGTCTTTTTGTATACCGTAAATATTATTATCCAACAGCCGCACCTCTTTGCTGATGTTGTCAATAACCCTATCCTGCAATGCTACTTTACTATTAATAAGTTTCCATTGCAAAAAGTTCTCTTTAGTTTTGGCTTTGTTGCTATTCAATTGCTTTTCCGTCTCTTCAATTTCTTTCTTAAGTTGCTGGCGCTGCTTCTCCAACTCTTCTCTAGTTTGCGCTTGCGCAAAAAACGAAAAAAAGCAAAGCAGCAGAAGTGCGAAAGAATATTTAAACATGCAAAGAAGTTGAGATTGAAAAATGACCGCTGAAAAAATGAAGTTTTTTCAGTAATCCGTTGTAATAAAAATAACGATTATTTCTTCTTATAATTATTGGGCACAGAAAAGCCCACTGACAATTCTTTGTTAAACTCAAACTGCTTGTAGTTAAGCCTGATGTCAATCTTGTTTTTTTCTGAGATAATAATTTGTCTCCTCGTAGAAAAATACTGCATACCCACCCTTGTATAATCGTCGTAAGTTATACTAGCCGTTCTATTTCTTAAGACGTCTACATCGTCGAGTTTACTATGTAGCAATAGATTTTTTTCCGCCGAGAGGGTGAGCAAGTTTTTAAAATCATTTCCAATACAAGAAATCAAAATAAATTGCTCTAATTTTTTAAAGGAAGCATTACTACTATTAAAAAAAACGGGATTACCCACAAGGATATCCTGAATAGTTTTAAAATCAAATGGAATTTGAGTTACCTCTTGCAGGTAGTCGAGAGAACGATACTGTACTTCTTTGTCTTGCTTGTTCATTAGTATTACACTGTCCCTTGTAATATGAATCCGGTACACTTCAATGTTGAGAAAAGTTGCTGTCAATGACATCCAGATTGCGCTGTCCTTGATCATACGAAGGGTTGCAGTAATATCAGGCTGTCTACCTTTTGCATCTTCTACTTCCACCTTTATTTTGGCAGAAAATGTTTTAAAGTCAATGTAGTTTTCGGCAAGGTTGCTGGTTGTTTTTTCTACAAGTGCCAGGGAGTCTTTTGTTACCACGTCACTTTCATATACAATTACAGAATCTTTAGGTGCGATTACTTTATTGATAGCCTTGGTGCTGTTGCAACTCCAAAAGAATGGTGCCAGTGCAATAGAAATAAGAAGAAATAATTTCATGAATATATTTAAGAATGTTACTGGATTCCGGTATGACCAAAGCCGCCTGCTGCCCTTACCGTATCATTCAATTGCTGTACCAAGCTGAGTTGCGCCGTATCTACTTTAACAAAAACCATTTGAGCTATACGCTCTCCAAAACCGATAACCTGTGCCTGATCACTTAGGTTAATAAGCAGCACTTTTATTTCTCCCCTATAATCACTGTCGATCGTACCGGGCGAATTTAGACACGTGAGTCCCTTATTTACTGCTAATCCACTGCGCGGTCTTATTTGCGCTTCATAGCCTAAAGGAATCTCTATAAATAATCCGGTAGGGACCAGTATACGTTCTAATGGTTGCAGCGTTATAGGCGACTCATTGTTAGCCCTAATATCCATACCAGATGCCCCAGCTGTTGCGTATTCGGGCAAAGGGTTAGTTGACTTATTAATAATATTGACGTTCAGTGCTGCCATATATATTGAAGTAAATTTTAAAATTTTGGCGAACCTAGTTACAAAGCAAAACCGTGGCATAGGCAACGAGGCCTTCTTCCCTACCCGCAAAGCCTAACTTTTCGGTGGTGGTTGCCTTAATGGAAACATCGTTGATTGTTATATGCAGAATTTCAGCAATTGCTTGCTGCATCGCAGGGACTGCACTCATTATTTTGGGTAGTTCCAGGCATACTGTGCTATCAATATTTACCACCTTGTATCCCTTTTCTGAAATAAGTGCGTATGTTTTAGCCAATAAAATTTTGCTATCAATATTTAGATAGGTTGCATCTGTATTCGGGAAATGTTTACCAATATCTCCCAGGCATAGGGCACCGAGGAGAGCGTCGCAAATGGCATGTAACAGTACGTCTGCATCGCTGTGACCTGTTGCACCTTTATAATGGGTTAGTTGCACTCCACCTAACCAAAATTCTCTGCCTGCTTCCAGTTGATGAAAATCTACCCCAGATCCAATTCTGTAATTCATTCTAAATATTTCGGTGAAGGTCAGTAAAAGCTTTGTAAAAAAAAAGCGCCCCTTAAGAAGGAGCGCTTTTTTGAAAAGACTCTATTTAAATTACTTGTCTAGGTTAAAAGAAAGAGAAAAACGCAATGTATTTGACAACGGGTTACGGTTAACACCTGCACCATTTGGCAATAGGTAAGAGAAATTCAACCCAAACATATTGTACATCAATCCTGCACCTACTGTGAAGTATTTACGATTTCCTTTGTCAGGATTTTCATAGAAATATCCAGCTCTCAAGGCAAATTGCTCTTTATACCAGTACTCTGCCCCGACAGAAGCAGTAATTTCTTTGAACTCTTCCTGGCCACCACCAGCTGCATCTCCAAATGAACTGAACCAGCTGCTCACAACACCCTTAGAACGGTAGTCAGCCAAACCTGCGCTGTCAGTTACTACTGGAGGGGTGGGTACCAATAATTTATTTAAATCGAGCGCAAAAGTAATTTTGCTATCCGCATCAAACACTTTGGTATAAGCTGCACCTAGACCAAGGTTAGCAGGAATAAAATCTTTTTGATTTGCATCTTGAGTATAAGAGATTTTTGAACCAAGGTTGCTTAAGGTAACACCCCAGTTTAAACCAGAACCGTCTTCCTTCAACCCGTTGTTGAAATAATGAAGATCAGCAGCAACTGAAGTTCCTTTTTTGTAAGTGATACCATTAACCGTTCCACCAGCAAGGTCTGAGCTGATATAGCGTAACCCTAACCCAAGGCCAGATTTGCTTGAAAGTTTTCTTGAATAACCAGCTTCAATGGCAAATTCCCGCGGACGAAAATTGTTCAACTGGTTACCATTTGCATCAGTAAACTGAATGCTACCCAAACTAAAATATCTCAACCCTAAAGACAAGGCCTGATTTTCATCTAACTTATGGTATCCTGCAAGTGAGGCTAAATAAACATCATTGAGACCAAGATCAGTTAACCATGGAGTGTAAGTAACTCCTACATTGGTATTGCTTTTTGCAAAAGGTATTTTACCTAAGTTCCAAAAACCAGAATAGGCATCGGCCGATGTGGCTATACCTACATCACCCATACCACCGCTACGGGAATCTGGTGAAATTCTTAAAAAGGGAACAGCCGTTGTAACTACACTAATATCATTTTGGGCAGACTGGGCATATGAATTTGTAATTGCACCTGCAATTAAGATAACGGAGGCTGTTAGCTTCAAAGTTGCTTTTTTCATGCGTTTTTGTTTGTCTTGGTTAGGTAGACTTACCTCTATAAGCGTTGATTTAAATGTTTTATTGCGTTCGTAAAAATAACTGATTTCTTTACAGTAGCAACACTAAATATAAATTCTTGTTAAATAAATAGGGACCAATTATTTTCAAATATATTCATTTTTCACAAAGACAAAAAAGATTTAAAAATAAAGCGCTAACTCTCTTGCAAATATGATATAAAGAATACAAGTGAATAAAAAATAAAAATGAAAGCTAGGAAGGCAAAAGTACCGGCGAGATTATTATGGCATCGCAGTTGCTCTCAGTTCAGACAAGTTTTATTTTAAGGTTAACTTAAATAAACCATTGGGACGAATTTATTTACGGCAAAGTATTTATATTCGCACTAATAACAGCGCAATAGAACAACCCCCCAAACAATAATACAGAAAACCTTTCGTTAAATAACTTCGTAAACGAATGCACATGCAAAAAACAATCTCAGGAAAAACTATTTTAATGGTAGCCGTCGCTGCCCTTTCATTAAGCGCTTGTAAAAATGGCGGTCTTTTTGGAAAGAAAAAACAACAGTCCGGAGTTACCGGCTGGAATTACGATGATAAAAACATGGGTAATTTCCATGTAGCTAAGGTGAAATATCCGAAAGCGGGCCCTGGGCTTGTATTCGTTCAGGGTGGTTCATTCGTAATGGGTGCCAAGGATGAAGATGTAATGGGCGATTGGAACAATATCCCTCGCAGGGTAACTGTGCCTTCGTTTTTTATAGACGAGACCGAAGTGGCCAATGTACATTACCGTGAGTACCTCTATTGGTTGGAGAACACTTTTAGCGGCGATACAAATATTATCTACAAGGCTCTACCCGATACCTTAGTATGGAGAGAAGAACTTGCCTATAACGAACCTTACGTAGAATACTATTTTAGGTACCCATCTTATAACTATTACCCAGTGGTTGGTGTAAAATGGCAACAGGCTTACGATTTTTGTATCTGGAGAACAGATCGTGTAAATGAGTTGAACCTAATGAAGAAAGGATATCTTAAAAAAGACGCTGTCAAAAGAGAATTGAAAGGCGGTGGTTCTGAAGGTTCATTCAATACCGAAACATATCTGATGAATCCTGAAATGATACAGGGAAGGGGTAAACCAAAAAAATCGGATATCAAGGACATCAACGGTAAGCCACGTGCTACTGTGAGAATGGAGGATGGTATTCTAAATATGGGTTACAGACTCCCAACAGAAGCAGAGTGGGAATATGCTGCTTATGGTTTGTTGGACCAGAACCCTAATCCTCGTAAAAAAGAGAAAGGATCCGGTGAAGAACTTCGTTCTAACCAACAAATATATTCATGGAGTAAAAATCCCAATGGTTTAAGAGATAACCGGAGAGGTAGCTGGCAAGGTAAGTTTCTTGCTAACTTCAAACGTGGTAGCGGAGATAACATGGGTATTGCTGGTGGCTTGAATGACAGAGCTGCTATACCTGGTAACGTAAAATCATTTTATCCCAACGCATTCGGATTATATAATATGAGTGGTAATGTGAGTGAGTGGGTGGGTGATGTTTACAGACCAATGACTTCTACAGATGCACAAGATTTCAACTATTTCCGGGGTAATAAATTTCAGAAGTATTACAAGAACAGCTCTGCAGAATTCGAAAGAGATAGCATGGGTAGGTTGAAGAAAGTAGACATTTCTGACGAAGAAGTAAAAAACAGAACAAATTATCAGAGCAATAACGTAATCAACTACCTTGATGGCGACTCTGCAAGCCAGGTGTTCTATGGCTATGGTGTTACTTCATTGATCAGTGATAAATCTCGGGTAATTAAAGGTGGCAGCTGGAACGACCGGGCTTATTGGTTATCGCCAGGTACACGCCGTTACATGGAAGAAGATCAGGGTGCAAGTACCGTAGGCTTCCGTTGTGCACAAACCTATCTTGGCCCGCCTGAAGGACCAGGATTTAAAGAAGGAAATATCTTTGGAAGCAAAAAGCAAAATTCAAGAAAGAAAAAATAATAACAACTTACAAAAAACCTCCCTTGCAAAAGGGAGGTTTTTTTATGCTCCTCATTTAATGCATATTCCTATTTTTGAAAGATGAATATTGACGAACTGTATGCACTTTATCTGCAAAACCTATCAGTAGAAACAGATACCAGGAAGCTAAAAAACGGAGATTTATATTTTGCTTTAAAAGGACCTAAATACAATGGTAACGAGTATGCTGAACAAGCGCTGCAAGCTGGGGCTGCTTATTGCATTTGTGATGAGGTTACAGAATTTAAAAGTGATCGGATCATTCTGGTGGAGGATTCCCTCCGTACACTTCAACAACTGGCAAAATTTCATAGACAACAGTTTGCAATCCCTTTTATTGCCATTACAGGTAGCAACGGAAAGACAACCACCAAGGAACTGGTAAGCGCTGTATTGGCCACTGAGTTTAAGACTTACACAACAGAAGGCAACCTCAACAACCACATTGGCGTTCCGCTCACTATTTTAAGGGTGCGAAAAGATGCACAAATGGCGATAATTGAAATGGGCGCCAATCATCGGCAGGAGATAGCGAGCTATTGCGAATATTGCCTGCCTACGCATGGAAACATAACCAATTGTGGAAAAGCCCACCTCGAAGGATTTGGCGGGGAAGATGGCGTAAAAAAAGGCAAGGGCGAATTGTTTGATTTTATCAGGCAGAGTCAGGGTACTGCTTTTATCAATGCAGATTACGATTACCTGGAAGAAATGGGCAATGGGATAGAAAGCATCGTTCGCTACGGAGAAACCAAAGGCGAGATCACTGGCACCGTGGTAAATGACGATACCTACCTTGAAGTGCGCATTACCCAAGGCGCCAACCTTCCCTCCCTTAAAACGCAACTAGTGGGCGGCTACAACCTGCCCAACATTTTAACAGCTGTGAGCATTGGTAAAGCCTTTAATGTACCAGACGATGCTATTAAGGCAGCCATTGAAGGCTATTCACCTTCCAACAGTCGCTCACAGCTCGTACAACAACAGGGCAATAAAATTATTATGGATGCTTACAATGCCAACCCCACCAGCATGAAGGCAGCCATAGAAAATTTTGCAAAAATGGATGGCGATAAAAAGATAGTTATCCTGGGTGCTATGATGGAACTTGGCGAAGCCAGCCGCCAGGAACATGCAGCCATAGTAAACCTACTTACTCAATTCTCCTGGCACCAGGTTGTATTGGTAGGTAAAGATTTCACCGATCTCCCTCCTTCTTTTGTCCATTTTGAAGATTCAATGCAAGCCAGAGAATGGTATCGGCAACAAAGATTCGAAAACTTTCAACTGCTGGTAAAAGGCTCCAGAGGATTACAAATGGAAAAGGTTGTAGAATGATTTTACTAAGCCGAGAATAGCACTTACATTTGCAGCCCGCAAAACAAGTTGTTGCAAAAAGTTGCTTTGCCAGTTCTATTTTTTATTGGAGACTTGTCCGAGTGGTTGAAGGAGCACGCCTGGAAAGTGTGTATACGGGAAACTGTATCGAGGGTTCGAATCCCTCAGTCTCCGCATTAACCAGTGCTTTTTTGTTTATATAATTCAAAGCAAAAAAGATGGCTCGTTTTACAAAGGTCAGTCTGATGATCTGGATTTTCGGATAAGTAAACACAATGATGGGCAGAGTGTTTACACATCT
>JBKJKD010000235.1:0-14027 GCA_046597635.1 Ferruginibacter sp. | reverse complement strand
TCTTTTATAGGTCGTACAAGTTTAAACTCCAGCACACGCAGGGCAAATGAAAATGTGCGTCCGGAGCGCCAGGAAGAATTAGAATTTGGTGTAGATCTTTCCTTCCTCTCCAGCAGGCTTTCTCTCTCAGTAAACGTGTACAACAAAAAAGTAAAAGACCTCTTGATAGATCGGTTTATCGCACCATCGCAAGGGTTTAGCAGTTTGCAAGACAACTTTGGGTCTTTAGAAAATAAGGGATACGAGTTGGTGCTCAGCGGACGCCCCGTGGTAACCAAAAACTTTAGCTGGGATATCTCAGGAATTTATAACCACAATAGAAACAAGGCAATCAATATTGGGCAAGCGTTAAATTTACTTAGTACCAACGGTGGTGCACCGGTTGCCATTTTACAAGGCCTCCCCATTGGTGTTTTCTACGGAACATTCTTTGCTACCGATGCATCGGGAAAACAAATATTAAATGCAGCGGGCATTCCGCAGATAGAGCGAGGCACCCAAACATCTGCTACGAGTTTTACAGTGGGTAGAGATGCCAATGGACTGCCTACCGGTACGCCATTGCGCAGGGTAATAGGTAATCCCAACCCTGATTATACCACCAGTTTGATCAATGAATTTCAGTACAAAAAACTAGGGATGAGGATTCAATTTGATGCTGTAGGAAGCGTAGAGGTTTTTAATGCAGATTTCCGTACAAGGCAAGGTGTAAGCAATGGTACTGTTGCAGAAAAAGAACATCGTGGCCAGTTGCCCCGTGGCTACATAGCCGGCATTTATGCAATAGAGGAATGGAGAATTGATGATGGCAAATATGTAAAACTGCGGGAGCTTTCTCTTAACTATGATTTCGGAAGTTTTAAAAAACTCAACAATATTAAATTAATTGTAAGCGGTAGAAATTTGATAAGCTGGGACAATTACAAAGGATACGATCCCGAAGTAAATGCTGGCGGACAAAGCACCATTTTAAGAAATATAGATTTTGGTGCAGTGCCTATCCCAAGAACTTTCTCCATCGGGCTATCAGCGCAATTTTAATTTAAACAAGAAAAATCATCAACAATGAAAAATTTAAAATATAACCTCCTTGTTCCGGCACTAATTGGCCTCATGATAATAGGCTCAGGCTGTAAGAAAGATTTTGCAAATCCCAATGCGGCTACTGCAGACCAGGTGTTAACTACCGCTAAAGGATTGATGGGTGTAGCCATAGGCATACAACGTACCTACGCCCTCAATGTAATGGCCGGTACTGCCAATGCTAACGGTCTTGTAACCAACGAAACTTTTTTGCTGAATCCAGGTAATATTTCGGAGTTTCAATTAAGTACCGGCGGAACAGCAGTAGACGGCACCAATGGCTTGCTGGGTAACATTTGGTCTACGGCCAACAAATGTATTTTTGATGCCAATAACGTAATAAATGGAGCGGCTGCACTGACCGACAAAGGCTATGCAAGCGGCCTTATTGCTTATTCCAGCATTATAAAAGCATTGAGCATTGGGAGCCTGAGTATGTTTTGGGAAAAAGTGCCAGATACCGTTGGTGTCATCAACGCTACATTTATAGATCGCAAGGCGGGCTTTGCAAAAGCCATTGCTGCTATTGAAAAAGCGCAGGCTACTATCTCGGCAAACGCAATAAGCGCAGGCTTTGCGGCCGATTTGCCAGCCGGCATTGATATACCCAACACCTTGAATGCGCTCAAAGCAAGGTACCTGTTGTTTAGCGAAAACTATGCAGGGGCATTGGCTGCTGCAAACACTGTTAGTTTAAGCTCCCGCTCCGTGTTTAATTTTGATGCAGCAGTTGCCAATCCTGTTTTTGGGGCGGCTACTTCTACCAATAATCTTTATCAACCCAAAGACTCTACTTTGGGTTTACCGCCTGCATTGGCGCCTGACCTTGCCGACAAGCGTATTCCGTTTTACACCGCCGTTAGTCCCAGCATTTTGCCACGCTATCGCCTCAGGGGTTTTTGGGTAGCGGCCACAACGGCCATACCTATTTACCTGCCCGGCGAAATGACGTTGATAAAGGCAGAAGCCTATGCAAGGCTTAGCACCCCCGATCTGGCCAACGCCATAATTGAATTAAATAAAGTGGTAACTAAAACTCCCGCTGCAGATATTTATGGCGTAGGAGCAGATTTGCCGCCATCTGCCCCGGCCACCATAAGCGATGTATTGTTGGAAATTTACAAGAACCGTTGTATAGAGTTGTATTTATCGGGTTTAAAACTGGAAGATATGCGGCGGTTTAACCGACCTTTGAGCGAGCGCAAACGCAATTTTTTCCCTTATCCATTCCGGGAAAGGGATGGTAATACAAATACTCCAGCAGATCCCTCTTTTTAATTCAAATATTCAAACCAGTTTTTAGAAAAAAATCCTGTGCAAACGTAGCACAGGATTTTTTTGATTTAGATTGATGGGTATCATCCGCATTCGCAGTTGATCATATGAGTCTAAATTAATTTTCGCTCTACGGCCAGCCTTATCAAACTTGCGGTATTATTTACGCCCAGTTTAGCCAGTAGGTTTTTACGGTGGCTGTCTACGGTGAAGGAACTTAGGTAAATCTTTTTTGCAATTTGCGGATTCGTATATCCTTCTGCTATCAGTTCTAATATTTCTTTTTCACGTGGCGATAGTACTGGTAGTTCCACCCTTGCTGATTTTTCATATTCTTTCAGTGCCTCTCCAGCTTCGCCACTAAAATAGATGCCTCCCTTATCTGCTATGTGAATGGCGGTGAGTAATTCTTCTTTGGAAGAATTTTTTAAAATATAGCCGGATGCGCCGTTTCCCATCATCCTTTTTATGTACAATCCCTGGTTAAATGTACTTAGCCCAAGGATAAATACCCCCGGATGTTTTTCTTTCATTACGGCACAAAGTTCTACGCCATCCATACCCGGCATGCTAATATCCATTAACAAAACATCTGCCATGTTGTTTACAAAAAAACCGAGGCAGCTTGCAGCATTCATGGCGTGGCCAGCCCACTCTATATCCTTTTCGTTTTGTAATAAGGCATGAATGCCTTCTATTACCACGGGGTGATCATCTACGATAAAAACACGAATCATAATTATACATTTAATTCAATATTTACCAAAGTGCCTTTACCAGCCTCTGCATGAATATCCAACTCCCCTTTTAAATACTCCACCCTGCTGCGCACATTGGTTAAGCCTACGCCATCACTCAATCCTAAAAAGTCGGTGTCAAAGCCTTTTCCATTGTCTTCCAAAACAATATTCAGCCTGTTGGTATCCCTTATAATCTGTACAAAAACCTCCGAGGCTTCTGCATGTTTTAAAGTATTGTTTAGTAGTTCCTGTATAATGCGGTAAATAATTATTTCCACTGGTTTATCTAATCTGGTTTCCATACCCAGTGACTGGTATTTTACGTCCAGAATTTTAGAGGTATTGATGCTGTTGCAATATTCCTTCAACGCTTCATCCAGGCCAAATTTTGTAAGCATCTCAGGCATCATATTGTGCGCTACTCGCCTTAGCTCCCTGATGGAAGTGTCCAGCATATCCAATGAGCGTTCAAAAACAGTCATATTATCCGGGGTAATTATTAAGTTGTCTTTCATATTGCTTAGGGAAAACTTTACGCCTGATAGTAATCCACCTAACCCATCGTGAAGATCTTTAGCCAGCCGGCTTCTTTCTTCTTCCTGGCCTTTCAGCATAGCGTCAACAGCCACTAGTTGTTTGTCTTTTTCCAGTTCACTGATCCGTTGCCGATGCAATTGCTCCTGTTGTTTTGATAACAATTGGCGGTGTCGGATATTGCGGAGGCCAATAAAACCTGCAACAAGCAGCACTGCTACAAAGCCCATCAGAAAATAGTTGAGTGTAGATTTTTGTTGGATAGAAAAAGCTTGTAGTCCTTTGTCTTTTTGCAGTTGATGAATTTCTGATTGCTTTTTTACATTTTGATATTTTGCTTCTACCTCAGCCACCTTTTCGCTGGTCTCTGCCTTAAACAGGGAGTCGGTAAGCGTGATAGTTTTCAATAAATATTCATCGGCAAGTCTATAATTACCGCTTTTTCTTTCTATCGTGGCTCTCGTAAAATAAATTTGTTTCAAGTCAGCTCTTGCGCCCACTTCATTAGCTAATTTTTCTGCAAGTAAAATATTTTGAAGTGCTTCGTCATGTTTATTCAATTTGTTGTACATCAGCGCCAGTGAAGCATAAGAAGTACATAATGCATACTTATTGCCCATCTTCAAAACATAATAATGGTTTTCAATGTAGTTTATAAGTGATGACTGAAATTGCTTTTTCTGGTAATAATAATCTCCAAGACTTTTATATACAGAAGCTATTTGTTCAATTTGCTCATTTTTTTTTGCTAAGGGTAAAGCCCGCATCAAAAGGGAGTATTGTTGTTCATACTTTCCCAGTAAATTATAGGTTTCCGAAAGGTTAATAAGTGCATTAACGATGGAATTATCATCGCCAATTTTCACTGCCAGGGTAAGCGCTTTATCTCCATACTCAAGGGCTTTTGCATATTCTTTTTGTTCATTTAGCAATCCATTAATGTTTGCATAAACAATAGGCAGCCAGTTTTTATCGGTAGCCGTTTCCCATAGCTGTGCCGATTGCATATAATATTCAATGCCTTTAATCCGGTCTTTTTTATGCAGGTAAACATTGCCGATATTGGCTAACAGTCTCGCTACTCTGATTGTGTCATTTAATCTATTTGCGATAGGAATAGCAGTTTCAAAACTTAGGATTGCGCTATCCAGTTTATTCAATTCAATGTAGCAAACTCCAATGTCGTGGATGGAGGATAGCAAGCAGCGATCGTTATTTATCTTTTTACTCAATGCAAGCGCCTGTTGGTAATATTCAAAACTTTTTGCTGGCAAAGTAGCTTCTATTGCTTCCCCCTTCTCTAATAGCGCAATTACTTTGCTTGAATCACTGCCGGCATCGCTAAACTTTTGTATAAGGTTGTCTTGTATTTGTGCAGAGCAAAAAATAGAAAAAAGCACACTGAATATTACCGTAAACAATTGAAGTTTTGAAATGGTCATGTGTCAATATTATTCCAGTATACTCCATAAAGGTTGTGATTCTCTTTTGAATTATCAAGCGTCATATTTAAAATCACTGTTTAGGGTGAAACTTGCACTGCGAGGCAAATTCACCGTTTCGGGTGATACCTCAAGAATTGAATACTTATACATTTGGTTCCAATAGCAATGTTACGAACTGCAGTTAAACAGTATTATAAACAATACTTCTATGCCGACCTGACTTTAGTTTTTACGATTGCTCTCTTCCTCAGAAACAAACACACAGATACTGTAAAGCCACTAGCGATATAATTAGTAAAAAGTGAAAAAGCTTGAAGGTTCTGCAGAGTTTAAAGGTTTTAAGTTTTAGAGTACTACCACAAACTGTATATCAACCCTTTTACTAGACATAAAATAAAGCAATCGTCATGAAAGTATTTTTAATAATTATTCTAACCACTATTTTCTTTTCGCAGAACAGCATTGCCCAAAATGTAGGTATTGGTACTACATCTCCGGGGGCAAAGCTGCATATTGTAAATGGTGCTTCGGGGTATAATAGTTCCTATTTTCCGGGGATGGTAATTGAAGGAAATACAAATACCTATCTCAATTTTCTTACCCCAGGCGGTAGTGAAAGCGCTGTGCTATTCGGTAAGGCATCTGATGCATCTAGTGGGGGTATCGTTTATAATAATCCAGGCAGTTTGAACGGCTTCCAATTTAGAACCAATGGAAATCTTACCAGGATGACCATCGCAAATAATGGAAATATAGGTATTGGATTATTATCTGCCAATGCGAGCCTTTCCGTATCATCAACGGGATCTGAGCTTATTGGTACGGCGGCCAGCCCTACCTTCCGGACACATGCAGGTAGTTTGGGAACTGCCATGGGAAATGAAATTAATTTAGGAAGTATTGGTTTTTCCAGCGCCAACAATTCATCCCTGGGCATCAGGGCATACAGGCACACTGCAGGAAGTGATTGGACAAGTACTTCCTTAGTTTTAGGTTATGATGTGGATAATACAATAAGAGCAGGTGGATTTTTGAGCATCAGTAGCAATAGCAATATTGGCATTGGCACGCCCACACCCCAGGCCAAGCTTCATGTGTATGCAGGCGATGGTTCTTTGGGTTTGTTTGGTCCTTCAAATTTTGGTGGACAGCTTTACATAGGTGCAGGGCCCAACCAGAACCTTGCGCAAACTGCCCAGGTGTTATCACCTGATGGCGGCTTGTACATAGACCCGGCTTCCGATAGAAATATATGCCTGGGATGCAATCAGTCAAGAGATATTTTTATAAATCCTTATGGAGGGAAAGTTACTATTGGCTCTGCTGCTACGCCAGTGTATCCGCTTGATGTAAAGGGCAATTTATTCAGGGCAGGTAATTTTGAAAATACTTCCACAAGCCAGGATTATGAAGGCGTATCGGGTAGTTGCATTACTACACCAAATTTTGGAACAGGCGTATCTGGTTATGGAGGCAGGTTAGGTGTTTTTGGAACTGCGGTTTTTGGGGGAACAGGCGACCGGTTCGGCGTTTTGGGCGATGGACGAAATGGTTCAGGTACAAACTATGGAGTATATGCTTACGCTTCCGGTGGCGCAACAGCAATTGGATTGTATGCTACAGGAGGTAATGCAAGTGCCCTGAGTTTGGCTGCCTATTTTGTAGGTACCACTTACGCAACCGGTTTTTATACTGGCTCTGATAGAAAATTAAAAAATGATGTAAGCACACTTTATAATGCATTATCTATCATCAAACAACTTAACCCATCTGTATACACATTCAAGACCGGTGAGTATAAACAAATGAACTTACCGGAAGGACTGCAATACGGGTTAATTGCAGATGAGGTTCAGGATGTAATTCCTGCAATTGTAAAGAAGATTATTCAACCTGCACAATTTGAAAATAATAACGGCCAGGGTAAAAAGATTAGTGATAAAGTAGAATTCAATGCAATTAATTATATGGAGATTATTCCGATCCTTATTGCAGCTGTAAAAGAACAACAGATAATCATCGAAGATTTAAAAATGAGAAACGATAAAAGTGAACAGCAGCAAAAACAAATTGACGATTTGAAACTACTCGTCGAAAAATTATTAAAGCAATAGTTAGCCCTACAGCTTAAGTCAGTTTAAAAAAGTATTGCTTTATCTATTGCTTAATGTCTCTCCTAAAGCTCATTTATCTATTTCAGAATGTTTAAAACTTACAATCATGAAATACTCATCTACACCTGCTTCTCTTAAGATCGTTTTGTCATCATTTGTATTTTTTTTAGCGCAGGCAGCAGCACAACCCACTATTAGTTCTTTTGCCCCTGTTAATGGTACTGTGGGATCAAGTGTAATTATTTCTGGTACTAATTTTAATACGATACCGGCCAGCAACATTGTATTTTTTGGCGCAGTAAAAGCAGCGGTAACTACAGGCACAACAACAAGCCTTACGGCAACCGTACCTGCAGGGGCTACCTACCAACCCATATCTGTACTTGATAATGTTACCGGATTAACCGGGTATTCTTCCAGCCCATTCAGCATTGCTTTTTCCAATCCCTTTGGTACAGGTATTCCTGTTAATTTTTATAAGCCAAAAGTTGATTTTACTGTAGGTGCCAATCCCCGTAATATTACAACAGCCGATTTGGATGGAGATGGGAAGCCCGACCTGGTTGTTGCTAATGGAAACTCTAATACACTTTCGGTATTGCACAATACTTCCTCGTCTGCAAATATTGGGGCAGGTTCTTTTGCTGCCAAAGTTGATTTTGCATCGGGCTCATTTACCGAACATGTTTCCATTGGCGATGTAGACGGCGATGGTAAACCTGACCTTGTGGTTGTTACCAATGCAAACATATCGGTATTGCGCAACACTTCTACCTCAGGTAGCATCACTGCGTCATCCTTTGCAGCTAAAGTAGATTTTACTTCTGGTTTCAATGGTCCTGTTTTTGGCACGTTAAGCGATGTGGATGGAGATGGTAAGCCAGACATAGTGACGGCTAATTCTGGCGCTAATACTGTTTCTTTAAGGCGCAATACTTCCACTCCAGGCAGTATTGCCTTTGCCGCTAAAGTGGACTTTAGTACAGGAGGATCTCCCTCGTCTGTTGCGGTTGGGGACGTGGATGGAGATGGTAAGCCTGATGTGGTGAGTTCCAACGCAGCCTTAAGCAGTAATAGCGTATCAGTTTTGCGAAATATCTCCATTCCTGGTACAATTGCTTTATCTGCTAAAGTAGATTTTGCTGTAGGGGCTGCTCCCCGCTCTGTTGCTATTGGTGATGTGGATGGAGACAGCAAGCCTGATCTTATGGTGGCTAATTCAGATGCAACGGCTCCTGCTTCTACTACCATTTCTGTACTGCGCAATACTTCTACTTCGGGTAGTATCACTGCTTCTTCGTTTACTGCTAAAGTAGACTTTACCGTAGGTACTGTTCCCCGTTCAATATCAATGGGCGATTTAGATGGCGATGGTAAGCCAGACTTGGTAGTAGCTAATACGAATTCTAATAGTATATCCGTACTGCATAATACTTCCACTCCGGGTAGTGTAAGTGCATCTTCTTTTGCTGCTAAAGTAGATTTTGCCACGGGTGCCAACCCTGTGTCTGCAGTAGTTGTTGACGTGGATGGAGATGGGATCCCTGAAATTGAAACAGCCAATGGCACATTAACTCCCGGCAGCTTGGGAGTTTCAGTTTTTCAAATTAATCTTGCGGCCGTACCAGTTGTGTTAACGAATGTAAAAGCATTTCAAAAAAATGCGGGCGTACAAGTGGATTGGACGTCAGAACAGGAAATAAATATTCTCAGTTACGCTGTAGAAAGATCTGAGAGCGGGCAGGTGTTTGAAAAACTGCAATCTGTTCCTGCAATTGGAAGCAGCAGTTCGGTTAATCACTACCATATATTTGATGCCAATCCATTTGATGGATTAAATTTTTACCGGGTTAAAATAATTGAAGCAAATAAGATAGGCTATAGCCAGGTGCTAAAAATCTATAAAAACGGTGGGGTAAAAAATAGGATGAGCATTTACCCTAACCCCATCCAAAATAATATGGTTACATTTCAAGTAAATCTTCCCAAAGGAAAATATCTTGTAAGGATTATCAATAGCCATGGGCAGCAGGTTGCTACAAGATTACTTAATCACGAAGGCGGTTCTGCAACAGAAATTATTTTTCCCCAAGCACAACTAGCTGAAGGAATGTACCTGCTAAAATTAACAGGGCAAGGAATTAGCATCAGCAATAAGCTGATAAAAAATTAAGAGTGAAAATGTTTTAAAGTAATAATTCCCAAGGATACATAATAAGGTTACCAAAATCTGGTACTATTTGTTATAGCGAATTGTTGAAAATTACCAGTAAGGTTTAGGTTTTACGGCCAGCTTATCAGGTAGGTTATTGGTTCTGTTCAACAGTGCAATCAGTCCCAGCAGAGGCCCAACGGCAAGCAGCATGTAAATATATTGAGGATCTATTTTCGTAGAAAAGAAACTGATACACTGAATGCTGATAATCGTAATAGAGAATCCAATACAGTTTACAATAGTAAGTGCTGTGCCCCTCGATTCCTCGGGTGCACTTTGAGCCACCAACGTTGAAAAAAGGGGCGAGTCTGCAATAACTACCAGGCCCCAAAAAAATAGAAATACAATTAATACCATAGGAGAGGTAGCCAACAGGAAAAGCGGTGAAAGCAAACAGCAACTGCAAGATAAAAATAGGGCGGTGGTAGCTATTTTCTTTGCAGCATAGCGTTGCGAAATGAGTCCGGCAAATACACAGGCAAGGGCGCCACAGCCGATAATCAGGAATGACAACAGCGGTATGTTAAGCTGTGCATCCGGATACTGCGTGTTATAGGAACCAAGCATAATGGGTACGAATGCCCAAAAAGCATAGAGTTCCCACATATGCCCGAAATAGCCAAATGCAACAGCCCGAAAATGGCCCGATTTGAACCCATTCAAAAATGCCGTGAACTTTAATTGTTGTGCCTGTTTGCGGAAAGGTCCATCCTTTACCAGCAATAAAATGCTTAGCCCGCCCAACAACGACAAGCTGCTGGTGGCATAAATTACATACCTCCAGGAAAAGCCAAGGCTAAAGTTTTTTAGTAAATGAGGGAAGGCCGTTCCCAGCACCAGGGCACCCACTAAAAACCCCAGCGATTTACCGAGACCTGCCTGGTAATAATCTGATGCTATTTTCATACCCACAGGATAAATTCCTGCAAGAAAAAAACCAGTTAAAAAACGGATCAAAAGTATGTGCGATGCATCTACATGGTGGAGGGTAATGCCGAGATTAAAGAGCCCGGCTATGACAGCACTCATAAAAAAAATAAGCGACGGAGAATAGCGGTCAGAAATACTAAATATAGCAAACACTAATGTGCCGGCAATAAATCCGAATTGTATGGCACTGGTTAAATGTGCTAAGAAAACCGGTTCCAGATGCAGTTCGTTTACCAGGTCGGATATTACTGAATTACCCGCAAACCAAAGTGACGTACAAAGAAATTGTGCAGCAACTATGATTGGCAAAACAGATTTCATCTAGATGTTTGGTTTAGTAATGACGCAGGTGAAGCGGCAGTTTTTGGATGCGGGAAGCTTGGGTTAATCAAGCAAGCATTTTCTGCGAATGACCGCAGCGGGAAGTGATGCTTTTGTGCAAAGCTATAAGTGTGATTTTGGTTTTTCATTTATGCTGGTAGGGTTCATTGTTATACGCCAGATGTCTTATATTTTCTAACACTCTTTTCATATACGTTTTCCAAAATGTATGTGCAAACAACCAATTGAGTGGGTAAAGGAGTGGGTTGCCAGAATGTAAGCTGTAAGTATATTCCACCAAAATTTCATTCGTATTTAGTTTAGTGGTCTTCCACTCGCCCACGAATTTGTAAAACCCCAGCATCCAGGATTGAAAGTCATCAACCTGGAATTTCCAATGCGTATTTTCTATCCTTTCAAGAATTTTATCTTTAGATGCAAAGCCTCCTTTTTGCGTAAAAGACTTGGCTACATAAACCTTTTTACTGGAGCCAACCTGTCCCCAGTTTTCATCGCCGGTGCAATGCGTAACCTTCGGCATAATACCATAACCTATGTGCACTTTAGAGACGTCGCAAAGCAGCGCTGTTTTAAAAGCCCTTTCCAAACTGCAAGTATAAATCGAACTCAATTTTACTGTCGTCTTCATTTATTAATTCAATAAGCGTTCAAGTTTTTTCAATACGTTTCACAAATGTTTTTAGCAGGTAAGGTTTACATCCCTTCCCTTTGTACTTGCAAAGCCAGGAAGCGTTTCCGCCATCACTCCGTGCAAGGTTCACTTTGCAAACATAGGTGGGTACTGCTGTTGGTAATTGGTAAGCTGCTGAAACTTTTTGGCGAAGGCCGTAATGATGTTCTCACTGTATAATTTTCCCCCAATGAAGGTAATACTGGGCGGTGCCATACCTGCACCAGGCATACCTGCGGGCAGGGTAATACAAGGATTGCCGGTAAGACAGGTGAGCGCCATTGGCTCCTCAGCCATGCTCGGCACAATGATGATATCGTACTTGCTCAGTAGGGGAAAAGCTTGCTCCATAACCAGGTAGCGCAACCGACAAACCGTTAGGTATTCAACAGCTGGCATAAACCGGGCGCTCCGCAGCATGTTAGGGTAGCGGCTTTGCCATTGTTGTACCATTTGGCTATCCCTTCCTGATCTTGTAAGTGGGTCAAATGCCGCCGCAGATTCTGCAGCCCAAATGCTGGTAAGTAGGTCGCTGGTATGTAAGTTAGCAGGAAAGTCAATAGCCGTTAACTGTACCCCTGCATCCTGCAATGTTTTTAGTACGCCTTTTTCTGCGCTGTTACCAGGTAAGCTGTCAATAAAATTTTTTGCATAAGCTACTTTTATCTTTTTTAAATCTACATTGCCCGTATAATTAAAGGGCATGTTGCGGGAGGCACGGTCGTATACATCACTGCCATGTATAGCCGCAAATACCATGGCTGCATCTTCGGCATCCCGGCAAATGGGTCCGATGCGATCAGAAGTCCAGGCAAGGGTCATTCCACCTGTTCGTGCCACAGTACCAAACGTGGGGCGAAGACCTGTTGCACCGCATACGGCAGAGGGCGCTACAATAGAGCCATACGTTTCTGTTCCAATAGAAAAAGGCACCAAGCCCGCAACCGTTGCTGAGGCTGAGCCTGCAGATGAGCCATTAGAACCTTGTTGTAAGTTCCAGGGGTTTTTAGTTTGCCCGCCAAACCATATGTCATCCATAGCAAGTTCTCCCATAGATAACTTTGCTATTAACACAGCGCCAGCCTTTTCCAGTTGCTGGTATACAAATGCATCTTCCTCTATTACCTGTTCTTTAAAAGCGGGTGTGCCGTAGGTGGTACGAGTGCCTTTTACTGCAAACAAATCTTTAAGCCCATAGGGTATACCCTGCAGCGGACTTTTATAAATACCTTTTGCAAAAGCTGCATCTGCAAGTTTGGCCTGCTTCATGGCAATTTCTTCTGTCAGGCTTATCACGCAATGTAAAGTGCCGCCATATTTTTTTAGACGATTGATGAAAAACCGGCTTAACTGCACGGAGGTAATTTTGCGTTGCTTCAATAAGGACGAGAGTTGGCCAACGGTATAAAATGCCAACTGGTTAGTGTCGGCAGGCATTGCAACGTTTGCAGTAGTTTTCCAGTTGATGGGTTGTTGCCTGGTGTTGAATGTCATGTTTGGTAAAACAGGGTCAAACCAGTTGGGCAGAGGAACACTGTTTGCCAAATCAAACCCATGCAGGTATTGGTACAACCGCAGGTTGGCGTTCAGTTGGTTTAGCATGGAGTCTCTCTTGGCATCTGTAAAATGCAGGTCGTACATTTTTTCAGCAGTTATGATATCACTAGCCGAAATGCTCTGGGCACTTACTGCGGTTGTGACTACTGACAAAGCAGAAAAAAAAAGTAAAGTTTTAAAAAATCTGGATATGTTTTGCATAGCACAAATTAAGTATTTTGAAGATGGAACCATCAGGTGATACCTAAAACTACCCATGCTTTTTTGCTTTTTTTATTTTCATCGCTGTTGGGAATGTGCTCGGCTGGGAGGGTTGTTGAAAGGTTGAAACTTGTATGTGAGTATGGATATCCCTTTGTAGAAATTCGCCAGTTATGCAGGCGTAGTACCTTTTGAGCATACCAGCGGAATTAGCATAAAAGGAAAAAGCAGGGTACATACAATGGCCAATAAAGACCTTGAAAAAATGTTGCACTTATCACCACCCCAGGCTGCGAAGCTTCTCCCATTCCAGTTGCTTCTCCAGCACTTCAATCTTATTTTCTAGCTCGCTCTGATCTGGCTTAACGACCTGTTTAGATTTTTTACCCAACGTTTTTTGTTGAAGGTCGTAAGAAATCTGCTTGTTACTTCGGGGTATGTCAAAAATACCCTGATGTACAAGCACCCATTTGTTGATGGTGGTACGGCTAACGCCATACTTTTTTGAAAGTACCCTGTAAGAAATCCCATCTTCGAGATACTCTCGTACAGCTTCTTTTTTGATGTCCATTTTGGTTGATTTTGTGTCAACCTATTTCAGGACAAGACACACTGTTGCTGATTGTTACAACGTCCTGCCCCAATTGCAGCAATACTTTTGTTGAACTAAACCTTCGGTAGCCTTGCCGTCACTTCGTTACATTTATAGTTCATTTAAAAATACAACATCATGGTTACTAAAAAAAATCAATCGAAGAACTTCGGTACAACAAGTATTTAAACCGTGCCTGCCGTGAGGTGGCTGGCTTTAGCGAACTGCTGCAACGTTTTGAACGCAACATCAGCATCCTCGGTCGTTCGCAACGCACATTTGATAACTACAGCCGGCATGTAGCAGCAATGGCATTGCACTTTCAATGC
>JBKJKD010000077.1:0-11528 GCA_046597635.1 Ferruginibacter sp. | reverse complement strand
TTACGCCGGTGCTGTTGGAAATTTAATTGACTCCTGTTTTTATGGGATGATATTTGACAAAGGAATGCTGTTTGATGCGCAGCTAAACCAATATGTGGACTACAATGGCCTGGCAATTTTTTCCAAAAATGGGTATGCTTCTTTTCTTCATGGCAATGTGGTAGATATGCTTCATTTTCCGCTGATAGAAGGAAATTTTCCATCCTGGTTTCCTGTTTGGGGCGGAGAACGCTTTTTATTTTTTAGCCCCATATTTAATATTGCCGATGCATCAATTACTACCGGAGTGCTGTCTATCCTCGTGTTTCAGCGTAGGTTTTTCGGGAATCAAAGGGAGAGCGAGCATCATACGGTAGAAACGGATAGCCTTGTAAACGATACCAACCAGGTGTCTTAAATAGAGAGTCATCACCCAGTAACAGGTACATTTAATTATAACAGCACTATGAAATTTCTAAACTATTCCTTGGTCATTGCCCTGTCAATGTTAACCATGTTGTCTTGCCAAAAAGAATACAGTGTAGAGGATGCCGGTGGCATTGCTTCCGGAACTTTAAAATCTGATGGCTTTGGCGATTGTTTGCCGAGTTCGGTTAACGGGATTTTTAAAAAAGATTCAACCCTGGGCACAGGCAACTACATAGATGTGCAATTGAACCTCACTGCCGGCGGTTCTTATAATCTGGTTTCAGACACCGTAAACGGTTTTTATTTTAAGGGAAGCGGCTCCGCAGCTCCTGGTTTGAAAACGGTGCGCATGCGTGGTTTCGGAAAGCCACTGACAGCCGGCACCAACGAGTTTCGTATAAAATTCGGAGCAAGTGAATGTTTCATCAGCGTGAACGTATTAAACAGTAGTGCAAGCATCGCATCATTTTCCCTGGTAGGTGGTCCTGGCGTGTGCCTGGCTGCCAGCGCTTCCGGCACTTATAAAAAAGATGTACCCCTCAATAGCACTAATACCTTAACAGTGAGCGTTAACGTCGCAACACTTGGAGCATATACGCTTGGAGCTGTTTCTGCTAATGGAATGTTTTTTACATCTGTAGGAACCTTTACAACTTTAGGTCCTCAGAATGTTACCCTCAATGGTGGCGGAACGCCTGCAACCGCTGGAGCGATCTCTGTTACAGTGGGCAACACTGCTACATCCTGCGTATTTAGTATTGTAGTGGCACCAGGCGGAAGTACTGCAGCAGTGTATACTTTGGGTGGTTCACCGGGCAATTGCACGGGCACTGTACTGGCAGGAACCTATCAGGCCGGGCAGGCTACTGGTGCAAGTAATACCGCAGCATTTGATGTTGTAGTTACTACGCCTGGCAGTTACACCATCACAACTGCAGCCGTAAATGGTGTTATATTTTCCGGGTCAGGAAATTTTGCCAATACGAATCCACAAAAAGTAACCCTGACGGCTTCGGGAACTGCAGTAGCTTCGGGTAGTTTCGATTATACGCCCAGCGGCTTAGGAAGCGGTTGCAAATTTACCGTGGTATTTTCTCCGGCAGCAGGGCCTGCTGTATATACTTTACAAGGCGCCCCCGCTGCTTGCACGGGTGCTACTGTTGCGGGTACTTATACTGCGGGATCAGCACTCACAGCCAGTAATACCGTCACCATTAATGCAAACGTAACAACAGTCGGATCCTACACTATTACTTCCAATACTTTAAACGGTATCACTTTCACCGCAAGCGGCGTATTTGCAGGCACAGGTATACAGCCCATCGTTTTAAGAGCTACAGGCAATACCCCGGTTGCTGCCGGTAGCAATACTTTTAATATTGGCACAGCCAGTTGCACTTTTTCTATAACAGTGGCTGCGGCAAGTGCAGGTATTTATCAATGCAAAATAAATGGCGTGCTTAATACTTTTGTTGATAATGCTGAAGGCTATTATTTCCAAGCCGGCGATTTAGTAATTGTGGGTGATAATACGGCACAGACAACAGATTTTCTTTTAAGCATTGATAAGAGTAGTACCGGTGGAACAATTACTGCCGGAACTTATGTTAATACCCTGGCGGGAAGTATCGCCGGAGGTTATATTCTCGGGGCTAACTACACTGATGCTGCCAATGTCGTTTGGGCACCTAAGAGCATTATTTCCGGAGCGCCAGATTCATTTACCATCATCATTACAAGCATCACTGCTTCTAGAGTTATAGGAACATTTAGTGGCACTATCAGGGATAACTTTGGTATTGGAACAAACACTAAGAGTATTACAGAAGGAGTTTTCAATCTTCCCATAAACTAGCTCAATAATCAAAACTTTAGCTAAACCAAAAACCCGGATTATTCCGGGTTTTTTTTGTGCTAGTTACCAGCAATGAGAGTTGTATGCTGGAGGCTTATTGTTTGATGAGCTTTCGGTTTTGAACCTGATTTTTAAACTCTACAGAGAGGTAATAGATACCTGCACTGATGCTACCAAGATCGGTCACACTCATTTTACCTGCCCCCTTGTTTACTGCTTGTTGCAGTACTCTTAACTTTTGTCCTTTATCGTTGTATAAAACTATATTTATCCTGCCTGCTTCAGGTACCGTTATGTCTGCGTTTATTTTATCGTCAAAAGGATTTTGAACATTGTTTACTTTAAAAGTCAAAGCAGTGCTGAGTTCAATGATGCTGCTGTATTTGAACAGGTTGTCTGCCTGGTACATTTTCAGTCGGTAAAATTGCCGCCCATTGAGTTCCGCAGGATCGGTAAAATTGTAAAATGTCTCACTAAGATTGCGAGCTTCTATCCGTCCTATGGATTTAAAAATGCTACCATCTGTACTTTTTTCAATTTCATAATGTGAAAGACTCTTTTCGCCACGGGTAGCCCAGGTGAGGTAAGCCCTGCTACCGGTGATGGCTCCACGAAAGTTTTCGAAACTGCCATTGAGAATAGTACCGCAGGTAATAGCGCTTACCATCGTAGTGTTCTGATCTTTGTACGCACAATTATTTGCAAGGTTAGAAGCTGTAGTAGCCACCACCACACGATAATAGGTACCACTATCTGCTGCAGACGCAAGAAAAGGCGGCAAGGCGGTAACATATTGATAAAGCCCGTTCACCAACACCGGGCTTCCCATACCTGATGTGCCCGGGCCTGTGAGGTCAGCCCATATTGTGCCTCCCACATTGCTTCGCTGCCATTTGAAATGCACATAGCTGTTGTATATAAACCGTATAGTATCTTTTAAGTCTACCACAAATGGTGCTTCCTTGCAGCCTAGTACCAGCGGGTTGTAATTCATGGTCAGCGTTGGGCCGCAATGAGATATTTTAATGTCGTCAATTGCCCAATCATTGCCACCACCTCCCGGCGAGTTGTTGCGAATGGCAAAATTGGCCGTGGTTTGCCCGGGTCGGGTTAAAAAGGTAAAGCCGAATTTTTTCCAGGGTACACCCCTATCATACTTCATATCGCCGGTGGTGTAATGGGCCAGCCCATCTATTTCAAAATTTAAATTTGGTTTTACGCCGGAAGAATCATTTCCTGGCCCCCTTATAAAACCACCGCTGCCACTACCTCGGCCCATGCTGTCGCAACTACAGCGTGGGCATACGTTTCTAAACCAGGCACTGAATTCATAATAAGTATTTGGGCAAAGATTAGTGAGTGTTTCCTGGTAGGCTACATTGGTGTTATAGCTGGCATTGATCAATACAAAGTAGCCTGAGTTTTCTGCTGCTGCCGGAGGTGCATTTCCAAAAGCAGTGTTAGAAGCACCGGTGTGGTCACCAGCAATATCCCAAAAGCCAAAAACCCGGTGCAGAGATGGTGCCTCCGGCATGGGTGAGGCAGGGTTGGTCCACGAATCGGCACTGCTGTTTTTTACAATGGCATAGTTGTAATCTTGCGGCTGACCTGTGCTAATATTTTGTTTGATGTATGTGGTGGCAAAGCCTAAGGGGGCGGCCCGGTTTGGTACAGTACCGTTTCCAAAAGTGCCGCCGAAATCTGAGGCTGAGCTTACATCGGAGCCGTTAGGACAATAGCCACTATTGACAAATAATTTTATGTTGTAGGTAGGAAAAGCAACACTATACCAGGCAGTGATAGGGCTTACCATTTTGTAACGCACACTACCGCCTACTTTAATGGTGTCTCCATAAGAGGCGCCCGGATTGATCCTAACCTTGTAACAAGCCATCATGATGCAATGCGATCCGTAAAAAGATGGCCTGCTTGTATCGGACCTGATGCGGCCGCCCCTGGTACCATTGGCTTTATTGCCGAGATTGATGATGATGTTACCCGCCACATTTCTTCCTGGGTCGGTATCTATTGCTTCGGTAAATGGCCCTTGGTAGGTAATGCCTTCATTTGTGGCTACTCTCATAGATCCAGGGATGTAGGTGGTCTTGGCTGGAACCTGGTCAAACACCTGAACACTGTCCAGAGCAGTAAAACTGCCTTGTCTTATAACAGCAATGGTTACCCGAATTTCTACTGTGTCGCCGGGGTTGAAGGTGCCGCCGGTTTTTAGTTTGCTCATGTTGGCAAAACTTTTTCCTAAATCTACACGGTTGGCTCCCTGCGAGAAAGCCGTTTGCGCCACTAAAAAAAGTAGCAGGTGTAATAAAGGATAAACTACATGTAAATGTTTCTTCATAGATATTGGTTTATATGAAAGACATGCTACATGGATCGGATTGGATTCCTTTAAATAAACGCAATTAATGGCCGGATATTTTGCAGAAATGGAAATTACAGTATGTTTAATTTTTTTAACTCATACTTTAAATCAGAAGGCAGCGTTTTCTCTTAAGATACATGCTACCATTGCGTTGTAGCAGATTTTTTACTACGAAAAATCTTGTATTATTACTACAGCAAAGCATGGTATTATGAGTAAAGTACTAGTTGTTTTTACGTTGGTTTATTCGGTGTCTTTAACAGACTTGTATGGGCAGAGGGAAACTTTTGAAACTAAACGAATAGTGAATCAAAATACCGCAGCAGGCAGACTCAGACATCCATTTGCCATGCAGATGGGCCCAGATGATTCTTTATGGATCACCGAGAGAAGGGGCTATGTAGTGAAGATGAATACTCAAAACGGTGGCAAACACCAATTGCTTGATATCAATGCGCTGGTGAGATTTACCGTGAGTGGCAGCAGCATCAAACAAGACGGTATGTTAGGCATTGCCCTGCATCCTGAATTGAACATGGGAACAGGAAATGATTTTGTTTACCTGGCTTACTGTTACGACTCTTCTGGGCTGCGCCGTGTAAGAATTGTGCGGTACACTTACAACCGAAATGTACCTTCTTTAACCACGCCAATTGTGTTAATGAGAGGCTTGCACGGCAGCGATGACCACAACGGTGGCAAACTGGCCATCGGTAATTTTGGTACTGCTAGTGTACCTATCTATCAACTTTTATACACTGCGGGCGATAGGGGAGCTAACCAGTTTGGCAATGCCTGCGACTCTATTGAATCGCAGTATATTCCAACAGCTGCACAAGTGGCTGCCGGCGACATAAGACGATACAGCGGAAAAATTTTGCGTTTGAACCTTGATGGTTCTATACCCGTAACTAACCCCGTAATTAATGGTACAAGGTCCCATATTTATTCATTCGGTCATCGGAATCCTCAAGGTATCAGTTTTGAAAGAGATGATAATTATGAACTTGTACCCGCCGGTAAAATTTACTCTTCGGAGCAAGGGCCTGCTACCAACGACGAAATAAATATTATTGCAAGCGGTATGAATTATGGCTGGCCAAGGGTGGCTGGCAAACAAGATAACAATTGGTATAAATATTACAAATGGGCATCCACCGGTGGGTGTAGCAGTTATGCTGGTGAATGCTCTGCTATACAAACAGGATCGGGCCAGGCAGAAAGTACATTTTCCAGCCCCGTGTATCGCAATCCCATTTTTGATTTGTACCCCGGCACACCAGCGGGCGGAAGCAATTGCAACTGGTTGCTGAACCCAACTATTGCACCCAGCAGTATTATCCATTATCCCTATTCAAGCCGCATACCGGCTTGGCAAAATTGCCTCCTCATCACTACGTTAAAATCCAGTGCCATGTACCGGCTTAAATTAACCGCCGATGGCAATGGTTCACTTTCAGTAGCCGATTCTGTTGTTGAATATTTTAAAGATATCAATGCCCTAAACCGCTACAGGGATATAGCGCTGGGCGCAGATGGTATCACCATTTATTTATTGACAGACAGTGTGGGAGGAACCTCCGGCCCATCGGCTGGCAATGATGGTGGTGTAACAAACCGTGGCTCGGTGATTGCTTACAAATACGCCGGCTCTGTATTGGCAATAGGAAATGATCCTCTTTATGTAAACAATGCAAGGCTGCAGGTGAAGATTTATCCAAACCCTGTAACTGATGTACTCCTGATAGAAAGCAAACGCAATGTAGCAAAACCTATTTTTTACCAATTACTGGATGTTATGGGCCGTCTCGTATTAAACGGAAGCAGCACGAAGGATAAAATAGCCATAAATGTTCAAAGACTGCCAAGGGGTATTTACAGCATCAAATTATTTAATGGCAGAGATGTATTAATCAGCACCGAAAAAATAGTAATTCAGTAAAAAAAAGGCTGCCTCAAAAGGCAAGAAATTTCACACTGAGGCCGCAAAGAGATACCAAGGGTACAAAGAAGTCGTTGGATAATCAATCGTTGTTTCTTTGCTTTCTTTGTTCTTTTGTGTGAAATTTTCTTTTTTGAGACAGCCGCTTCATGATGCATGCATGGGTTTTATGCCGCAAAAATCTTCTTTAATCAGTCATAACTTTACTACCTATTTATCTCTGCAAACTTAATTTTTGACTTGTCCAGGCCGTGCCGTCAAATATATTTATGGTATAAATATCCGTAGGTTGATTAGGCAATTGAATGGTTTGCGTTTTTTCATTGCTTTTAAATTTTTGGTGATAAACGGGAACCCCCATTTTATTTATCACGATTATTTCTTTGATAGCCGCCCCTTTTTGGGTTGATGTGAGGGTAACTGTGAACCTACCTTTTGAAGGGTTAGGTAGAATATTAAATGCGTTGGGCGTACCCATTCTTAACGGTGCCGGGCCACCTTCGCCAATAACCACGGTTTTAAAAATGCCGGTAGCCTGGCCACAATTATTATCAAAGTCTACCTGCACCGGGCCGGAAGAATTTCCTGTTAACACTGTGATGTTGGAAGTGCCTTGTCCGTTCGTGATAGACCAGCCTGTAGGTAGACGCCAAAAAATATTGTTGGGGGTAAGCATCCCATTGGGAGATTTAAGGGTGTAGTAGTAGCCAGCATCGGCATATACTGTGCTTGCGCCCAAAATGGAATAAGAGGAGAGAGGAACTGCGCCTACCGTTATTGTTTTTGAAACAACAATTGGTTGACCGCACCCGGTTGTTACCGTGGCACTAAGTGTAACTTGCCCATCTGAAATTCTCGAAATTGTAGTTTGGAGAGCGTTGGGGGAGGTTATGGCTATAATGCCCGCTGGGTCTGGTTGCCAGCTTACAGTAGCATTGCAAGGTAAATTATTGACGGAGCACAGAGGTGTTCCTGAGCAAAATGATGACACCACATTAGGGGAAAGTAGCGGCTGCGTAATAGATATGGTACTTGTATTGGTATTATAACTATTTCCATTGGCAGCTACCGTTGCTGAAACGTTTTTTTGAACCGTACCGCAATCTGGCGTTAGCGTCAATGTATTCGTTAAGCCAGTTGAGTATGTTGCCGGTGCAGCGCTGCCATTTATTAGCCAGCCATTGGGGGCAGAGCCTAAATTCCATGTGTAACTGGTGGGTGTTGCACTGCCGCCATTGCTTACGGTAAAGTTTACAGGGGCGATGGAGCCACAGGTGATCGTTGTAGAAATTGGGGATAGTGTAAAACTAACTGGAGCCGTTTCGATTATTTCGATTTTTTTAATGTAAACATTTCCAGAAACACTGACAGATGTTGCAGTCATGTAGGCTTCTAGTAAAAGATAGTCATAATTTGATGGGGATACAAAACTTCCGTTTGCGGGAGTATATTCTGTGGACGTAGAATTAAGTCCCGATATAAATAATGAACCTATTTGTGGGAACCCGACAATGTCTCCCGCTACGCAACTAGTGGACGTATTAGTCAAACCCCCTGCTGTGAAAAGTGCTGCTCCGATGGTGGGGTAGCTACTTCCACTGCTCACTTGAGCAAATGCGGTAAACTTAATAACGTAAAAATATCCCGACTTAAACGGATAAGAAATTCTAAAATCCGAACGTGCCGTTTTATTTGCGGTTTTATTATAGTTCGTGGGCAATGTAAGTCCATTAGCATTGTTGTATGTTGCGGCACCAATAACACTAGTATGGGTTTTTCCTCCCACAACCAAGGGAGGAGCGAAAACATTACACTTTGTTAAGCTCAATCCGCTGGTATTGTCATATGTAATAGTTGTTGTTGTTTGTGATAATAATTTTTGATTACAAAGAACTATTAACAGTATACAAACTATTTTAAATGATTTCTGTTTCATGATTTTTTAATTTTTGTCTTTTTCTAAATGAATTTGAAAGCCGATTCCAAAACCGATTCTACTTGACTTAGTTGAATTCTTATTTTTGGGGTTAGATGTATAACCGATCAAAAATTCTAGCCCTACGCTGCTGTTAAGGTAAATAGCAGGACCGGCAATTATCGAAAACTGATTGCTGGTAAAATTGGCACTACTCACATTATTAATTTCCTGCTTAGAATTAATGTACTGATAATTTACTTCTGTTAAAATGTTGTAGCGGCTTTCAACGGGAAGAAAATAGTACCTAATAAATGGGCCGATGCTCTGAGAATTAGATTTGAAAGAATTATCTGTTCCCGGTTGGCTAGGGTTATCACCAAATTTAGTATTACTTCTAGAGTAACCCATCCTAATTCCTGTGGCTAGTTTATCTACAAAAAAGTACCCTACATTGGGTGAAAGATCAAGTGCACTCAGTTTTGAATCATTAGCTTCATAGTTTGTAACTGAAAAACTTGCATTTCCTCCTACCAGCCAGTTCCCCTTGGTAAGTTGTGCATTGGCTGTATACACGCCAAGCAGCAGCAGGCATAAAAAAGCTGTTTTTTTTTTCATAAAATGTTTTTAATAATAAAATGGTGAATAACTGTAAACAGGCTCATTGCCTGTGCAAGATTTGGTGGGCTATGGTTACGGATCATGTAAGCGTTTTAGTAAGCTTAAAAAAACAAAGTCATGGCTCGCGGGGTTTTATCTCCAGAAAGCCCTGTTGATATTCTTGCTATAATTTGAATATTTTAAATTATGACACAGGATACGACTGCCGCACAAGTCCGGCTGAAGAATTCGCAACATTCACTGGTCTTTAAATGGAATGCTCATAAGATGTGTAGTTAGGGTTTTTATATTTCCTACAAAATACACTGCCTCAATCAAATAAAAATCAGGAAATATCCTGTTTTTTATTTGGATAATTTTAATTATAGTATGAGCGCATTGAGATTTAATCCGATCTAATGTCCGGTGGTATTGGTAAGTGAGTATTGCAAGCTTTTATTGCCCAAGCCTTGTATAAATCTCCATGTAGATTTGTTCTGCCTCGGCTCGCACCAACTCTACCGGCGCAATTATTCCGGATAGTTTTATTACTACACAGTAACGAGGCTGTATAATGGTAACATACAGCCTCTTTTGAACGAATACCTGATGGAAAACCTACACCGCATAGCGATGCTCGGGGCGAGCTTTTAATTATGAGTTAGCCTCTTTTTTATTTAATGTTGCCAACCATATTGGCTGGTATCACCCATTCGTCAAATTCCTTTGCAGTTACGTAGCCCAATTGTACAGCCATCTCTTTCAAGGTGGTGCCTTGCAGATGCGCCTTCTGGGCAATTTCTGCAGATTTGTAATATCCGATTTTGGTATTCAAAGCAGTTACCAGCATTAGAGAATTGTCCAGGTGCTTTTTGATATTGGTTTTGATGGGCTCTATTCCCACAGCACATTTATCATTAAACGAAACACAACCGTCAGCAATGAGTCTTGCACTGTGTAAAAAATTAAAGATCATCACCGGTTTAAAAACGTTGAGCTCAAAGTGGCCATTACTGCCACCAATGCCGATGGTAACATCGTTACCCATTACCTGTGCGGCAATCATCGTGAGCGCTTCGCACTGTGTAGGATTCACTTTGCCTGGCATGATAGAAGAGCCAGGCTCATTGTCTGGTATAAAAAGCTCGCCAATGCCGCTGCGTGGGCCAGAGGATAGCATGCGAATATCGTTGGCAATTTTCATGAGGCTCACTGCCACCATTTTTAATGCCCCATGTGCTTCCACAATGGCATCATGGGCAGCCAATGCTTCAAATTTATTTTCTGCAGTTTTAAATGGGAGCTTTGTAAGCTTTGCAATATGCCTTGCCACATTTACATCGTACTTAGGAGGGGTATTGATCCCAGTACCCACGGCCGTACCGCCCAATGCCAGTTCGCTCAAATGTGCCAATGTATTTTTAATGGCCCTCAGCCCATGATCTAACTGTGATACGTAGCCGCTAAACTCCTGGCCTACGGTTAAAGGTGTAGCGTCCATAAAATGTGTACGGCCAATCTTTACTACTTTTTTAAAAGACTTAGCTTTTTTGTCAAGGGTATTACGGAGTTTGGTAATACCTGGTATAGTGGCTTCTGCCAGTATTTTGTAAGCTGCGATGTGCATTGCAGTGGGGAAGGTGTCGTTGCTGCTCTGGCTTTTATTCACATCATCGTTGGGATGCAGGTATTTTTCTTTATCGCCCAGTTTTCCACCGTTGAGCACATGACCACGGTAAGCTATTACTTCATTCACATTCATGTTGCTCTGCGTGCCGCTGCCGGTTTGCCATACAACCAGCGGAAAAAAATCATCTAGTTTACCCTCTAATATTTCTTTACAAACCTTAGCAATGAGGTCTGCCTTTTTTTTAGTGAGCACGCCGGCCTCCTGGTTGGTTAGTGCCGCTGCGTGTTTTAAATAGGCGAAAGCTTTGATAATCTCCTTGGGCATTTTGTTGATGTCCTGAGCAATTTTAAAATTATCGATGCTGCGTTGCGTTTGTGCGCCAAAGTAGGCGTCTATAGGAACGTTTACTTCGCCCATGGTATCTTTTTCAATTCTGTATTGCATATCGGCTTAATTTTTTGCGAAGGTAAATCTTTTCGATACCGGTCATTTAATTTATTGGCTTTATATATGCATATCATTACCGTATGAAACCAGCACAAGTTACCAGCCTTGCATTTTTTCTGTTTTTGTTTATTTCGTGCAACAAAGGCTACAAGAAGGATACAGTAAATAACATTGGCATTGCTGAGGATACCCAACCTTTGCAGATCAACGATACCATACAGAGTTCACGGGCTTCTGTGACCCTTATTACCCAAAATGTGAAACCTCAGGATATCGTAAATTTCGCAAAGACGCTTGTTGGTGTACCCTACCAAAATGGCTCTACCGATCCCACGGTAGGTTTTGATTGCT
>JBKJKD010000285.1:0-5214 GCA_046597635.1 Ferruginibacter sp. | reverse complement strand
ATGTAAATGCTTACCGCCTCTCAAACATTCGTGTAAAGAAAGTAGCCGATGATGTTGCTGTTGTTTACTACGAAGCGCTGCAGGATGCTACCGACCCCGAAGGTGACAGGTGGGTGCCGCAAATAGCCGCTTCTACAACTTATGTAAAAAGAGGCAATCAATGGTACTCTGTATTTTACCACGAAACACCCATTACCAGGTAATTGAAAAATTCCTTTAAAGCATAGCATAAAAAAGCCCGGCAACTGCCGGGCTTTTTTAATAATAGTATATCAAAATCTACATCAGATCTAGCGCAAGTGCAAATAAGGTAACATTAAAAGGAAGAATCATAGAGCAATAACCGCCACCAATTGCATAAACGCCAAAGAAAACCCCGATGGAGATAAAAAATAGAATCCAGTAAAGGGCAGCCGATCTTTTGTTAGTAGTAGTCATGTCGAAATTATTTTTTGCAAATATAGCATAGATGAAATAAACGTATCCAATTTCTCCAACAAAAACTTTTTAATAATTTAAAATACTCAATATGTAAATTGCGTATTCAATACACATTCATGATCTTAAATTTCTATGTTGCTTTCCGGTCGGTACACGGCCAATCTGTTGCTGTAAAAATTCTAACACCTACTAATACTGATGTTTCACATTCCGTTGAGCTATCCTTACAATATTTAAATGAGTCCTATTGGCACCTGAGTTTAAAAGCATCAGAGCTACACATTGAGGACGAACTGGAGTACAGTTACATTTTCAGGGATAGCAACACGGGCGAAGTAAAGGAGTTTTGCAAAAACACAAGTATTTCCTTTAAAAAAATAAAGCATAAAAAAATTGATATAATAGACGAGTGGAGAGACCCTACTTTTTTTGACAATGTTTTTTTGAGCAAACCCTTTGCTACCGTATTCAACCTGCAAAAAGAAAAAACAAGGGTTGCCGATACTAAAAGTCCCACACACATCTTTTCAGTGACGGCCCCGGCTTTAGCTGCGGGTAAAGCGATTTGTATAACGGGTAGCAGCAAAAAATTGGGCGACTGGAGTACGACCGAGCCACTTTTAATGGAGCCTAAAAATGGGCAGTGGCATTTGCGGGTAAACCTTGCCAAAGAAACTTTTCCCATAGAGTACAAGTTTGGCATTTACGACCTGCGTCTACAAAAAATGGACTTTGAGGCCGGTAGCAATCGGGTAATAGCCCTTGCAGCAGAAAAAGATACCCTTTGCCTGATCCATCACAACGTAGATGCATCAGCTTTTCGCTGGAGAGCAGCGGGTGTAAACGTGCCGGTATCTTCCCTCAAGTCTGCAAAAAGCTGGGGAGTGGGAGATTTTACAGACTTGAACCTGTTGGTTGACCTGTCAAAATCTACCGGCATGCGGCTCTTACAACTCTTGCCCATCAACGATACCACGGCCACACATACCAATAAAGATTCTTATCCATATTCAGCCGTTTCGGCTTTTGCTTTGCATCCCATTTACCTCAATGTGCAAAAAATGGCCACGGCCTTGGGTGTTGAGTTTAGCAGCCAAATGTTGCAGGAAGCAGGCGAACTCAATGCACAATCTTCTTTGTACTATGAGGAAGTTACAGCGTTAAAAAAGGCCGCCATCGAACTGTTGTTTGCAAAAGACAAAGCCTCTTTCAAAAATGATTTTGATTGGTTTGCATTTTTCGAACTCAACCGTCATTGGCTGGTTCCGTATGCAGCGTATTGTTACCTGCGGGACAAAAATGGTACGGCAGATTACAATACCTGGGGGCAGTACGCCAATTTTGATGAAGCTGCCATACAGGAATTGGCGAGCCCTTTAAATGATTTTTACGACGAAATAGCCATTCACTATTACACCCAATACCATTTGCACCTGCAGCTAAAAGATGCAGTGGATTATGGACATAAAGCCGGCGTTATCATCAAAGGCGATCTGCCCATTGGCGTAGGAAGGTTTGGTGCCGATGCCTGGATGTACCGCTCGCTGTTTCATATGGATATGCAGGCCGGCGCACCCCCGGATGCTTTTGCTACCAAAGGTCAAAACTGGAGTTTCCCCACCTACAATTGGGAGAAAATGGCAGAGGATGATTATGCCTGGTGGCGCCAGCGCATGGAGCACATGAGCAACTATTTCGATGCCATTCGCATAGACCATGTGCTCGGCTTTTTTCGCATCTGGGCTATACCGTTGCAAAGCATAGAAGGTATTCTGGGCAAATTTGTACCAGCCTGGCCTTTTCATCACGATGAGTTTGAAAGAGCGGGCGTGCAGTTTTCGGAAGATCGTTTCTGCGAGCCACATATTACAGATCAATTGCTGCAAGAGGTTTTTGGCGAGCACAGCGGTTATGTAAAAGAAACTTTTTTGCAAGACAATCGCTTTAAAGAAACACTCAACACACAACAAAAAATAGCCGCCTTCTTTGCAAAAAATCCGGAAGCAATTCAGTTGCAACCTGGCTTGTTTAATTTGCTCAGCAACATAATTGCCATCAGGGATGAGAAGTTGCCGTACAATTATCACCTGCGCATTGGCATGCATGGCACCGAGTCTTACAAGTCGCTGCCATACCACCGGCAGCAGGGGCTGAACCGACTCTACGATGATTATTTTTACAACAAGCAAAATACACTTTGGGAAAAAGAGGGCATTCAAAAACTGGATGCACTGCGCCGCAGCACCAACATGCTCATCTGCGCAGAAGATCTTGGCATGGTGCCCAAAATGGTAGAAGGCGTTTTAGCAGATATGCAAATGCTGGCGCTGGAAGTGCAACGCATGCCGAAGAAAGAAAATGAAAAATTTTCCAATCCGCTCAATGCGCCTTACCTCAGCGTAGTAACCCCTTCCACTCACGACATGCCCACTATCCGGGAATGGTGGGAAGACGATCGCAAAACCTCGCAAGAGTTTTTCAACCAGCAACTCGGGCAGTATGGCAACGCACCTTATTTTGCCGAACCCTGGCTTTGCCGGGAAATTGTGCAACAGCATTTGAATTCACCCGCTATGTGGGCAGTGTTCCTCATACAAGATTTACTTTGTATGGACGATAGCCTGCGCATTGCAGATCCCAAAGCAGAGCGCATCAACAACCCGGCAAACCCCGATCATTATTGGAACTATCGTATGCATTTAAAACTAGAAGATCTGCTCGCAGAGCCCGGTTTCATCCTTGCGCTCAAAACCATGATTCAGGATAGCGGAAGATAATTTTTATTGACCCGGCAATATTTCTCTGAGGAACTTCCTATTATCGAATGTTGGCGAAGGGTAAGAGCGTCATGTTGATAAAGGGACAGATGCCGATGTGGAAGAACAAATGCAGATTAAAGATTTAAAGCACCACTCTTTCTCCTTTGGAGAAAGAGAAGGAGAATGAGGTCAGATAGCGGCAGATAATTTTTTGTTGACCCGGCAATATTTCTTTGTGAAATTGCCCGTTAAAAATTGTTGGTAAAGTTTGAGAGCCTAATGCTGATGAAGGGACAGATGCCGATGTGGAAGAACAAATATTTATTAAAGATTTGAAGCACCGCTCTTTCTCCTTTGGAGAAAGAGAAGGAGAATGAGGTCAGAGAGCAGAATATAATTTTTGTTGACCCGGCAATATTTCCTTGTGAAACTTCAGTGGCGTCGCACTCTTGTACAGCGCAACTTTTGGCATCTTTTACCGACTGCTATGGGCAGCAGGATATTTAAAGGAGCAAGCAATTTTACCATTAAACAGCTGTAATATTTTAAGTCTACAACACCGCTCAAGAATCCAATATGATATGAAAGTTTCCTACAAAAAATACGAGTTGCCATTCACCCATCCTTTTACCATTTCTAAAGGAACCAAAACACATCAGCCAACTTTCATCGTAGAGTTAGATCACTTCGGTATAAAAGGTTATGGCGAAGCGCCGGCAATCAGCTACTACGATATCTCTGTAGAAAAAATGATAGAAGACCTCGAGGCAAAAAGAATTTTCCTGGAGAAATTTACCTTCACCGATCCCGAACGTTACTGGCATTACCTGCATCACCTCTTTCCCAAAAATCCGTTTTTGGTATGCGCCCTCGATATGGCTGGCTGGGATATTTTTGGGAAACTCAAAAGAAAACAATTGCACCAGCTTTGGGGGCTTGATACCAACAATACACCCCTCACAGATTTCACAATTGGGATAGACCGTGTTGAAGCCATGGTCAAAAAAATGCAGGAGAAACCCTGGCCCATCTACAAAATAAAAGTGGGCACAGCAGATGATATCGAATTGGTAACCAAACTACGCCAGCACAGCGATGCCATTTTTAGAGTAGATGCCAATGCAGGCTGGACGCTGGATGAAGCCTTGCTTAAAATACCTCAACTTAAAGACCTCGGTGTTGAATTTGTAGAACAGCCTTTGGCAAAAGATGATTGGGAAGGAATGAAAACATTGTACAAAGAATCTCCCTTGCCTTTGATTGCAGACGAAGCTTGCGTATCAGCCGCAGATGTAAAAAAATGTCATGAACATTTTCATGGCATCAATATAAAGCTCACCAAATGCAGCGGCCTCACGCCCGCCCGCAACATGATCAAAGAAGCCAAAAGCCTGGGCATGCAGGTAATGGTGGGCTGCATGAATGAAAGCTCCGTTGGCACCGCCGCCATTGCACAACTGGCTCCCATGCTCGATTATGTAGATATGGATGGCCCCTTGCTGCTGGCAGAAGATGTTGCGAGTGGAGTTACATTCAATAGTGGTAAAATAATGTACAACAACCTACCGGGGCTAGGAGTAACCATGAATGAAGTTGCATAGTGTTTTGCGGTAAGAACTTTTCTCCCGAGGAATGTCTTGTGCAAGTTTCCTTTAAAGCCGAATGGTCCTCAGTGGAAAGAACAAAAACCAGCGATCATTGCAGTGGCAAATAAAATACTAAAACAGGTTTTGAGCTACAGGAACGGGAACTATGTTCGACAGAAAATGTCATGAAAGTATAGCTTGATTTATTTGGTTTTATGCACAGTTCGTGTTAGCGGTTAGTCGATTTCTTTCCTGTCGTGTTTATTATAATTGCTCCGTTGTCTGCACCTTTGCCATAAATAAACATGCCATCCTTCTTATTAATAAATGATATATTTAGAATCTCACTTTTTGACAAGGGCAAAAATACTGTATCTAACTTCTTTTGATATTTAAAGAGGATACCGTCAATGGCAACTAACGGCGAT
>JBKJKD010000173.1:0-11018 GCA_046597635.1 Ferruginibacter sp. | reverse complement strand
GACCTAAAGGTATCAGCAAATTTCCTCATCCGTTTTTTGGCAATTTCACCCCCGATCAATGGGGTAAAAGCATGTACAAACATTTAGACCATCACCTGCAGCAGTTCGGGGTTTGAGAGCTGAGGGATCGCTTTTGGCACTGGCTTCCCTACCTTTGATAGTATCAAATGATGGTATCATGAAGCCGGCATACCGGATCACTTCCACTATTTAAAAACTAAAGGAATCATTAGAAGAATTGCTGCGGTATAACAGCCGAATTATGTCTGACGTTGACAGACTGGAATATTTTCTTTCCCAACATAAAAATTAGTTTACAAGGAAAGGCTACATGAATGTTTTCAAAGATTTCTCTCCAGCTTCTGCAAGCAGAGATTTAAAAAAAGCCTTGGATCTAAAATTGATCACAAGATCAGGCACTCAAAATACTGCCAAATACAAAAGCGTGTAGTAAGACTGAGAGTTCTCATGGGATAGAGATATGAAGCACGCATCCGTCTTAAGCTACTTTCTATTTCCACACATAATACAGCACCCCCTTCAAATCGTCTGTAAAGAAAAATGAGCGAGCATCGTTCATTAAAACATCGCAGGGCCGGCCATGGCGGTCGGCTTCACTTTTACCACTGAGAAAGCCCGTTACAATTTCAGTGTACTTGTTATTAGCCTCTACCCTCACAATAGCATTGCCTCGTTGCCGCCACACACTCGTACTGCCGTGAAGGCATACCAGCACTGCATTGTTCAAAGCCGTATCATCAAATTTTTTAAAATAATCAAACCCCAACGGGGCACTGTGTGCTTTAAAACCAAGGAAAGCTTTAGGTGGTTCTTTCACGCCGGCTGCCCTAGCAGAATCTTTGAAATGGTTATCAGCATAAATTTTTTGCTGGTATTGAAAGTAGTAAGGCCACCCATAATAGCCGCCACTATCTATTCGCTGAAACACATCTTCGGGTTTATCTGGTCCCAGCAGATCTCTTCCCATACCTGTGCCCCAAAGTTGATGGCCGATCCATTTTAATCCTACGGTATTTCTCAGGCCGCTTGCAAATGTTTTAGCATCCGTACCATCAGGATTCATTTGCACAACACTGGCCCGTATAGTTTCTGTTTCTATGCAGGCATTGCAACTGCTGCCCACGCTAACATATAATTTATCATTTTTAAAAGCAAGGCTGCGGGTTAAATGCCAGCCGCCATATTTGTAATTAAGACCATAGTCGGGAAAGCTCGCTACAAGGGAACCGGTATCGTTGGGGGTTGACTGCCCTACTTCATATTTAAATCTTCTAAGCCTGTCCGTTTCGGCTACGTAGATATAATTTTTATAAAAAGCCACCTGGTTCGGGTTGTGCAAATTGCTCAAATACGTTGTAACTTTTTCAAAGCCTTTACTGCTGTCATTCCAATTTTCAAAAATAAGTATTCGTCCACGGCGGTTGTCGCTTCGGTCGTGCATATCGGTTGCAAACAATCTTCCATCAGGGCTCTTTGCTAAAAAACGTAACCTTGTATTAAGTTCAGCAGCCACTTTAATGTTATAGCCGGCAGGTATTTGCAAGTAAAAAGAATCTCCCTTGCTAAGGTTGATTAAATGTGGCGCTAATCGAATGGGAAATGCCACACTACTAAAAGTGTCGCTGACATTATTGGGTGCGGATAAATCTATAACAACAGCACTATCTTCAGCGACTGCAGTTTTTATCGTGGATAATTTCTCTGTTTTAAGATTGTCGTTGCACCCTAAGGCAACAACAAAGAGCAGGAGGAACGACCTCATATTATTGAACATTTTTAAGTCGCCCTGCAGCCTCCGCCAAGGTCTCTTCCTTCTTGGCAAAACAAAAACGCAACACTTTGTTCTCTACTGGGTTTTTATAAAAAGCAGATACTGGTATGGTGGCAACGCCATAATCTCTGATCAATCTTATGGCGAGGTCTTTTTCATTTTCACCGCTAAAAGCGGCGTAGCTGTAGAGTTGAAAATAACTACCGTAAGAGGGCAGTGGTTTAAATGGCGTTGCCTTCATGGCCTCCACAAAAAAATCTCGTTTGGCCTGCAAAAATTTACCCAGCCCGGTGTAGGCTTCTTTGTTCTGTATAAAAGTAGCCAGGGCAAACTGTACGGGACTATTGCAGGTAAAACAATTAAACTGGTGCACTTTTCTAAACTCCTGCATCCAGGCAGTTGGCGCAATGCAGTAGCCCAGTTTCCAGCCGGTGCAATGGTACGTTTTGCCAAAAGAAAAACACACGAAACTGCGCTCATACAGCGCAGGATATTTTAAAACAGACAAATGTTGCTTGTCATCAAACACAAGGTGTTCATACACTTCATCGCTGATCACAAAAATGCCGGTGCCCTGCACAAGTGCACTCAGTTGTTGCAGGTCATCTTCGGCCAGCAAGGCCCCGGAAGGGTTGTGCGGCGAGTTGATGATGATGGCTTTTGTGTTGGCACTTATTTTTTCTTTTACCTGTTGCCAGTCTATGCTATAATCCGGATAGCTAAGTGCTATGGGCACCGCCACGCCTCCATTAATTTCTATATTGGGGATGTAACTATCGTAGGCAGGTTCAAAAACAATTACTTCGTCGCCTTTTTGTAAGATGCTGGTAAGGGCTGTGTAAATGGCATAAGTCCCACCGGGAGTGATGGTAATTTCATTGTTCCAGTCAATACTAGTGTTGTATAAATGTTTTACCTTTTCGGCTATTCCTTGCCGTAAGGCTGGCAGGCCATTCATGTGCACATACTGGTTTTGCCCTTTTTGCATGGCCTCGTTTACCAGGTCTGTGAGGGCTCTATCCATTAAGAAATCCGGGAAGCCCTGGCCTAAGTTGATTGCGTTGTGCTCCTGTGCCAGCACACTCATTTCTGTAAAAATAGTGGTGCCCACATGGGGCAGTTTACTTTCGATGAATGGTTTCAAAACAAACAGTGTTTAGCTAATTTTTGAAAGGTATACCTGCCGGAAACTTTAACCCGGTATCGCTATCAGAGATACTTATCTCCTTTACTTCTTTTAATTTCTGCTACATATTCTTTTATCGCCTGCTCGTTTTCTTTTTTGCAAACGAGCAGCACATCTTCGGTATCTACTACAATAAAATCGTCAAGCCCCTGCAATACCAGCAACTTTTTATTGGGTGCGTGCACCATGTTTTTGGTAGCGTCAATAATCACCACATTTTCGCCGGAGACAGCGTTGCCCAGGTAATCTTTATCAATGGTGTCGTAGGTGCTCTTCCAGGTGCCGAGATCGCTCCAACCGAAATCTGAAGGTATTACATATACGTTGTCGGCCTTTTCCATAACGCCATAATCAATAGATATATTTATACACTGCGGGTAAATCTTATCAATGGCCTCATTTTCTTTAGGAGTATTGAAATGCTCTTTTTCTGCATCAAACACTTCATGCATTTCGGGCAGCAGGTGTTCAAAAGCTTTTACAATATTTTTTACTTGCCATACAAATATGCCTGCATTCCATAAAAAATCGCCGCTGGCTATAAAGGTTTTAGCCAGCTCCAGGTCAGGTTTTTCGGTAAAAGTTTTCACCTTATACACGTTCTCGCTCACTGCAAATGATTCAAATTGTATGTAACCGTAGCCCGTGTTGGGGTGATGTGGTTTTATACCCAGCGTAACCAGCGCTTTTATATGAGAGGTAAAGTGCAGGGCATCCTTACAGGTTTTTTCAAAAGCATGCTGTTCGGTTATCAGGTGATCTGAAGGCGCACAAATGAGATTAGCATTGGGATTTAACTGCAGCAATTTATACGATACATATGCTATGCAGGCCGCCGTATTTTTGCGGCTGGGTTCGCATAAAATATTGTCTGGATTCAACCCAGGTAGCTGCTCCTGCACAATGTTTTTGTACTGTGCTGTGGTTACAATATAAATGTGCTCCGCCGGAATAAACTTTGCAAAACGATCGAAGGTTGCTTGTATAAGCGTACGCCCGGTGTTCAGTATATCCAAAAACTGCTTGGGATAATCTGTGCGGCTCATGGGCCAAAAGCGGCTTCCAATACCGCCGGCCATAATAGCCACGTAATGATTTTTGTTCATGTGTAAAGGATGTACTGATTATAGATAACTAAATTTATATAATACCTTCTCTCACCATGTCTTGCAGGTGAAGAATGCCTAAATATTTTTTTCCTGCTAGCGCTGCCAGTTGATTGATGTTGTGCTGTCTCATTTGCTCCAATGCTACCACAGCCAGTTCTTCTGCCCCAATTGTTTTGGGATTTGCACTCATAATATCGCCGGCTGTTAACTGCAAAAACGAATCGTATTTTTCCAACATGCGTCTTACGTCGCCATCGGTAATGATTCCGACAATTTCTTCCTCGTCATTTAAAACCGCAACAGCACCAAGTCTTTTACTGGTTATCTCTACAATGGTTTCTTTGATGGATGCACCCATTTTTACCCAGGGCCGTTCGTGTGGCAATACGAGGTCGGCCACCCGCAAGTATAATTTTTTGCCCAGCGCACCACCTGGGTGGTAGCGTGCAAAGTCCGAAGATTTAAAACCCCGGGCTTCCATGAGGCAAACAGCCAGCGCATCGCCCATTACCATTTGTGCGGTGGTACTGGTAGTTGGGGCCAGGTTATTGGGGCAAGCTTCCTGAGTTACCGTTGTATTTAGTACAATATCACTTTGTGTGGCCAGGTAAGATTGCATATTGCCCACCATACCTATGAGTGTGTTTCCAAAATTTTTGAGCAGGGGTGCCAATACTTTTATTTCCGGGCTATCGCCGCTTTTGCTTATCACCATTACCACGTCTTCGGGCTGCACCATACCCAAGTCGCCATGAATGGCATCGGCAGCATGCATAAATAACGCTGGCGTACCAGTACTGTTCATGGTAGCTACAATTTTTTGGGCTACGATGGCGCTTTTTCCAATACCACTTATTACCAGCCGGCCTCTACCTTTTGCCAGCAATTGCACCGCATTCTCAAAGGAGGAGTCAATGAAAGATGCCAGGCCAGCTATGGACGCTGCCTGCAATTGAATACTTTTTAGTGCGCTGGTTATTACGGGGTGATCACTCATTTTTTACGGGGCAAACCTACTTTAATTAGCGCACAATGCAAAGAATACTCCAAGCGAAAAAAGCCCGCAGCGGGGGCTTTGAAAGAATAAATTTTTACTTGCAAGGCAATTTTTTTTAACTACCTTAATAGCAAATTGAAGGCAGTAATCTTAATTCTTCTTTTTAAAATGAAGAGGCCGATCGGTTTGCGATTGCAGCACGATTGAGTTAACTTCGCTGCCTTTTATGAAAAAACCTGATATATGGTATTGAATCATATACTTAAATGAGAGAGCGCACAAATTATGGCTACCGCAAAATCAGCATCGGGCACAGCAAAAAAAGCTTCACCCGCAAAAACCAGTGCTAAGCTAAGCACTGTTAAAAAAACTTCCTTGCCCACACATAAAGATTTGGCTGCGCAATTGCAGGAGCAATTTGGTTTCGATGGCTTTAAAGATCCTCAGGAGGCCATCATACAGTCACTACTTAGTGGTACCGACACTTTTGTGATAATGCCAACAGGTGGAGGTAAAAGCCTTTGCTACCAGCTGCCGGCTGTAATTAGCCCCGGTGTAGCCATTGTGGTTTCCCCACTCATTGCGCTTATGAAGAACCAGGTAGACCTGGTTAGAAGTTACAGCAGCAAAGATGATGTAGCACATTTTTTAAACAGTACGCTCAATAAGGGTCAGCAAAAAATAGTAAAAGACGACTTGACAATGGGGCGTACTAAGTTATTGTACGTGGCTCCAGAAACACTCACCAAAGAAGAAAATATAGATTTCTTCAAGGGGTTGAATATTTCCTTTTTTGCAGTAGATGAAGCTCATTGCATTTCGGAGTGGGGCCACGATTTTAGGCCGGAGTACCGTAGGCTAAAGGAAATGATGGATATGATTAACCCTGACGTGCCCATCATTGCCCTCACAGCTACAGCTACCCCGAAAGTGCAGAGTGACATCTTGAAGAACCTTGGCTTGAGAGATCCAAAAGTGTTCATCTCTTCCTTTAACCGACCCAACCTTTACTACGAAGTGTTGCCCAAAATAAACCTGGAGCAAACGAATAAAAGTATTGTGCGCTTTATACAGTTGCACAAAAATAAAAGCGGCATTATTTATACCCTGAATCGTAAAACCACTGAAGAGCTGGCGGGCATGCTTAATGCCAACGGCATCAGCGCTGTGGCATACCATGCCGGCCTCGATGCCAAACTTCGGGCCCGTCGTCAGGACGAATTTTTAAATGAAGATGTACACGTAATAGTAGCCACCATCGCTTTTGGAATGGGTATAGATAAGCCCGATGTGCGCTTTGTGATTCACTACAACATTCCAAAGTCTATAGAAAATTACTACCAGGAAACCGGGCGTGCCGGCAGAGATGGTATGGAGGGTAAATGTATTTTATACTATTCTCACAAAGATGTGAGCAAGCTGGAGCACCTGATGCGTGATAAGCCGCTGAGCGAAAGAGAAGTGGGTGCACAGTTGATTAACGAAACGGTTTCGTATGCCGAGAGCAGTGTGTGCCGCCGCAAAACCCTGTTGTATTATTTTGGAGAAGAATTTAATGACTCCGAAAGCTGCGGCCATTGCGATAATTGTCTGAACCCTAAAGAAAAGATAGAAGCCAAAGCGGAAGCCATAACTGTTTTAAAAACCGTAAAAGCCCTGGGTGAACAGTTTGCCATAGAGTATGTATTACTTATTCTTGCCGGGCGTGCCACACCACAGGTGTTGATGTTTCGCCACGAAGGCCTGGATGTTTTTGCCAGCGGAAATGATAAGGAGCCGCATTTCTGGAGTAGCCTCATCAGGCAAATGTTGCTGGAAGGATTGCTGGAAAAAGACATCGTAGAATATGGGTTACTGAAATTTTCTAAAAAAGGAACAGCCTTTTTGAAGAAGCCCACCAGCTTTAAAATTGTACTTAATAATTTATTTGAAGACGCCAACGCCGATGACGATGCAGGCGAACCGGCTGGCAATATAACGGGCGCTACTGATGAAAAATTATTAGAGCAATTAAAGGAACTGCGTAAAAAAGTCTCCAAAGAAAAAAACCTGCCACCTTTTGTTATTTTCCTGGAAAGTTCCCTGGAAGATATGGCTACCATGTACCCCACCAGCATGGCCGAACTGGAAAAAATAAGCGGTGTGAGCAAAGGGAAATCTTTGCGTTATGGCAAACCTTTTTTAGATGTGATAGTGGCTTATGTAGAAGAGAACGACATTATAAAGCCAGATGATTTTGTAATGAAAAGCGTTGCCAACAGAAACAACAACAAGATATTTATCATTCAAAACGTAGATAAAAAAATACCCCTGGAAACTATCGCTAAAACTAAGGACCTAAAAATAGAAGAGTTGCTGGAAGAAATGGAAACCATTGTGGCCAGCGGCACCAAGCTCAACCTTAATTATGCAATAGATGAAATGGTAGATGAGTATGGCCAGGAAGAGATCATCGAATATTTTAAGAGTTGCGAAACATCTTCGTTGCAGGTAGCACAGGAAGAACTTGCAGAGAGCGACTTTAATTGGGAACAACTAAAATTGATGCGTATTAAATTTTTGTGTGAATACGGAATTTAGTGACGGGCAGAACAAAAACTGAAAAATACTGTTTGCAAATTTGCTGACATCGTTTTAAGCGTTTCAGTTAAAGCAGACTTTCTTAATATCATAGCATTTATTTCCTTAACAAATAAAAATTTACATGATGAGTAACGTTAACGCCTATGCAGCAGCGGCTGCCGATGCACCCATAGCACCATTTAAGATTGATCGTAGAGAACCCGGACCGACTGATGTACAAATAGAAATATTGTATTGCGGTGTTTGCCATTCAGATATTCACCAGGCACGCAACGAGTGGGGCAACTCTATCTACCCAATGGTACCCGGCCACGAAATTGTGGGCAAGGTTACTGCCGTAGGAAGCGATGTAAAAAACTTTAAAGTAGGAGACCTCGCAGGCGTTGGTTGCCTTGTAGATTCATGCCGCACCTGTGAGCAGTGTGCTGCCAACGAGGAACAATTTTGCGAGAATGGCTCCACCGGTACCTACAATAGTATGGATAAAAACGGTCAGCCAACTTACGGTGGTTACAGTTCTCAAATAGTAGTGGATGAGGCTTTCACCTTACACATTTCCGAAAAACTAGATTTAAAAGCCGTTGCGCCTTTATTATGTGCGGGCATCACCACTTATTCTCCGCTGCGCCACTGGAAGGTGGGGCCTGGGCAAAAAGTAGCCGTGGTGGGCCTGGGTGGTTTGGGCCACATGGGTGTTAAATTAGCTGCAGCCATGGGTGCAGAAGTTACAGTAATCAGCACATCAGATTCTAAGGCGGAGGATGCCAAAAGAATGGGTGCTGTGAATTTTATCAACAGCAAAAACCCATATGCGTTTAAAGGGTTTCAAAACTATTTTCATTTTATTTTAAATACGGTTTCTGCTCCCAACAGCTATGATACACTACTGCCTTTGCTAAAAACAAATGGTACTATGACTTTGGTTGGAGCACCACCATCACCATCGGGTGTTACCGGTTTCAACCTCATCATGCAACGCCGGTCCCTTGCAGGCTCTCTTATAGGCGGCATTAAAGAAACGCAGGAAATGCTGGACTTTTGTGCCGAACACAACATAACCAGCGATGTGGAGATGATAAATGCCAGTGAAATAAATACTGCCTACGAGCGCATGATGAAAAGCGATGTGAAATACAGGTTCGTTATAGACATGGCAAGTTTAAAAGACTAATGCAGGAGTGGGCTTAAACATATATGCAAGCCGGATCTTTAATTTCCATAAAACTTGCTAGTTTAAACAAAATCCCCTTATTTTTGCAACCCCGAAAGGGAATTATATCGAAAGATATGATGGTGTGATAGCTCAGTTGGTAGAGCAATGGACTGAAAATCCATGTGTCGCCGGTTCAACCCCGGCTCGCACCACAAAATTTAAAAACCTTTTCAGTTATTTGAAAAGGTTTTTTCTTGGGTATCACGCCTGGCAGCTAAAACCAAAAGTTGCTACTTAGATGAAAAATCATTTTTCTCGGTTTAAGAAGTCTTTTATCATTTACCTTACCCATATAGATCAGTTTGATGGATAACACCACTTTCCGGTTCCCCTGTGGTATGTTGTTTCACAAAACATATCCAATTTTTTTGGCAAATAATACATCCGGTTATTTACATCAGTTGCAATTATCAAATCTCCATGGCAGTTCTTTATTGCAAAATAAAATACTTACACATTCCAAACTTTTTTAGGCCTGCACTAATATAATGCTGCCATTAATGTTGGGAGGAAAGGATAAGGATTGAACATAGCCAGCTGCTAAATTCAGCCGAGGTAATGCTGTAAAGTTTTAAACCCCCTGGCCTCACAGCTGGCAGAAATCATACTAAAACAAATAATTAATTCGTTAGTAAAGCACGTGATGAAGGTTTATGTAAACCGGGCTTAGTAAAAAAGAACTAATGCTCTTAACAATAATTTACATTTCTGACTTATAGCTTTTGGCACAGAAACTCATCTTACATATGAGCACAAAACGCTCTGATATGAAACACTTAACCACCAGCCAGGAAATTTTACTGATACCCGGTACCAGTTTCTTTAAAAGAGATTGGTGTGAGAAAGAAGAGAAGCAACACTCCAAAAAGTTATCTCAAAAAGAGCAACTGATACAGTTGTGCTGGAATGGCGTATTGCCAGAACTGTTGCCCGAAATTTGTGCAACCACGCCACAAAACAAACCGCTGACCCTTTGGGAAATAAATGAATCGGCCAAACTGCTGGATTTAAGGCTGGGAGAGTTTAACGAAACGCTTAATGACGGCTTCTCCATCAACCCTTTTGTTTGTATCCTGATGGCCGAAATGAACTAAAGGCTTCCACAAACTAGATAACTTACTCCGCTTAATAATTGCTGTCGCTCTTTTAGAGCGACAGTTAATTTCCTTCGATAACTTTACAACAGCCTTTTTAAAAGGCTTTGTGTACAATGATCGAACCTGGCATTTTTTACCCTTCTCATTTAACTGGTAGCGAGCTGGATGTGTTCCTTGCTATGGGCTGGTACCGTATGGGGCAGGGTATTTTTACAACACATGGTATTGTGCAGGAAGAAAAACTTTTTCGGGTGTTTTGGCTACGGTATAATCTACAACAACTTGCTGGCCAAAAAAAATCAACCAAAAAGATTATTGAAAGCTGCAGCAACTTCGACGTAAGCATAAAGCCGCTAAATGTTACACAGGAAATGGAAGACTTGTATGACCTGTATAAGGCGGGTATACAGTTTGAGGCGGCCAGCTCTGTAAGGCAATGGTTATATGAGGCCGCCGATAGCAACGTATTTCAAACCTACATGATAGAAATCAGAGAGGGCGAAAAGTTGATTGCCCTTGGCATTTTTGATAAAGGAAAAAAGTCTATTGCAGGCATTATGAATTTTTACAACCCAGCTTACAAAAAATGCAGCCTCGGTAAATATTTAATGTTGCTTAAAATAAAGTATGCCCAGGATCAGAAGATAAAATGGTACTACCCAGGATACATCGTACCCGGATATCCAAAGTTTGACTACAAACTTTTTGTAGACAAGCTTGCAGCAGAAATTTTTATTCCGGAAGCAAACAGCTGGCAACTTTACGACCAGGCGCTCGTTAATCAGTTGAGCAGGCGCTAATTGCTTTATGTACTTAACAAAAGAGCCAGGCTAATAATAGCCTGGCTCTTGAACACTCTTTGATATTTTTTTATTTCGCAGGAATTATATCGATAATAACGGTTCTGTTATAAAAACGTTCTTCGGGTAAGTTATTTTCAAAAGGACTTGTTGATACATCTTCTCCATATCCATTGGTTTCAAACTTCACATTTTTAGTACCGGCTTTTGCAAGGGCAGCTTCAATTATTTTTTGTGCACC
>JBKJKD010000051.1:0-42968 GCA_046597635.1 Ferruginibacter sp. | reverse complement strand
GTAAAAAAATATTGGTGGCCAATGGCAAAGGTTTCTCTTCTTTCGCCAATCCCACAGGGCCCAATCCCACCAGGCCCACCGAAATGGTAGAACATCATGTAGGCGATACTTCTGTAAAAATCAGTTCTGGTTACATTGGTGGCCTCATGAAGGGAACATTGTCTATTATTGATGAACCCGGGGAAGAAGCGATGCAGATTTATTCCGAGGCTGTTTACAGCAATTCTGCCTACAGCAAAGAAAAAGAGATGACGGCTTCCGGAGAAATTGGTAACCCCATACCCATGAAAGTGGGCGACCCTTCGCCTATTAAATATGTGTTTTATGTTATCAAAGAAAACAGAACTTACGACCAGGTGCTGGCAGATGTGCCAGGCGGAAATGGTGATACGAGTTTGCTGTTGTTTGGAGAAAATGTTACACCTAACCAGCACAAACTTGTAAAAGAATTTGTGTTGTTCGATAATTTTTATGCAGATGGCGAAGTGAGTGCCGATGGTCACAACTGGAGTACTTCTGCCAATGCAACAGATTACCTGGAAAAAAATTGGGTGACGAGTTATGGTGGCCGTGGTGGTACTTACCCGGCAGAAGGTAAAAAGGCCATTGCCAACCCGGCAAAAGGATTTATTTGGGATTACTGCAAAAGGGCGGGCATTAGCTACCGCACTTATGGCGAGTTTGCAGATAATGGTAAAGCTAACATCCCAGCGTTGGAAGGAAATCTCTGTCCTTATTTTGAGAGCTACAACCTTAGGGTAAGAGATACCACCCGTTTTTCTCAATGGAAAAATGAATTTGATTCTTTGCTTGCAAAAAATGCAGTGGCGCAATTTAATACCGTGCGTTTTGGAAACGATCATACCGAAGGACAGCGCACCGGCAGACCTACACCGTTTGCCCATGTGGCAGACAATGACCTTGCTGTAGGAATGTTTATAGAACATTTATCTAAAAGCAGCATCTGGAAAAATACTGTTGTTCTGATTGTAGAAGACGATGCACAAAACGGATCCGATCATGTGGATGCACACCGTACCACCGCTTATTTAGCCGGGCCTTTTGTAAAGCGTGGATATGTAGATCATACCATGTATAGCACATCTTCTATGCTTCGCACCATGGAACTTATTTTAGGCTTACCACCCATGAGCCAGTACGATGCGGCTGCAACGCCGATGTGGCGCAGTTTTACGGCCAATGCAGATGCCCGGCCTTTTACCGTTTTGCCGGTGTCTGTAAATTTAAACGATGTAAATACAACAAATACCCCGAGTGCAAAACTGAGCAACAAGCTCGATTTTTCTAAAGAAGATACCATACCAGATATGATATTGAGCAACATTGTGTGGAAAGCCGTGAAGGGAGAAAATTCTGAAATGCCTGCACCAAGAAGAATTGCATTTTTAAAAGTGGCTGATACAGACGAAGATGAAGATGATTCAAAAAAGGGAAGCAAGAAATAGATAATTGATGCGTTCCCTGTTTTTAATTTCTATACTAAGTTGCTGCGTAGCTGCCCATGCGCAAACTGACTCTGTAACTACAAAGCACTTGCAGGAAGTGATGCTCACCACCCAGCGGGTACCAAAGAACAGCATTGCTATTCCCTATGCAATTCAAAAAAAAGCGGTTAATTATTTTACCGATTATCAGCCCCGTACTACGCCAGAATCTTTGCAAGGCATGAGCGGTGTGTTTGTACAAAAAACAAATCATGGTGGTGGTTCCCCATTTATAAGAGGACTTACCGGCAACCAAACACTGTTGTTGATAGATGGCATACGTCTGAACAATGCCACCTACCGATACGGTCCTAATCAATACCTCAATACCATCGATCCTTTTTTGATTGACCATATCGAAGTGGCTAAGGGAACTGGTTCCGTGCAATACGGTACAGATGCCATCGGCGGTGTTATCCAGTTGTTTTCTAAAGACGTTGGGTTTAGTGATAAGAAAAAGATTACCGGCTCAGGCATCTCTAAATATATGAGTGGCGATATGGAAAAAACAGCGAGGGCGGCACTCCATTATTCATCTTCTAAAGTTGCTCTTACAACAGGTATCACCGTCAGAAAATTCGGTGACCTCATTGGTGGCGACAGTACCGGCAAACAAACCCCTTCTGGTTACGATGAGTGGTCGCTGAATGCGAAAGCAAAATGGTTGTTGTCAAAAAAAATGACATTGACTTTGTCTCACCAGCAATTAACTCAAACAGATGTGCCCTTGTACCATCGCATTCAGTTGGAAAATTATGCAGTGTCCCAAATTGATTTGCAACAAATCCAGTTGCAATATGCCCGGCTTTTCATAAACACTTCCAATCTTGTTTTTAAGGAGTTTGTCATTACTGCATCTCATCAGCAATCAAAAGAAAAAAGAACGAACCGGCGCAACAATGCGGTTACCCAAAGAAAGGAATTTGACCAGGTGAATACCGCAGCATTTACCCTTCAGGCGAATTCACGGTTTGGTAAAAACTGGTCTGCAAGTTCCGGCATTGAGTTGTACCGGGATAAAGTAAGCAGTGAGGCAACAGAAACCAATAGCCAGCAAAATACTGCCGTGCAAAAACGTGGCTTATATCCCGATGCTTCGTCCTCGGGCAATTATTCGGTTTTTACCTTGCAGCATTTTACCCACAATCGTTTGAGTTTGGATGCAGGCCTGCGACTAAATCGTTTTTCTATCAGGCTTGCTGATACCAGTTTCGGCGAAGTGCATCTAACTCCCCTTGCGATTGTGTACAATACGGCGCTGAATTATGCCATTCACAAAAATCATTACCTGTATGCCAATTACAGCACGGGTTACAGGGCGCCCAACATTGATGACATGGGCACACTCGGCATTGTAGATTTTAGGTACGAAGTGCCCGCAGATAACCTGAGTCCGGAGAAATCGGTGAACATGGAGTTGGGCTATAAGTTTCGTACAAAAAAATTACAGGGCGATTTTTCCCTGTATTATATGCAACTTAAAGATTTGATAGCAAGGCTAAAAAGTGAAACGGAAATCATCAATGGGTATGCTGTTTACCGAAAAGAAAATATGGAGAGGGCAACCATAAAAGGAGTAGAGGCATCGCTGGCATGGTTGCCGGTGCGGCAGTTAAATTTCAATGCAAACATTGCTTACAATTATGGGCAAAACCTCACAAAAGATGAAGCACTGCGGCGCATACCACCGCTGCATGGAAAACTATCTGCCGCCTATAAAAACAAACAGCTTTTTTACAGTGCAGAATGGTTGTATGCCGCCAAACAAACAAGGCTTGCGCAGGGCGATAAGGACGATAATAGGATACCAGTAGGTGGCACACCCGGTTGGGATGTGTTGAACATATATGCAGGCTATCAATTTAAACAGCTACAAATAAACACCGGCCTGGAAAACATTTTTAATGTTGATTATCGCACGCATGGCTCCGGCATCAATGGGGTAGGGCGAAGTGTTTGGGTATCTGTAGGAGTGAATTTGTAGAAGCGTGGCAGCGCCTTTTGCTGCACATCACTCTCGTGCTCTAAAACTGACCCTACATCCGCTCTCTACAAAAGTTGCCAGGCCACAGCGGTCTAGAAGCAAGCCAGCGCTATATGCACATAACCAACCGGGGCGCCAGCAAAATTGAATTTCCGCCGGATAGAATAATGTAAAAAAAGGTGGTGATAACTTGCGTGTTTTCAGTTGTTAGGAACCTGGCTATCTAAAAAGCGCAGGTTTTATGACCAGCGCTTTTTAGTGATCTTTTCTCGATATCTTTAAACATCAAACTTGAAGATGCGATAGGGAAATTTGAGAAGACCAAAGCCTGCGCCTAACTGTGAGTTGCCTGCTATACAATTTGAAACTTCGTACCATTTTTAAAAAAAGACAAAATCTTTGAGTGATCTCAAGCTAATTTGCTTGACACAAAGCACTAAAGACAACTGCCCGACTTTATGAAAAGTATTAATCGACTTATTGTGTTGACAATAGTTTTTAACTTTCTAATTTTAATTGGAGCAGGACACGGCATTGGTTTTTTAGGACTAATTCAAATAATTGGACTTGGTGAATTTATTAGAGGTGATGTCAAATTAAGTTTGACAGGGAATTATGAAGACAGGCTTTTTACAGCCTCCATGCTTGCCACAGTTGGACAGATAATTCTATTGGGCACATATTTTATAAAATCGCAAATTCAGAAGTTCAAGATAATTTATGTAGGACTATTTATTTTGCTTATTTCTTTTTTAATATTGACAATTGACATTTTGAATTCAACGCTTGACAATTTTTCATTTTGGGGTGGGACACCATTCTTAGTAACAAGTATTTTTCTTCTAATTAGGACAGTAAGAAATCACAGGCTAACCATTGTCTAGGGGAATGTACAGCAGCCATATCGAACTGTGCATCAAACCAAATAATTCAGGCCAAACTTTCATAATAATTTCTTTCAAACAAAGTCCCGGTTCTTACAACTTCAATACCAGCTTTCGTAATTTATTTGCTACTACAAGTATGGCCGTCGCCGTGGCGGATGTTCTTTTCCTTTGCGGCCAACAGATCACAAAGTTCTACTCTTTCATGGCGGGAATTTCATTTTTCAAAATTCATATCATCTTTAACACAAAATCAACACGGGCGTTTCCTCTATTCACATAGTGTGTATATTTGGTGTCAGGGCGGTTTTTCCCAAACGTTCGTTGGGCGTCACTAACCAAGACGGATTTAACTCAAGTTTTAATCTTAAATTTGAAAATCATGACATACCAGGTAGATACCTTAAATCCGAAGGCAGACAAGTTGTTAAAAGATCTTGCTGATCTTAAACTAATTTCTTTGACTAAGACTTCCAAAGACCCATTTTTGACGGTGGTAAAGCGTCTGCGTAAAAAGTCAGCCGCAATAAAGGCACCTGGCTTAGAAGAAATTACTAAAGAAGTAGAGCGTGTAAGAGCTAAAAGATATGCCAACAATAAAAAAGCTTAGAGTTGTTATAGATACTAACCTTTGGATTAGTTTTCTATTAACTAACAATTTTAAAGACATTGATAGCCTAATTTCTAACGACGAAATAACTCTTCTCTTTAGCCAAGAATTGATTGACGAATTTATCGATGTTGCGATGCGACCGAAATTCAAAAAATACTTTTCACTACCAGATCTTGAAAAGTTACTTACCAAACTAAATAATAAGGCAGAATTTGTTGAAGTGAGCTCGATTATCGATTTGTGCAGAGATGAGAAAGACAATTTTCTATTGGCCTTATCTATAGATGGAAAAGCTACACATCTAATTACTGGAGATAAAGATCTTTTGATACTAAGTAAAATAGACAAAACTGTTATCTTAACTATTTCAGAATTCTTCTCGAAACCCTAGCGATCCGCCTTCCCTTGAGGGCTACTCAATCACCATTACATTTTTACGGTTCCCGTATCTCGTAGTAAGACCCTGCTTCTTGTTAGCGCTTCTTCAAAACTGTCGGTTACATTGCCTTTGCCAATTGCAAACAGCAAGCGTGCATCCTGTAATTCTTTCCGCACCTGCTCGCTGTGCACTTCCGATAAAACCAGTTTGGTTCCCCGGTGCTTCGACTCCTTAAAAACTTCTTCTAAAGTTCTTATGCCTGTGGCATCAATGATGGGTACCTGCCTCATGCGGATGATTAATACTTTCGGTGGCTTTTCGATAAAGCGCATGGCGTCTTTAAATTTATAAGCAGCGCCAAAAAACAAGGGCCCGGTAATTTCAAACACTTCCACATCTTGCGGAATGGTAAAATTGCTGATGGCTGCTTTGTCTTTTTCATTTCCAGGTTCCTCTTTTGTAAACATACTCACCTCACTAAACTTTATCATTTTTCGCATAAAGAGGAACACGGCCAGTACCATTCCTATTTCAATGGCAACGGTAAGGTCTACCAAAACCGTCAGCAAAAATGTAGTGAGCATCACAGCCACATCACTGCGTGGTCCTTTAAACACAGAACGGAAGCTTTCCCACTCACTCATGTGATACGCCACTACAATTAGAATTCCTGCCAGAGTGGCCATGGGTATCAATGCAGCCCACTTGCCTACAAACAACATTATCAGCAAGAGCGTTATGGCATGTACAATGCCGGCTACCGGTGTGCGCCCACCGTTTTTTACATTGGTGGCAGTTCGGGCAATGGCGCCGGTAGCGGGTATGCCGCCAAAGAGAGAGGAGAATATATTGGCAGTTCCCTGTGCTATTAATTCCATATTTGATTTATGCCTGCCGCCAATCATACCATCAGCAACCACCGCCGACAAGAGTGATTCAATTCCACCTAGCAATGCAATGGTAAAAGCGGGCTGTATTAATTTCTTGATCGTTGCAAAATCTACCTGCGGTATTTCCGGCATGGGGAAAGAAGAAGGAATACTGCCAAACCTGCTGCCGATAGTGTCAACCGGAAGATGCAACCATTGCATGGCGGCCGTAGTAACCAATATTGCGATGAGAGAGCCGGGTAATTTATGAGTAACTTTTGGCCATAGCAGAATGATGGCAACGGTGGCAGATGATATTGCGGCGGCATACCAATTAATGGAGTTGAAACTATGGATGTAGCTTTTCCATTTTTCTAAAAAATCTGCCGGCACTGCCCCCATATTTAAGCCAAAAAAATCTTTCATTTGAGAAGAGAATATAAGAATAGCAATACCACTGGTGAATCCGATAATCAACGGATGAGGAATAAATTTTATCACAGAACCTAACCTTGCAAAGCCCATGATGATGAGCATTACACCCGCCATGAAAGTGGCGATGATTAAACCGTTTACGCCGTATACCTGCACTATGCCGTACACAATTACGATAAATGCCCCGGTGGGTCCACCAATTTGTACCCGGCTGCCGCCCATGGCAGAAATAATAAAACCCGCTATCACGGCTGTGTACAAACCCTTTTCCGGCGAAACTCCGGATGCTATGGCAAAAGCAATGGCAAGCGGCAATGCAACGATGCCCACTATTACGCCCGCCAATAGATCTTTTGCAAACTGTTGACGATTGTAATTTTTTAAGGTCTCAAATATTTTTGGTTTAAACATGAGTGATAATTTATTAAGCCGGTACTTTTTCCATTTTTCGCTTTACCAGATTGAGACAAACCCTTGCCATCTGAATATTGCTCCATTGTGGTGTCGCTAAATCCATAGGGCTGACTGACTCCAGTTCGTCCAGCATTTTATCAATAAAGCGGGTGACAATATGCCCATGTAGTTTGTTTTGCGCCAGGCTTTTCGCTGCCGTATCAATATATCGTTTCACTTGGTGCTGCGAAGAAGCCAACAAAACTTTTGTAATGAGCTTCGTACGATATTGAGATAATGATAGAGACATACTTGCTATTTTTAGATGCATAAACTCACTGCCAAAGGATGCTGCCCTGCGGCAACATCCTTTGATTTCCTGGGCTTACCAGGAGTGAATTGGTTTTACAAGGACTCTTAATGACTTGCTATGGGGCAACCATTGGTAAGTAGGCTTTTTGCGGGATGTATTTTGTTGCAAAATCTTACACAGCTATTATTTTATGTGTTGCTGCTTTCCAGTTGGCATCATACTTTACAAAAATGGATAACCATATACTTCTTGATAAACGCATGAAATAAGGCTGAACCAACAACAACAAAAAAGCATTGGCGCCGAACCACCAAAACACCCTGTTATCGTTTACCGAAAGTCCGATGAGTACCCACCATGCCACAAAAGTGGAAACAGAAAAGGCAACCGTTAGGGCATAGCTTACATAGCCTGTTCCATAATAAAATCCGTCTTCTATTTCCATACGCTGGCCACACTCCGGGCAATGCTTGTGCATTTTCATAGCACCTTTTAGTTGGTAGGAGCTCTTGCTCAAAAACATATCTCCCTTTCTGCAATGGGGGCATTTATGATTTAACATTGTCCATAAATAATTGGGTATTGCAGCTTTCGTATCGTCATTCATCGTAATTATTTTTCTATTCTTGATTGGTATCTTCGTTGGTTGGCCCGAACGCTGTTCATTTAAATTCGTCCTCATTCAGTTTTAAGCTGGCAATAATTTATTCGTTTAAACGCTAAGGTTGAGCCGCTGTTTTAAATTATTCTTTAATCCAAAACTTTAGCAACTCATTCATATCAGAACCTACGAGCTGGTATCCTTGTGGCATTTCATCTTCCAGGCTGTGATAGGCTGCAAGCCTTGTGCCTGTGGGTTTCTGTTCCAATTGCTTGTATAAATAACGGTTGTAATAATTGTATAATTCTAAAGAATACGCAATGCTGTCGTCAATTTTATCGGTGCCGGTTATATTTTCGTAAAATGCGTTGTAAAAATAGAAGTGGTTGTAATTCCTGAAATCTATTTGAGTGAAATTCCCATTCATAAAAGAAACATTTTGAAGCTGCAGTGTTTCTTTTGCTTTTGTTGCCTGAGTGTACAGTCTCTTTCGTTGCTCAATACCATAATAAAAAGCTTTGGGTTGGTAATAGGCAGCAGCCAAACAAAATTTACCTGCGCCACTCCCAATGTCCAATATCCGCACATTGCTTTCAGCCACTAAAAAATGAGCAGCCTTTTCTGCTACAGCTAACGGCGTAAAGTGTCGCTGTGCAAGCTGCTGAATAGAAGAGGGGTAGAGCTGGTTAAATTGTGCATCGCCGGTAAACCAGTTTTCAGTATGTATTCTTTTTTCGAGTAATGGCATATTTTGATAATTACAAGTTCAGGATATTTGTTTTGCGTAGATGCTTTTACCCTTGAGCTGGTATTGTTTGGGCAGCAGTAGATCTTTTCTTTCCTGTGGTTGGGCTGGTACAATTAAGGCTATCCAGGCGCTGCTTTCTGCGCCGTCCAATAAAATATTGAGGTTTCCGTCTACCAGTTTTTCGTTTACCTGCAGTATGCTTCCATCCACAGGCATATGGGCTTCTACCAGGTAATCGTTGTACTTTATGGTGGCTATCACTTCGCCCTGCTTTTTGAAACCGAGCGGCTCCTTAAAATTTATTTCTTGTATTTGTTTGAAGCCGGTAAGTTTAAACTTACAAATACCGGTGTAGGCCACAGTACCCTGATACTGTATCCATTCATGATCATTAGTGTAGTAGGGGTCTTTTTGAATTGATAGCTGTGTGTTCATAGTGCAAAGCTATTTCCTATCCATCCGCCGAGCGGTAAACCTTATCAATCTAAAAAGTGAGTTTTATCAATTTTTAAATGGAACCTTTGCAGCTACTATGAGCATCAAGGGTGTATTTCCAATAGACAAATGGGATTTTAAAAGTGAATCTGTTTTGGCAGACTTGCCTGCGGCAGATCTTGAAACACTCACCGCTCATAAAACTGAACAGGTATATGAAAAAGGAGAAATAATTTTTAGAGAAGATGGTTATCCTTCCGGCATATTTTACATCCTTAGCGGAAAAGTAAAGAAGTACAAATTAGACAAAGATGCCAGGGAGCAGATTATTTATGTGGCCAATACAGGCGAATTGTTGGGTTATCACGCCATACTATCCGAAGACCGCTATCCCGATTGCGCAGCAGCACTGGAGCAAAGCAGGATTGCATTTATACCCAGGGAAGATTTTTTAGCAACCCTGAACCAGTCAAAGGTTTTGAGCGGTCGCTTATTGAAAACCCTGAGCCACGAGTTTGCTGTGCTGGCAAACAGCCTTAGCATGTTTGCACAAAAATCGGTGAGGCAAAGACTAGCACTGCAACTCATTGTGCTGCGGGAAAAATATAAAATAAATTTTGAGGTCGGCATGCCCGTAGAGATAAATATGAGTAGAGAAGATTTGGCCAACCTTGTGGGTACCGCAAGAGAAAATGTGGTGAGGGTACTTTCAGAATTTAAAGCAGACAAGATACTGGAAACAAAAGGTAGAAAAATTATTGTTCTGGATGTTACAAGGCTTATTAAGATTGCCGATTATTAAGCGTTTGATGGTAATATTTTCCAGTGCTAATTTACTCACTTTTAAAAGCTTGTTTGATAAGGCACACCAGGGAGTGAATGGGCTTGGAAAAGTTGGCTCTTTTTAAAGTGGCTACCAGGCGGACAGAATACCTGTTTGAATAGAGGCCCATCTCCATTACCGATATGTTTTATGCTAATTTCATCACACGGCTGCCATACTTCCGCCGATTGTAAAATGGGCTTACCCCCAGATCCTTGCTGGGGATTATGAAGGGGTAGAAGTCCCAAACAAAAAAGTTTCCTTCTGCTCAAAATTCTTTTATCCCCACATAATGTTAAAAAAAAGCTTTTTCAGTTAGGCCATTAATAAGTAACTTGAAGGCTTCAAAAAATCACCAAACTTTTAACTAATTAATTATGAGAGTAAAATCGTGCATAGCGGTATTTTTTATGTTGCTGATGAGCCATCTACTTTGGGCTCAAACCAAAGACGTTACCGGCAAGGTAACCGACCAGCAAACCGGCAAGGGCCTTCAAGGTGTCACAGTAACTGCTGTCAACAGCAATACTTCTACAGTAACCAATGCAGCAGGGGAATTTTCAATTAAAGTTGCAGATAAAACACCCAGACTTATTTTTAGCTACGTTGGTTATAAATCATCAGAAGCTAAAATAACGGGTAACCAGTTGATGGTTACAATGGAGCTAGGTACAGACCAACTTACAGAGGTTATCGTAACTGGTTACGGAACCAAAATCAAGCGGGACGTTACTGGTTCCATCGCAAAAGTAGGTGCCAAAGAGTTGAACAATACTCCGGTTACCAGTTTTGAAAGTGCCATACAGGGAAGGGCTGCTGGGGTTTATGTGAGCCAGCAAAATGGTAAAGTGGGCCAGGGTATCAATGTTCGGATACGTGGATCTGCTTCTGTAACAGCGGGCAACGAGCCTTTGTACGTTATAGATGGTATTCCGTTGCAAAATTCTAATTTGTCCAGCAACGGGGCTGCTACCAATTCCCTCGCAGACATTAATACAAACGATATAGAGTCTATCGAGATTTTGAAGGATGCATCCGCAGCAGCCATTTATGGCTCCCGGGCGTCTAATGGGGTAGTGTTGATTACCACTAAAAGAGGTAAGGCTGGTAAATCAAAAATTGAGTTCGGATACTTTGGCGGCAATCAAAAACCCACTGGTAAGCGGGAGTTTATGAATGCTAAAGAGTTCGTAGACTACACGCTGGAAACCGCTGTTGGCGCCGGCAGATACGATTTTAGAGAGAACATTAGTGGATATTCAACGGAACAGGAAGCTATTGACGACTATACTGCATTTGCCGAAAGCCGTTTGAGAAGATATTCTGCTGGGAATGACGATTATAAAACGCAAAAAGTGAATGTTGACTGGCAGGAAAAGGCCTTTCAGGATGCGCCAATTAATCAATATGATCTTAATTTTTCCGGAGGAAGCGACAAAACAACTTTTTATATGGGTGGCCAATACCTGGATCAGTCGGGAATATTGGTAAATAACAGTTTGAAAAGATACAGCGGCAGGTTAAACCTCGATCATAAAGTGAGAGACTGGCTGCAGTTAGGAATGAATATGAGTTTTGCACGTTCTATAAATAATCGTTTATCTAACGACAATGCCTTCTCTACGCCGTTGCAAATTGTAGCATTGTCTCCTATTACTCCCTTTATTGATCCACGCACAGGGTTAACCAGTGGTGCACTTGATAATAATACAGGCAGACCAAATACAAACTTCCCCGTATATTATAATCCTATACTTAACGTAGAAAATGCATCTTACGTAACTACTGTTAACAGGAACCTTGGTAACCTGTTTGCCAATGTTAACTTAACAAAAGGGTTGGTGTTTAGAAGTGAGTTTGGTATGGACCAGTTAAATCAAAATGAAGATCAATATTTAGGTAAGTTAACCAACCGTAATTCCGGATCTCCAAACGGTTTCGGATTTAATTCTACTGATCAAATACTGAATATAAATACTAACAATTTTTTTCAGTTCAACAAAAATTTAAAGGATATTCACAGCATTGATTTCTTAGTGGGTACTAGTTTTCAAAAATGGAATCTTATTTCAAACAGTGCAACCGGAGAAAACTTCCCCAGCGATGCCTTTAAAAAAATAGCAAGTGCTGCAACAAAATCAGGGGCAAGTTCCTCTGCTTCTGAGTGGGCGCTCGTGTCCTATTTTGCAAGGGCTAATTATAAGTTCAACAATAAATACCTGGTGTCTTTAAGTGGACGCTACGATGGATCTTCCCGTTTCGGAGAAAATAACCGGTATGGTTTCTTCCCTGCGGCATCTGTTGGTTGGATAGTGAGCGAAGAGAAGTTTATGCAAGGCATACAGTGGTTGAACGTGTTAAAGCTGAAAGGTAGCTATGGGTTGACGGGCAATTCTGAAATTAACAATTTTGCTGCCCGCGGATTGTACTCCGGCGATGCAGGCTACGGAAATTTGGCAGGAACAAGACCCACTCAATTGGGCAATCCTGATTTGAAATGGGAGAGTACGGCCAGTTTAAATGTGGGTATAGAAGCCAGTGTCTTAAAAAACAGGTTGACCATAGAATTGGATTACTACAACAGGGATACAAAAGATCTTTTATTGGCTGTAAACGTGCCGGGTACAAGCGGCTTCACTACGCAATTGCGCAATACAGGCAAACTGAAGAATAGTGGTTTTGAGTTTACTGTGAATACAGAGAATGTAACTACTAAAAATTTCAGATGGTCATCCAGCTTTAATTTTGGTGCCAACAGAAACCAGATTGTAGATTTAAAAGGTCAGCAAATTGGCACTTTAAACCGGGCACAGGAAGGCCAACCTCTGGGTGTATTTTTTGCACGTGAGTTTGCCGGTGCCGATCCCAACAATGGAGATGCCCTGTACTACAAGAATACATTGGATGCCAATGGCAAAAGAGATCGCTCTACCACCAATGATTACAATGAGGCCGAAGACGTAGTTATCGGAAGCCCGGCTCCTGATTTTATTTATGGCATTAGAAATACATTTACCTACAAGGGTTTAGACCTTGATGTTTTACTGCAAGGTGTGGAGGGCAATGAAATATTTAATGGAGGTGGTCAATACATGTCGGCAAGCGGAAGTAACGGTTTCGATAACCAAACAAGGGATCAGCTTAACTCATGGAAAAAGCCAGGAGATATTACACAGGTGCCGGAAGCCAGGTTATTCTTTGCAAACGGTACAGATAATTCTAGCCGCTACATTTCAGACGGTTCCTATCTGAGGGTTAAGGCAGCAACGTTGGGTTATAATTTCCCGGCTAAGTTGCTTACGAGGCTGCGTTTAGATAAGGCCCGCCTTTATGTTCGTGGACAAAATCTTTTCACATTCACAAAATATAAAGGTTGGGATCCTGAAGTAAATGCAGATTACCAGGCTTCGAATATTAACCAAGGGGTAGATTTTTATTCTGCACCACAGGCTAAAACCATTGTTTTCGGTCTAAACATTGGACTGTAATTTTCTTAAAAATTAAACTCATAATATGCAAAACAAAATATTCAGTATACTTTTTTTATCTATCCTAATATTAGGTAGCTGTAAAAAGTTAGATACTAAACCCACACAAAGCATTGATGAATCGGTGGCACTTAACACCAACGCAGATGTGCTGGTGGCGCTTGTTGGATCTTATTCAGACCTTGGCAACACCGATTTTTATGGTGGTCTCCCATTTGTAGAAGCAGATCTACTGGGCGATTTTAATGAAATTTCCTGGTCAGGTACTTTCCAGGGGCTTACCCAAATTAAAAACAAAGCTATCCCCATCGACAACGGGTTTGTGACCAGGACATGGCTTTCGGGCTACAGAGCAATCAATGACGTCAATAATATTTTGGGCGCATTGGGAGTAGTAAATGCTAACCAGAAAGATAGGGTAGAAGGCGAAGCTAGTTTCATCCGTGGCGCTGCCTATTTTGACCTGGTGAGGTTATTTGGAAAAGCATGGAATGACGGATCTGCAGCAAGCAATCCTGGTGTTCCCCTCATTTTAACGCCTACAAGAGGTATTACAGATGCAGATCAAAAGCCGAGAAATACTGTGGCAGAAGTATATGCACAGGTCATTTTAGATCTTACCAATGCTGAGGCAAAATTACCTGCCAGCAATGGATTTTTTGCTACCAAAGGCGCTGCTGCCGCTATGCTTGCAAGAGTTTATTTACAAAAAGGAGATTATGCCAATGCCGCAGCTGCAGCCAACAGGGTAATTGCCTCTGGTAGATACGCTTTAAAGGCAACCTATGCTGAGGCTTTTCCGGTAAGCCCGGCAGGTCCTGCACAAATATCAAACACAAGTGAAGATGTATTTGCAATTCAGGTAAATGCAACACAGGGTGTAAACAGTTTCAATACGCATTATTCCTCTAGCAGCAGGGGAGACATTGATATCAACGACAGCCATCTTAATTTATACGAAGCAGGCGATGCCAGGAGAGCTCTGTTTTATGTAGATGGTGGTTCTGTTTATGTAGGCAAATTTGAAAATAGCTACGGAAACGTGCGCTTGATAAGGTTAGCAGAAATGTATCTTATTCGTGCCGAAGCAAACTTTAGGTTGTTGCCAGCTTTACCAGTAGGTGGAGTTACTCCGCTGGCCGATATCAATCGCATCAGAAACAGGGTTGGCTTACCATCTTTGGTAACAGTAACATTAGCCCAAATTTTAAAAGAAAGAAAGCTCGAACTAGCATTTGAAGGATTTACCCTGCATGATGTGAAAAGGTTGCAAACCAGCGTTGGCGTGTTGCCATGGAATGCACCAAGTTTGGTTTACCCTATACCAGATAGAGAAAGAAGGGTAAACCCCACCCTGACACAAAACGAAGGTTATTAAACCATCTGAGGCAATGTTCACCTGGCTCAAATTGTTTGGACCAAATACCATTGTACAATAATTTTTCTTGATAAAAAAAGGCCGCTTCATTTTTAAAATGAGGCGGCTTTTTTTTAAAATATTTTGTGGTAGGGAAAGTGTTTCCAATTTATCTGTTACCGGTTTGCAAGCCAGGCTATTCGCTGTATTCATTTACTTTAAAACTCTAAATACTTAGCTTAGTTCTTTCACGCCAGGATCGGTTGAAAGCAATTTTGGTAACATACCTAAGCGGCTAAACAGGATTTAAAAAATCAGAATTTCACCCGGTTTCTTAATCCTGTTCTCTGTCTTCGAACCTTTTAAATTGTTGCAAGGTGGCGGCTATAATGTTTATTTTTTTGTGTGTTTATTTGATACCAAAAAAAGGGAAACCTTATTCCTTTTGGGTCAATGATTTTCGTTGCTTTCAAGAATATCATGAGCATGATGTACAAAAAATGGCCTGCGAAAGCAGGCCATTTTAAAATAAGTATAGAGAAGATGATTATTGCCCCACCATAAATACGGCATTGCACATCATCAACTTTCCGTTTTCCCAAAAATTGCGGAACATGATGTTGTCTGAGATATAACTCACCGTGCCTCCACCTAGCTCCTGCACACCAAACAGCAGCCCGTCTTTTAATTTGGGGTTTAGTTTATAACCAACAAACCCTGCTACCAGGTTTTCTTTTTTGATGGTGCCTACATTCCAGCCGCCTTCTTTTATAAACTCATACACGGCATCGTCCATCTTTAAGCTGTAGTAGTATTTGGGGTAGCCAAACATCAGAGGATGCGTATTGTCTACATCTACTTTAAATATGGAACCTGGCGTAGTACCGGCTATGCTTAGGCGCTCCCTGTCAGCAAAATTGAGCAAGTCTGCATAGGGGTCTTTCTTTTTATTAGAATCTTCCCCGGCATTATTTTGAGATTTTAAGTTGCTCCACTCCTGTTTGGAGAGTTGCGCTACTGCCCCTTCCAATGCCACTACCCGGCCGCCGCCATTGATCCATTGTTCCAATTGTTTGGCCTGGTCTTTATCGGCTAAAAATTTGTAGCGTCCGTCGGGCATGATCATTACATCGTAGTCGCTCCAGTTGGTTCTGCCAAAGTCTACCGCATTTACCAACGTAATTTTGTAGTTTAATTCCTTGTCAAAAAAGTGCCAGATTTCTCCCGCAGCATAGGGGCTTACACCTTCGCCAGTAAGCAGCGCTACCCTTGGCGCTTTCATGGGGTGCACATGAGAACTCCCAAAGTCGAAGCCCTTTTCTACCATGCCTGAGTTTACCGCCTGTATTTTTACTTTGTAGATGTTACAAACATCGCTTACCAGTTTCCACAACCCGGCTCCCATTCTTTCATTTCCTTTTTTAGAAACGATTACAGAGCCGTTACCAAACGAATTGCCAGCAGCTTCAAAAGCCGTTTCTGCAAAACGCATCCTGATTCCTTTTTGCAACAGTTGCGCTACGGCAGCAGCACTCGCTGCAGACTGCCATGGAATAATATAAGCATAAGCATCTGCAGTTGGGTTTATCGCAAAATCAGCTAATGGTTTTCCGCTGCTAACATTGATCATTTGTGTGCTGGCGTATGCGTTTACACCATAGGTGTAAGGTAATGCCCATGCAGTAATATCGTAAGTAGCAGAGTCTACCAGTTTAGAGGATGGCTCAAATAGCACTTTTACCATCACCGCTCTTGGCTGTGCGCTGCTTATTACAATATCATTGGCGGCAATAGAAAAAGATTCTTCTTTTTTTGTTTGGTAATTGTACCCTTTTCCACTTCCCGAGGAGGTGCCGTATTGAATGCCGTTTTTATCCAGCAGTTGCAACAAGGCTCTAATCCTTCCTTCGTCGTTCGGACTGTTTTTGATGATATAGGTTTTGTAGGTTCCAACAGTGCCTTTTGATGCTTCATTAAAGTATTGGCGAAATTCCTTTACCAATTTGCCGGCATTTTGTGAGGCTACTTCTACCGTGCTCATACCCGTGGTAAAATGGTGGATGGCACGATCGTACAAGGTGAGCGTATCACCTTCATCTGTTTCTATGCCCAGGCCCCCGGCCGGACCACCGCCTTGCTCATAGGTCATACCAATAGATCCGTTATAAATGGGATAGGTATCACCATAAGAAGGATAAAACAAATCGAATACCTCTTTGGTAAAATACAGCCAGTTGTTTTTATCAAAATAGGCAGCATGATTTTTCCCGATGGTAACCTGAAAATCTCTCTGCCACTTGCTAATGGTTTCATGGTAAGGCTGTGCGGCGGGCGCAAAATAATAAGGCTGGTTTACGCCCTGCTCATGAAAATCTACATGCACGTAGGGCATCCATTGCAGGTATTGCGCTATGCGCTGCTGGCTTTCCACTTGTGTTTGCCAGGCCCAGTCACGGTTAAGGTCAAAGTTGTAATGGTTGCTTCTGCCGCCGGGCCATGGCTCCCTATGCTCTCTTGCATTGATAGATGGGTTGTAATTGTTACCCACCATGCCATTGAACCAGTTTACATAACGGTCCCTGCCATCAGGGTTAAGGCAGGGGTCAATAATAACCACGGTATTTTTAAGCCATTCTTTAGAAGTAGCATTTTGCGGATCTGTCAACGCAAAGATGGTGAGCATGGCTGCTTCTGAGGAAGATGTTTCATTGCCATGCACGTTGTAGCTGAGCCACACAATGGCTGGGCCATTTTCTGTAGGGGCCATTTTATCTTTCGCAAGGTTGGCAAGGCGCATATTGTTCATGCGTATGTTTTCCAGGTTGCTGATGTTTTCGGCAGAAGAAACAAAGGATAAATAAAGCGGACGTTTTTCATTTGTTTCGCCATACTGCTGCAGTTTTACCATGGCCGGCATGGCCTCTGCCACATGTTTAAAATAATTGACTACCTGGTAGTGTGGGGTATACCTACTGCCAATTTTATACCCTAAAAAAGCGTCGGGCGATTTTAGCTGTGCCTGGCATAGCATGGTGGTTATAAATAGAAAGAAGAAAAGAATGTTTTTTTTCACAATCAAAAAATTTAGAATGGTAAATAACTCGTTAAAAAAACAAAAGTCTGCAATTTTATGAGATTGCAGACTTTTGTTTTGATGATAATTTTAAGTTGGTCAGGTTTCGATAGCCTGACAACGTTGGGAAGCGTAAATTCTAGTGTCCCATTGCCTTTATAAACTCTTCTTTTTTGCGTCGGGCTACATCAAGTACGGTATCATCATTCATTACCACCTGTCCCCCTTCACCTTTAATGTATTTTTTAACCAGGGTTTTATTGATGATGTAAGAATGATGAATACGCATAAATATGGAGGCAGGTAGCAATTCCTCAAAGTCCTTTAGGGTTTTGGCTACGGTCACTTTGCTGGCGTTTACCAAATGAAAGCAGGTATAGTTGCTTTGGGCTTCCAGGTAAATGATCTGGCCCGTTTCTACAAACTGTAAGCCTTCCATAGAGGGGATGGCAATACGCTGCAATTCTTTTTTATCGGTGAGCAGGTTTTGCAAGAGCATTTCCAGGCGCTTGTTGCCGTCTGATTGTTGTCTTTTTTGGCTTGCTTTTTCCAGGGCTAGTTTCAGGTCTTCTATAGCTATCGGTTTTACAAGATAATCCAGCGCACTAAATTTAATGGCCTTTATGGCATAGTGGTCGTAAGCTGTTATGAAAATGACTTCGAAATTTTTATTGGGCAGTTGTTGCAGCATGGTAAACCCATTCATGCGGGGCATTTCTACATCTAAAAATAAAATATCAGGGGTTTTGGAGGCGAGCATTTTTATTCCCGTCTCGCCGTTTTCACATTCACCGATAATCTCTATTTCCTGGCAATGCTTGCTCAGCTTTTGTCTTAAGGAATTTCGGCTGCTGGTTTCGTCATCAATAATAATAGCTGTGAGCATATAAGTGTTGTTATGGTTGCACAATGACGGACACATTCACCCTTGTACCGTTGGGTTGGTTGTTTTCATCATAGAGGTCTTCAATAGTAACAGATCCATTTTGGCGCTGGTTAAAAAGATTGATGCGTTCTTCTGTTATCTGCATTCCCATTGAGCCGTATGCCAGTTTATTTTGTTGTTTGTAACTGGAAGCTAGCTTCCTGCCAATGCCATTATCTTCAATTAGGTAGTTTATGTGATTGGCGGTAGCAAGCACTTCTAACCGCAGTCTTTTATCGCCTTCCAGTTTATTTAACAGGCCATGGTGTATGGCATTTTCTACATAGGGTTGCACAATTAGCGGAGGAACTTTATAGTCTCCATTTAGAATCTCAGGGGCTATAATAATCTGGTAAGAAAACTTATTGTCAAACCGCAGTGCTTCCAACTCAAGGTAAAGTTGCATGGTTTCCATATCCTTCCAGCAGGGTACGGTATTGTGGCCTGAGTTTTCTAAAATGGCACGAATGAGTTTTGCAAATTTGGAAAGATAGAGCGTTGCTTTTTCTTTTTCATCCAGTTGTATCAGGTTATCGATGGAAGTCAGGCAATTAAAAATGAAATGTGGATTCATTTGTGCACGCAATGCCATCATTTCTGTTTCTGCAATCTTTTGTTTCATTTCTGCTTCGTGCCTGATGGATTTTATTCTTCTCCTTAAAAGTAAAAAAGTAAGCAAGCTTATCAGTACCAGCAACATTAATCTAAACCACCATGTTTGCCACCAGGCAGGACTGATGTTAAAGCTAAAACTTGCATGGGTACCCCATTGTGCATTCCAGCCCAGTGCTCTTACTTCAAAAAGATAACTGCCTGGCTGCAGGTTGGCATAAGAAACCGCATGCTGGTTGCTCGCCGCCGACCAGTCTCCAGCAGCATTTTCTACCAGCCGATAACTGTACATCACTTGTTTTTCGTTGATAAAGCCAGGCGAGGAAAATTCAAATGCCAACTGTTTTTGATGGTGCTTCAATTCCAGTATTTGTTGACTTGGGGTAAAGGAAGAATCGCCGTATTGAACTTTGGTGATGTAAACGGGAAGTGGTGGGGTTTTTTCCAGTTCACCATCGTTGATATGAGTCAGGCCTTCGCCGGTAGCCAGCCACAAGCTTTTGTCAGCATCAGCATACAGGCCCACAATACTGGTAAAATAATTATTTACCCGGCTAAAATTAAAAATACGAAATGCATTTTTATCTGGAATCAATTTGTCAAGCCCCTGGTAAAAAGCAACCCAAAAATTGCCTTTGCCGTCCTCTTTTATTCCTTTTATAAAATTTGAACTGAGCCCGGCCGTTTGATTAATATTTAAAATTGTAAAGTGGTCGCTCTTGTTTTTAAGAAGTCTGTAAACACCGTTGTACCTAGTGCCGGCCCAAATATTTCCTTTGGTATCTTCCATAAGTGTGCGGATACTTTCGCTAGCCAAATAATGTTCTCTGGCAATTATTTCCAGCCGGCTATTTTTAATGCGATAGGTTATTCTGAAAAGTCCATTCTGCCATGTGGCTGCCCATAAGTTTCCATTTTTATCAATGAGTAAACTACTGATTCGGTAATTGAGAATGGTTTGCATGCCTGTGCCCGAATAAAAAAATAATTGTTGCAGATTGCTGCAAAAATAATTCCCCTGATGGTCGCTTATAATTCTGGAAGATTCTGTGGAACCGATAGACTTGATAGGAAAATATTCATCTCTAATTGTATCCAACCGCACCATTTTATTAATACCAATTAAAAGTGGAGGATGGCTGTCTTCAATGAGGTTATAAAAAAGTTCGTTTCCCCCATTCGCTAAATTGCTAAAATTGCCAGTTGATTTTTGAAATACCTTTACCCCATCGTTGGTACTTACCAGCAAATGATCTTTTTTATAGGGATACAATAGAAAAAGATTGTCGCTGGAAAAGATTCCATTTTCTACACCATACAAAGCGATACCCGATCGGGTAACCAATTTAGAAAGACCCACTGCGGTTCCAAACCACATGTTTTCTTCCTTGTCCTGAAAAATACAGTTTATGATATTGGAGGCAATTCCATCTTTTACGGTGATGGTTTGCTGCGTCCCATCGTCAGATATTTTTATCAACCCTGCATTTGTGCCAACCCATATGTTGCCGCTTGCATCCTCAAAAATAGCGTTTATCCTTTTTCCTTTTAGTGCACTTGTATTTACAGAAGAAGGAAGAGAAACAAGGGTAGGAGGTAGATTGGATGTTGCAGAAAGCTTCGATAGGCGGATACCCTTACTAGTACCAATCCACACGTGGTTCCGGGAGTCTTTAAATATTTTTGTGGGAGTAGTTGCGAAGTCATCGATTTTTGTTTCTGACAATAAGGTGTAGCTTTTGTCAAACAAGCCAACAAAACCATCCCCTGCTGCTATAAATAAAGAGTCATTCAGCCACACCACATCATAGTAGTTACGGTGAGGGAATGATTGGCTGGGTCTTACGATTTTTTCATTTCGCAATTCCTGCAGGCCCTCTCCGTCTGTTGTTAGAATGGGGTAGTGGGTACCTGATGTTGTGAGCAGGTTAATGGTGGCACTCGTGTAAATTGCACTCCTAAAAACCTGATTATTTTTAATAACATCGATAGTTTTATTATTTAAAAAGATGAGCAGATTACCTTCTTTATTCTCCTGAACGTCATTTACAAGGTTATGGGAAAGACCGTTTGCTGTGGTGAAGTTGTTGAAGCTGTGACCATCATATTTACTTAAGCCTTCCCAGGTGGCTATCCATAAAAATCCCTTTGAGTCCTGAAAGATCCGTCTGATAGAATTGGAGATGAGTCCATCGTTTACAGTATAGTTTTTAAATATTTGTTGCTGCGCAAAGCTGGGTTGTATAAAACAGGTGTAGAAAATAGTAAAGGCTAAAACTAAACCAGTTCGCATAGCTTAAAGTTAATATACATTCTAATAGCCGGGCCTTAATCTAATTTTAAACCTGGGCCCACAACGCTCATTTCATTGGCTTCAAACAGGCTGGCAATTTCTTCTTTTGTGGGTTCATGGTTCAGGCCTGCCATCGTTACAAAAAAGTCTTCTATTTTTCCTGCCGGTTGAAAGGTTACAATCATTTTTCCTTTTTCAGAGGCCTGTATCCATGCGTGGGGTATAGCCCTCGGTAAAAAAATGCTGTCGCCTGCAGTTAGATGATGTTTATCTTCCCCTACTTCAAAAAAATAGGATCCTTCTATCACATAAAAAACTTCATCCTGCAGAGGGTGAACATGCCTGGGCACACCCCTTCCGGGAGATAAACTCGTTTGCTCAAAAATGGCCAGGTCTCCATTGGTATCCTTACCAGATATTTTTATATCCATGACGTTAGCGTTAACCCCCTTCAGTTTTAAATGCCCATGATACCTTCCCTCCCCGGCTTTTATTTTAAATCCTTTAATAGGATTATAGTTCCTGATTTTACCGGCAATGCTGGCTAAAGGAGCGGCTATTAAAGTAAAAGCCGAGAGGCTGAGTTTGAGAAAGGAAGTACGTTTCATAAAAAATATTGTTTTAGTTTATCTATTGAAATTGTCTTTGCTGCTTTGCCATTTCTTTAATTGAATATCCAGAGCTTAAAAAAATCTACATCTCCATGTTATTGTTTTACCAGTTTTAAAGTGACCGTTTTTGCGCTCCCTTTCAATTGCATCAGGTACATACCTGCAGGTAAAAAGCTTGTGTTAATTTCTTGTACATCGCTTCTGATTTTTTGCTGAAGCATTACTTTGCCGGTAAGGTCCATTATCCTCAGAACGCTGTAGCCGGTAATCCCTTTCAATACAGTGAAATGATCTACCGGGTTTGGCAACATAGTAACGGCCTTTATGTAGTCCACGTTTACTTTGATTACCTTACTGTATTTAAAACTGCCATCGCTGTCAATCATTTTTAGACGGTAAAAGTTTGCGCTGCTGTACGGAGCAATATCTTTTGCAGTGTATGTTTTTTGTGCAGCAGTGTTTGCAGCAATAACAGTAACAATTCTTGTGAAGCTGCTGCCATCATCACTTTTTTCAATTTCGTAATGGGAAAGATTTTGTTCATTTGCAACAACCCATGATAGACAAACATTGCCATTGCATTTGCCGGCCGTAAAGCTGATAAGGTTTACAGGCAATGGATTTAAGGGGCTGGCAGAGGCTAAAGTAAACGGACTAAAACTGGTTACTTCGCCTGCAGATGTAACAGTGCCTGCTGCGTTATTACCGGTAACGAGGCTGTTGCCCTCATCTTTCCACAAGCTGCCATTCCACCTTGCAACCCTAAGGTCTGTCAAATTGTTTATCGCACCACTGCGGCTTGCATCCCAGCTTAAAGTAACAAATACGTTGGAGCTGCCGCCAGTTCTATCCAGTACCCAATACTCTGAAGCCGATAAATGGTCCAGGGTAACATCTTTTAATGCCGGGTTGTAGCCGCTGGCTGCCGGGTCGCTGGTAAAATACTGTGCCCGAAATGCATCGGTAACATTTAAGGGAGCAGAAATACTGATGAGCGCAAATTCTCCCGGTTTCCCCACTGGGAATGTAAATGCGGTATTACCTATTTTAGTTACGGGCCCATCCAAATAGCTGATGGGCGATGCGCCACTTTGAGTAGCGCCATTCTCAAAGATCATACTGTTGGTAACGCTGCTATAGATAATGCCACTGATAAAAGTTACGCTACCGGTTATGGTAACAGGGTCATTTAAAGTTACTCTACCGGTACCGGTTTTTTGTATGGTAAGTTGCTGCACAACGATGGGCTGTGTGCCCAATTGTTCGATACTGCTGTTGCCGCTGCCGGTAAATTTTATCTTTCCTATCAAAATATTACTCGCAGCGTTTAGCGTCAGGTTTTGGCTATACTCCACAACGTTACTGGCAGAGCCGCCCACCCCGATGTAGATGTCACCATTGTTTCTGGTGTAGGTAACATTACCAAAATATTTGTTGCTGAAGTTGTTGCTGCCAGAATTATAGGCATCAAATAATACACTACTTCCATTATTGGTAAAGCTACTGGTGCCGGTAATAATATTATTTCTCATGTCGGTAATAAAACTCCCCGAGTTGCTGGCATCATCAGCAAGGGTAACATTACCAGTGATCTGGTTGTTAAAAAATTCTGCAAAACCATTTCGGTAACCGGTAATGGTAAATGCATTTACAAAAAGCGTATCATTTTTAATATTTGCACCCTGAGAATTAAGTACCTCTATGCTCCCTCCGGCAGTTTGGTTCTTCACATCGTCTAAGGCAAAAATATCCGGTGAACTATAATTTGCGGTTATGTTGATCGTTCCATTGATAGTCGTTTTTCTTCCGGCAGAGCCGAAGTAGTTACCAAGGCGGGTATCTCCGCCCTGGTTGTTGCTGTAAATAAAATTGCCAGTGATTGTGGATCCGAAACCAAAGGCTTCTGTGAATCCCGCCACAGTACGGTTGATGGTAACGTTACCATCAAAATTGGACCGGGCATTAGTAGAGCCTATGTGCAATGCTGCGGCACAGGTTACCTCATACATGGTATTGCCTTTATATTGATTGCCCCAATCGTATAACTGGAGCGCATTGCTGTTGTTGATGACAAAATTAGTATTACCGGTAAATAGATTATTGGTAACATAAATATTCCCGCTGCCCAGAGATATGGCATTTGTGCTTATTGAAGTATTGGCAGTAAGGGAACTGCTTAAAATCTGGCCATTGATATTCCCACGGATACCACTAAAAGTGATGGCCGTATTTTTCAGGCTGTCTTTTTCCAGTAGAAAACCTGCCGTGTTTTGAATGAGAATGGTACCGCCGCTTGTTTGATTGATGATGCGCCGCATCTCAAAAATAGCGGTGGCCGTGCTTACTGAGGGATCATTGATTGTAATATTTACAGTACCGCCGATACTGGTTTTTACAGCAGTGTTTCCCATCAACGTTATACTGCCTGTGTTATCAGTAAATAAATAGTTACCAGTAACATTACCACCGCCGCTGCATACCCGTGTTTCGCCTTTGGTGCTGCGGTTTATGGTAAGGTTACCATTAAACTGCGACGCCACTGCATCAGCGATTCTTACGCCGAGCGTACCGGTGATATTGTAGGTTACATTGCCGTTAAATATGTTGGCCACTCCCGCATTACCATCTAAAAAAGTATTAACGCCGCTAAGGTTAAATACGATGGCATCATTCACGATATTATTTTTAAAATAAGTAGTAAAGCCAAGATTGCCGGTGTTTATAGTTAAAACAATATCTGTGGCAGCATTGCTGTTATTGATGGTGGCACCCGTAAAATAAACAAAATCGTTGCTTATTACGGTGAGGTTAAAACCATTCACATCCAACCTGCTGCCGGCCTGCATGTTAATAGATCTTACCGTAATGTTGTTTAGCAATACCGGGTAGTTTCCCAGCCCCCCCGGAATGATAGCAATATCATTACTCCCGGGTATGGTCATAGGATTCCAGTTGGAGGCGTTGTTCCAATCTGTACCTCCGCCAGTCCATGTTTGAGCATTTAAGAAGTAAGCGCTCATTAACAGCAGGATAAAAAGGTAAATCTTTTTCATAATTTTTCTGATGTGGGCGAATAAAAATATTCTACCAATTATTTTTTAATAAATAGTATGCGGAAAAATCCGTCAGTAACCATAGTTTCTTTTTTGGTACTGCTGCAGGTGTTGGTAAAAAGGAATTTACCTTCTGCAGCATCCTCGTCTACTTTTATAATTTCTATGGCTCCTTTTGGGTTGGTGTATAAGCAACCATCATTCATAGAAAGATCAACTGCATTGTCTTCGTTGATGGTTATTTTTTTACCGGTAATCAGATCTGATTTTGAATAAGGCAGGCCGATGTATTCCTTTTCAAAGTAGCCCACAATTCTGCCTGCAGCTTCGGGATCCATCAAGGTTGTGGCTGTCCAGATCTTGCCATTTATTGTTGCAGTCATCGTCCAGCTCCCTTCTTTGGCTGGCATGGTACCAGCTTGTGTTTCGGTCATGCTGGTTTGTATTTCTTCCGCCTTTTTTTTGGCATCGTTTTGCTGCCCATTGCAGCAAGTGAATACAGCAATAATAATAATGGGCAAAAAGAAATATTTCATAAAAAGCTGTTTTTATTTTTAATAGAACTTATTGTTTTTGTACTCGTTTTTTGAAACGAAACCTGCAATAGTATTGCCCTATATTGTATGTGATAAAATGATTGTGCAATTGTCATCTTTCTTTACCAGTCATTTTATTAAGATGCCATGGAATTAAATACTCGTTTAATTGGGTAATCTCTCATTGTCTTACATTTAGTAAGCTGCAAACCTGCAATCACTAATATAAGCACGGAATTTACTGCCATTTTGTGCCTTGAAACCGGGGTTTAAAATCACTTTCCTTGCTCCATATTGTACAAGGTTGCTGGGCAATACCGTCATTAGGCAGCCTGTTGCTAACGAGAATATCGATGGCTTTGTTAATGAAACTACCGAACCGCCATAGGTGCCACAAGGCACATTTGTAGTTGCACTATTTATTGGTGGTGGCAAACCAACAGCAGCCCAGGCCTTACCAGTTTCAATAGCCTGCAGGGAACATTCTCCATACAAATCTACAGCCGCATGAACCCATGCGGTACGTGCCTGTGCATGATCAGAATTTGTAAAAAGATAACCTACCGTGAGTGCACGGTATGCAATTGCCCTGGCTGCATCAATACCGATACCTAATAACGAAAATGGGGTGCCGTTATCATTGGTACCCGATCCGCCACTGGTGAGTAAATAGAACATATAATTTTGTACCCCACTATTGGTATGTACGCCCCAGTTATCATTTCCACCATCGGCAGAATCTGTATTGTACCATTGTGGTTCAGACTTATAAGTATCCGGTTGGTTTCTATCATTAGGGTTAGCCATGTTTCTGATATACAAACTTTGCGAAGTATTAGCCGGATTTTTTCTATCGAAACCTACAAGCCAGGTAGCACCGCTTAAACCAAAAAGAGAGGCATGGCAGGTTGCTCCAAAAATATCTGAGAAGGATTCGTTGAGGGCACCGGATTCTTTGCTGTAAATAAGATTTCCAAAAGAGGATTCTGTTACTCCATGGGTAAATTCATGCGCAATAATATCCAGCGAATTCCAATCATCAATCGTAAATGCATTGTCATTATTTCCTACGAGCATGTTGCCATTTCCAAAAGAAGCATTTTGTCCATTTGGGCAGGGAGAAGCTGGAGGGCTGCAGGCAAATAGTGCAGCCTGAAAAATAAACACTCCTCCACCTGCGTTGTTCCAACCATTTCTGCCATGGATGGCTAGAAAATAATTATAGCTTCTTTCTACGCCCCAATGGCTGGTAGCTTCGGAGGATGCTGCCGTCCAGTTGTTGGAGGCACCGGAAATGTAGTCTGCGAACGGAGGTCCTGCTGACCATAGTCGTGTTCTCACAAAAGCTGGTTGACAATCGTTCCATAAATTCCACCGGGCAGGAGCGGAGCCGGGGATAAGTCTTGTAGAAAAACCCTGCGAACCATAAAAATTAGTAGCAACAGATGTTCCATCGCATTTATATACCAATGGGAAAGATTGTATAACGGCTCCATTGGATGTACTGATAAAAATTCTTTTTCCATCTAGCGAAGCAGTATAAATATTAAACATATAGGCGAGTTCATATTTAGCTGCATTTTTTATATTACCAGTTACATCGTTAAATATCCAAACCAGTTCGCCTACTGGTTTATAAGATGCATTTTTATCATGGAGCATTTCCTTGTAATTAGTTTCCAGTTCCGGTATTTGCCATGCATATTTTACTGCGGGTAAAAATTGTAGGGCATGGTCTAAAGCAGCCGCCGCAGAAATATTGATAACTGGATTTTTATTGAATCCTTTAATCATATTCCCGTTGGCAAGAATTAGTCTATTTCCTTTTTCGTGTAGAAAAAATTCGCCAGAAATTATTTTATACCCTTTATAAAATTGCTGGTACCGGTAATGTATCATTCCAATCTTATCGGGTTCAGTTTTATACAAACGCATCTCATCATTCCTACCAAGCCCTAAAGCTTTTTTTTCTGTAGCAAAAAATATTGCCGGGTTAATGCTAATTTCTGGCTTGATATTTATCCAGTCTGCATTGCTGGTGGGTGTGGCAATTCTACTCATTTCGTTATTCCAGAAAAGAGTATCATTTTGGGCATGTGCTTCATGAATGTTTAATATTACCAGGCATGTAATAAGAATAAATTTATTTTTCATCTTGTAAGTCTTTTAGAAAATAAAAGCGGGTATTTACTTTTTCTCAATTAGCATTTTCTCAAGCTTTTCTATCTTCTTATTTGCCTCAATCATATATAAAGTCAGCTCTTCAATTTTTTCCATCATCCTTTTTTGGGTATCGCCCAGTTGTAAACCTTTTTCTGCTACTTCTTTCGCTGACGGAATATTTGGCAGGTGTTTATTCTGTTGTATAAATCTTTCTACATCACTCAGCAAGGGGAGCTTGTATGTCTCATCAAATACGTAATCGGCCCAGCCGGTTTCTACTACCACTTCATTGCTTCTTATATTGCCCAGTACTGAAAGTTTATAGGTTGGATTATCTGTGCCTATACCAACATTGCCCGTTGCTGCTGCCACAAAAATTCTCGAAGAGCTGTTACAGAAAATACGCATATTGGTATTGGAAAAAGTGCCGATACCTGCGGAGGTGCCGCCCATTCTCGTTTGGAGGATATTGCCGTTATCGCCAATATGCGATATCCCGTCAGCATTGTTAGTTGTCTTAACAGTAAACTTTCCCACAGGGGTTACCGTATTGTCACCAACAATTATATCGCCTGTTTGAAAAATCGTCATTTTTGAGGCGCTTCCCGCTGTAAAGAAATTTAATGGATGATTACTTTTTGTGCCTATCCATCCGCCCGGGAAAAAAGCATCTGTTCCTATCCATGTTCCAACTGTTGTAATTCCATCGGTTTGGGTGAGGCCATAGGTGCCTCCGGCAGTTCGTACGCTTAGCTTATCTGCCGGTGTATTTGTCCCAATCCCCACATTACCCGTATTATTGTTGTAAATATTCGTACCATCCGTGTCCCAAAAATTGGTAGTAGATCCTCCGCCTGTTATAAGTTCTGTCCATCCGGCAGTTTTATAGTACCAAAAACTTTCGGTGTCGTTGTCATACAGCAGCAGGCCGGTAGATGGATTTTGAATATCCGTTCTGTCCTGTGTACTCATACGAGGTATCAGCATGCCCTTAGATAAACTTTTTACATCCAGCATTGCACTCGGATGTGGCGCAGACCCATCTTCATTGATGCTTACACTTTGTGAGTAAGCAAGCAGGCCATTGAGCGAAAAAAATAGAATGATGATGATGATTTTCATGATTCAATATTTAGAGTGATGATTTGATTTGGGGCATTATTTCCATTGTAAATTTTGGACGCTGCCTTTTGTAATTTCTGTTGTGATGGTCTTTCGTTCTTTAAGCAGTTTTATTTCTTCCACCAGTATGGCAATTTTTTTGTTCTGTTCATCCAGCGCAGCTTGCTGTGCTTGTATGAGTTTGCTCAGTTCCTGCGTGGCAGAAATGTTCAAAGTCGTAAGCCCTTCATAATCCACCGTTCTAAAATCATCTACTTCCTCGCCGTAAACAAATACTTTGTCTGTTTTTATTTCTGTTGCCTTGATAATTACTTCTTTGCCGGATGGAATGGAAACAATCTCAAACTGCTCCATGCCGTCAGATAAAATGATCTGTAATTTTTTTGCGGTACTGCTGATGTTGTGTTGATTGCTAAAACTCAATAAATACCCATCGGTAGTTTTAGTTACCTTATTGGTAGGCTGGTAAACATTGGGAATAAAATCGGTGTGTTTAGAAACTACCTGTGGATAGAATTCCTCTACTTGTTGGGCTATTACTTTCTTGTAGGGTTTGTTCCTGTACTTTATCTTATCCTTCATTGTGTAATCAGTAATTTGTATAGCATTGATGGTTTGTAAATCTTTTGTTGTATTGCTTATGCCAACAATATTTTTTATACGTGTATCTGAATAAACATTAACCTCTTTTGCTAAAATGCGGCCAGAGCAAAAAATAGAAATATTAGGTATTGGATTAACTGCGGAAGAGCCTATAACGTTGTTGCTATTAAGGTTAAGATATGTATAAAAAAGTCCATTAGGGTTTCCAACATCAACTCCATCAGTCACTTCTAGAGGAGCTCTTGGCGTATTGGTATTGATACCCACTCTTCCCTGTCCGTTATTGCGTGGCTTTAAAACAATATCAGTAGTTGATCCAATTAAAGTAGCCTCATTTGTTTGATAGATCGCCATTGCATTAGTGCCGTTACCAAGTGCCAAATCGTTACCAGCAAACCCGGTTCCGCCTACAGAGCCAATTTGTAATTTATTAGCAGGTAGATTTAGTGTGTTGATACCAACATTACCGGTTGCTTCCTTTGGCCACAAAACCATATTGGTATTATCGGAGGCAATAACGGTTGCGTTGTTGCTTTGGAGTATTCGCATGGCATTGCCAGCATTACCTATAGCAAAGTCGTTGCCTACATAGTTTGCGCCGGCGTTTATGATGCTACCAATCTGAAATTTATTTACCGGGAAATCTCCACCCAAACCAACATAACCGTCGGAGGCATTGATAAATATGCGGGACAGGCTACCACTAAAAATCCGCATATTTGTGTTGGAAAAAGTACCAATACCAGCCGAGGTACCACCCATTCTTGTAGCTAGAATATTACCATTTTCACCCCGATGGGATATTCCATCAGTGTTATTTAAAGTTTGCACCGTCAGTTTTTCAACCGGTGCTACCGTACCAATGCCCACGTTACCAGAAGGCAATAAGGTCATCAACGGACTAGCATTAGAATATAGTTGTGTAATGCCCGTAGCATTGCCGGTAGAAGTGCCGAGGTATAAATTATCGCCTGAGTTTTGCAGAAAAGATTTTGACACGGTACCAGCAGCATTGTAAAAAGACAGGTAGGCTGAATTGCCTTCTATTCTGAGGGCCTCAAGGTCTTTTTTTATGTGTAGTGGTGCCAGCGGTGTACTTAGTCCGATACCTACATTCCCTGCATTATTATTAAAAATGTTACTGCCATTCGGCGTCCAGTAATTGGTGGCGCTACCCGCTGACAAAGCATTCCAGGTGCTACCATTATAAAACCAAATGCTGTTGGTAGTAATATCAAACACCTGTAACCCTGCCGCAGGTGCCGCAATAGCAGTTCGCTGTACCGTACTCATTCGGGGAATCAGCAGACCTTTATTGACACTTTTAATATCCAGTATAGCGCTTGCATTTGGAGCGGACGCATCCGTATTGATGGCAACGCTTTGGCCATAAGAAGTAAGGTCATTTAAGAAAACAATTACGATAAAGACTATTTTTTTCATAGAGAAATTTGAGGGTTTGATTGATTTAAAATAAAATTTTGTTCGTTCTATTTTTCCAGTGCTGCCAGTCTTTTTTCTAAAAGATCTATTTGCTTTTGTTGTGTTGTTATAATCGCTTGCTGCTTCCCGACTGTTGTTTGGATTTGAGCTACTGCTGCGGCCTCAACCTGCTTAGTCAATTTTTCTATCATTAACTGCTGCTCCTGTACTGCTTTTACCAGCGGCACTACAAATGTTTCGTAGCTCAGGGCATATAGGTCATTACTGTTATTGGGTTTATGAAGGCCGCTGAAATCATACCCCGTTTCATTAGCAGCCTGCTCTACCTGCTGTGCTAAAAAGCCGCTGAATTTTATTTTTTCAACATCGTATTTACCGGGAAAATCTGGTGTTTCTTTATTACCGGTAAGCCTTGTCATTTCTTTAATGCTTTTATAATAGGTCACTGGTTTTAAGCGCATAATAAAATCGAGCCCCATTACCTCTTCTTTAATAGTTGTTTTTATTCTTTCATCAGAAAAAGTACTCCAGGAATTATGCGAATAATAACCTGTAGAGCTAAAGTTGCCCATGATAACCTGGTTATTGGCACCGTTTAAAATATCACTGTTACCTATGCTTATGGTGTTCTGTATGTTAGGTGATCCTGGGGCGGTGCCTGCACTTTTTCCAATAGCAATATTATTGCTTCCACCAATGTTGTAGAACAGTGCGCCACTGCCGATAGCTGTATTGCGTTGTCCTGTTGAATTAGAAGATAGTGCAGCTTGGCCTATCGACGTATTGGCGTCGCCAGAGGTATTGGAACTATTTGCAAATGATCCGATGGCGGTATTGCTGCCGCCGATTGAATTGCCGCTGAGTGCGTATGCTCCATTCGCAGTATTACTTAATCCGGAAGAATTGTTAGTTAGTGCATGGTCTCCGGTAGCGGTATTTTGAGCTCCAACAACATTGGAAAATAAAGCAAGATAGCCCGTAGCAGTATTGTTGTTGCCGGTTGTATTAAGCCCGAGAGCGGCATAGCCATTGGCCGTGTTCTGTTGTCCAGAATTATTATAATACAAAGCCTGGTACCCTGTGGCTGTATTTTCGTGTCCGCCCTGGTTAAAATATAAAGATTGGTATCCGTTTGCGGTGTTACTGTAACCGGTACTGTTGGCGGAAAGTGCCTCCGTACCTATAGCCGTGTTATCCGAACCTGTAGTGTTGGCGTATAACGCCAAATGCCCGTTCGCCGTGTTGTGATTGCCAATTGTATTTAAGGAAAGAGATCCCCGGCCGGTGGCTGTATTTTGGTACCCGGTTTCATTGGCATATAACGACCGGTATCCGGTTGCTGTATTACTATAACCCATGCTATTGAGATTTAGCGACTCATCTCCGGTAGCTGTATTGCCAAAGCCTGTTGTGTTAGCATATAATGACTGATATCCGGTTGCTGTATTATTGAACCCGGATGTATTTGTAAGTAAAGCATCTTTTCCAGTTGCAGTATTCTGGTTGCCAGTTGTATTGGCAAACAGCGCATTTCTTCCGAAGGCTGTATTTGAATTGCCGGTTGTATTTGCACCAAGTGCGTATCCTCCAAATGCACTATTGCTAAGGCCGGTAGTATTTTCTGCAAGTGAATAGTAGCCCACGGAAGTATTAAAACCTGCAGTCGTATTTTTTGACAGGGAATGATCTCCCATGGCGGTATTTGCTGAACCTGTGGTATTGTTATTACCTGCATTTACACCTAAAAAAGTATTATAAGTGTCTGGTTGTAATTCGCCAGCCCATAAATTATTCACCCTAAATCTTAAAGGCTGGTTATCGGTAGTGCCAATAAAATTAGTAGCAGGATCAATGCCGCTATTTCCACTAAGGCTCCAGCTGCTAGTGCCGGTAGAAACTGGGTTCCACGCCGTTCCATTATAAAAATAAAATGCTGAAGCGGTGCTATCATACAAGATCAATCCTTTGGCCGGATTTGCTATCGCAAGGCGTGAAATGGTAGAGGTACGTGGTAGCAACATTCCCTTCGTATTGCTTTTTACATCCAGTATGGCGCTGCCATGAGGCGTCGTATTATTGATACCAACAGATTGAGCAATTGTGCAAACAGCAGATAAGAAAGCGAGGAGCAGCAGCAATAATTTTTTCATAAACGGAATTAAAATTTGTGGTGTTAGTTTTTAATTTTTAGAGTCGTTACTTCGCTTTTTAGTTGGGCCATTATTTTTTTCATCTCATCAATCTGTTGTTGTTGAGTGGTTATAATCACTTGCTGCTTCCCGACTGTGGTCTGGATTTCAGCTGCTGATGCGGCTTCAACCTGCTTAGTTAATTTTTCAATCATTAATTGTTGTTCTTGCACGGCTTTTACCAGCGGCACTACAAAAGTTTCGTAGCTGAGTGCATACAGGTCTTTACTATTATTTGGTTTATGAAGGCCGCTGAAATCATAGCCTGTTTCGTTGGCGGCCTGCTCTACTTCCTGCGCTAGAAAACCGCTAAACTTAATTTTTTCCACATCATACTTGCCCGGAAAATCTGCTGTTTCTTTATTGGCTGTGAGCATAGCCATTTGCTTAATGCTTTTAAAATAGGTAACAGGATTTAAACGCATAATAAAATCGAGCCCTTTTACATCTTCTTTAATATTCGTTTTTATTCTTACGTCAGAAAAAGTAGCCCAGGGATTGTTGGAATAATATCCGGTAGAGCTGAAGTTGCCCATGATTACCTGATTAGTGGCGCCGTTTAAAATATCATCGTTGCCAATACTAATTGTATTGTTTGCATTGGGAGAGCCAGGGGCGGTGCCTGAGTATGCTCCAATGGCTATATTTTTAGTACCACCAACATTATTTGAAAGTGCTGCAAATCCAATCGCAGTATTAATGTTGCCTGTGATGTTTGCCACAAGAGCCCCGCCTCCGGTGGCAGTATTGTTCGTCCCGAGGGTATTGGAAGAAAGTGCTGCTTCACCTACAGCTACATTGCTGTAAGCTGTAGTATTGGAATAAAGCGCCGAAGGCCCAACTGCTACATTGGCCTCACCGGTGGTGTTAGAATAAAGTGCCCTACTGCCAATAGCAATGTTCGTAGTCCCAATTGTGTTGGAATAGAGCGCTAAATAGCCAGCGGCAGCATTCTCGCTACCTGTTGTGTTGGAGTAAAGTGCTGCTTCGCCAAGAGCTGTGTTGGAAGAACCAGTTGTATTAAAGCTCAAAGCATTAGCGCCGTCTGCAGTATTAAAATTGCCACTTGTGTTTGAAAAAAGTGATTTAGCACCGTTTGCTGTATTGTTGTTACCAGTACTATTTGTTTGCAGTGCAGAATTGCCGGTAGCCGTATTGAAATTCCCAATGTTGTTGCTGTAGAGTGCATAATACCCATAGGCACTGTTATTAGAGCCGATCGTGTTGCTGTACAATGCTGCAAAACCGTTGGCGGTATTTATAAAGCCAGACGTATTGGAATAGAGTGCATAGCCACCAGTGGCTGTATTGCCGCTTCCGCTTTTATTGAAACGCATCGCATTGAAACCTGATGCACTATTGCTGTTGCCATTAGCATTACTTATCAGCGCCTTGTATCCAATGGCGGTATTACTAAATCCTGTGGTAAGTGAATCTAAAACCCTGTATCCAATACCTGTATTATTCAGAGCGGAATCTATTATTCCGGCATTGATATTATTTATCCTAAAACGTAAAGGCTGGTTATCGGTAGTGCCAATAAAATTAGTAGTTGGGTTGGTTGCTGCATTGCCCGTAAGGTTCCACCCACTGCCACTGGCTGATAACTGCGCCCACGCCATTCCATCATAAAAATAAAATGCTGAGGCCGTGCTATCATACAGTATTAACCCTGTTGCTGGGTTTGCAATAGCAAGGCGGGAAATGGTAGAGGTACGTGGTAGCAACATTCCCTTCGTATTGCTTTTTACATCCAGTATGGCGCTGCCATGAGGCGTTGTATTATTGATACCAACAGATTGGCCGATTGCGGAAATAACAGATAAGAAAACGAGGAGCAGCAGCAATAATTTTTTCATAAACAGGATTAAAGTTTTGTGTTAGTCTTTTATTTTGAGTCGTTATTTGGCTTTTTAGTTAGAGGATTATATTTTTTGCCTCCTTACCAACCAGTTTTTCATCGCAGCTAATTTGTAAGGATTATTTTTTTAGAATACTAAACTATACCTGGAGAGACCGCCGTCAAAACGGGAATGCGTAAGTGGTTGGCTAAGTTTAGCCATAGGCAAAAAACAGCTATACCCTATCGGTGAATTTTTAGAATTGCAAGAAAGTGCAGCGTATAGCCCGATTTTGAATCAGCTTTTCCAAAGGCGAATGGAGAGTGCATGATGCCTTTAGACTGAGAGGGTCTGTTGCTGTATATTTTCGTTAAATATCCACAATCAGTTATTGTAGTATAGTATTTGCAATTATTTTTAGAAAAAACAGATGCACGCAATAAAGAATATACAATTTACACGCTTGTTTAAAGTAGATGGGTACCTAAAGGAGTTTAATTTTAGAAAATCAAATCCAACTCTGCTAGGCAAATTGAGCGTAGACACCATAGATGAAAGGGGCAACCGCATCATGTTTTCGATGCTGAAGCAAGACGCAGGATGGCGCATTGTGCCACAGGAACTGCCAAAATGGATACCGGAGCAGGAAAATAATTTTGACCTTGCCATACAGGAAGAGCTTCCTGGCTAAACAAACAAATCAACGGTAAACAATATTTAAATGAAGAACCCATTGCGCAAAACAATGGGTTCTTCATTTACCAAAATATTTTTATCAAATAACTGCCAACTCCTTACCTACCTTAATGAATGCAGCAATGGCTGTATCTAAATGTGCTTGTGTATGAGCGGCACTCAGTTGAACCCTGATGCGGGCCTGACCCTTTGCCACCACAGGAAAAAAGAAACCGATTACATAAATGCCTTCCTCTAATAATTTAGCAGCAAAGTTTTGTGCCAACACGGCATCGTACAACATGATGGGCACAATAGGGTGATCGCCAGGTTTGATGTCGAAACCAGCATCGGTCATTTGCTTTCTAAAATAGGTGGTATTGAATTCAAGTTGGTCACGCAGTTCGGTGGTGTTGCTGAGCATATCCAACACGGCAATAGAAGCACCCACAATGCTGGGAGCTACCGTATTGCTAAAAAGATAGGGTCGGCTGCGCTGGCGCAACATTTCTATAACTTCTTTTTTGCCAGAAGTGAAGCCGCCACTGGCCCCACCCAGGGCTTTTCCAAGCGTGCCGGTAATGATATCTATTCGCCCCACTACATTCCTATATTCATGGGTACCCCGGCCTGTTTTGCCTAAAAATCCACTGCTATGGCATTCATCAATCATCACAATGGCGTCGTATTGGTCTGCCAGGTCGCAAATTTTATCCAGTTGTGCAATGGTGCCATCCATGCTAAAAGAACCATCCGTTACAATAATGCGGTTCCGTAAATGAGCGCTTTCTTTCAGCTTTGCTTCCAAATCTTCCATGTTGTTGTGCTCATACCGAATGCGTTGCGCCTTGCACAATCTCACGCCATCAATAATAGAAGCATGGTTTAGGGCGTCACTGATAATAGCATCTTCTTCGTTGAACAAGGGTTCAAAAACGCCGCCGTTGGCATCAAATGCAGCGGCATATAAAATAGTATCTTCTGTGCCCAGGAAACTGGCCAGCTTTTGTTCCAGTTCTTTATGAATATCCTGTGTGCCGCAAATAAAACGCACACTGCTGAGGCCATAACCTCTGTCATCAATATATTGCTTGGCTGCTTCCACCACTTTGGGGTGCGAGGAAAGGCCTAGGTAATTGTTGGCACAAAAATTAAGCACCGTAGCACCATTTACGATGATCTCCGCACCTTGTTCGCTGGTAATGATCCGCTCTTGTTTAAAGAGGCCGGCAGTTTTAATGTCTTCTACCTCGGCTCCTATCCGGGCGGCAAAATTTTGATTCATGCTAATTGATTTTAAAATATCTGCAAATCTAACAAATGTGATGTTGTGCAACGCCTAATTGTAGAGGCCCGGCGTTATCGGAAACTATGAAGGGTCAACAAATATTAACATTTCTTAACATCACAAATTGAGAACCTGTAACTTTTTGAAAGTATTTTCGTTCTACTCCCAAACTGATGCATGCAAATGAAAAAGGAAATATTGCTTTTTTACATCCTGGTGTTGGTTTCTGCCGGTATCATCCTTGCAGCAGAGAATCCTCGATTCGATCAAACCAATCCGATACCGCCTACCAGGTGCAGTAAATTACCCAAGATCATCCCATCAGCACCACCTTTCCATTCTATTACAGACGGCATTCTACGATACAAAGCATAATATTTTTTCTTTTTGTAACTTTTTAAGCGCAAGTGCGTACAACTACAAAACCAACTGGATCATATATTTTTGGCCTTACAATTTTTTATGACTGAGAGAGAATACAATGAGTGTGTAAATAAATATGCGGATAACGTATATCGCTTTATCCTTAAAAATTTACGACACGAAGAAGATGCCAAAGATGTGGTGCAAAGCGCATTTGAAAAGTTGTGGGTTACGAGAGAGCAGGTGCAAACAGAAAAAGTGAAAAGTTATTTGTTTACGATCGCTTACAACCAAATGATAGATTTTATTCGCAAGCAAAAACGCATTAGCCTGCGGGATGAATTTGGAGAAATGGCCATGGGTGCCGGAAGCATACAACTCAATGCCAAAAGAATTTTAGACGAAGCGCTCAGCAAACTCGGAGAAACACAAAGAAGCCTGGTGATGCTGAAAGACTATGAAGGATACAACTATGCTGAAATTGGCGAAATAACAGGACTGAACGAAAGCCAGGTAAAGGTTTACCTGCACCGGGCAAGGTTGCAATTAAAAGCCTACATCGTGAAAATGGAAAATGTGATTTAAGTCCGAAAAAAAGTAAAGCAATGAACATTAACCTCGATAATTATGAATCTCTTTTTCTGCTGTATGTAGACAATGAATTGTCTGCGGCAGAGAAAGCCGATGTAGATGCTTTTATAGAGCAGTATCCCTACCTGGGCGAAGAGCTTCAGCTTTTACAGAGCCTGATATTGCCCGCCGGGGATACAGTTGATATGGATAAAAATAATTTGTACAGATCTTCTGCCATAGCAGAAAATATGGAAGAAGCTATGTTGCTTCTCATGGACAATGAATTGCCGGAAAGCAGCAGCAATGACCTGATGAATAAAATAAGCGATGACAAAGCGCTTCAGCAAAACTGGGATCAACTATTGAAGACCCGCCTGCCTGCGGAGGCCATCATTTTTACAGATAAAGATAGTTTGTATAAAAAAGAGCGGGCTACCGTGCTGTCTTTCCGATTTGTAAAATGGGCGGTAGCTGCAGCTTTACTGGCAGCAGGTTTCTTTACAGCAGTTATGTTGTTGCGCCAGCAGGAGCAAACTGGAGTAGAGTTTGTAAAATCTCCTGCTAAACAACCCGAAAACATGGGTAGCAATTTGGGCAAAATAGATGATAGAAAAAAATTAGAGGAAGGCAACAAAACTATCAATCAAGAAAACGAAGGAGCTGCCGATGAACTGGCAACGCAGGAGGCCACGCAGGCAGGATCCAATGATAGTAAAGATGTTTCCACAAAACAAAGACTGGTAAGCACCACCAACGTTAACGAACTCGCCACTGCGAAACTGCCAGTTGTAAAAGAAAGTAAGTCCGTAATTAAAACTGTTGTAAATGAAGAGCCTTCAAAGGTGCTGGTAGCCAACAACAATCCTCTAAAGTTGCCTTCAAATAGCAACGAGGTAACCATGTCTACTGGATTAGCCAGTTCCCCTGCCCGGCCTGTTAGGGAAATTATTGACAGGGAAATAGTGGACACAAAGCAGAGCTTTGCAAAACTGGCTTCACTCGACGAAAATGAGGAGGTAAACAACGATCGCATTTTAGGCATGGATGCAGATGCGGTGGGTCGCACTAAAGCCGGTGTGTTTTTTAAAAAACTAAAAAGGACCGTAGCCCGCACAGCCAATATAAAAACAGGCAATAGCCTAAAAATCGCAGGTTTTGAATTCGCAGTAAAATAATCTTCAAACACATAAAATGTACAAAATGAAAAAGTTTACCCTTTTAATGGCCATGGCATTCATTGGCCTCAGCAGCAAAGCACAGGAAGACAGTATTTCCGTAAAAGTGAGTGCAGCAGACACTACGCAACCGATGGCAAAAAACGATACTATACGTATTGGTAATATCCTCATCATTAAGCGTAACAAAAAAAGTACAGACACGGAGGACGGTGATAACAAAGTTGTAATGAGCAGAGATTCTAAGCGCAAGTCAAACTCTAAAGTAGAAACCAACTGGGGAGTGTTAGATATTGGTTTTGCTAATTACAACGATCAAACTGATTATGGCAACACGGGTGGGTACCTGGTAAACAAACCTGGCACACCAGATTTTGGTAAAGGCGATTTTAAGTTGCGCAGCGGCAAAAGCATCAATGTAAATATTTGGTTTTTTATGCAGCGTCTGAGCCTGGTAAAAAACTACGTAAACCTCAAGTATGGTCTTGGGTTGGAGCTGAACAACTACAGGTTTAAGTCAGACATCAGCTACAAAGAAAACGGCACCATACCTTACAGCGGCGGCCAGCAAACCAGCAATGCTTTTATCTTTGAAGATTCCATTGGCTTTAGTAAAAACAAATTGGCTGCTGATTATTTGACGGTGCCGTTCATGATCAATTTCACAAGCCATCCTAATTATGCTAAAAAGGGTGTGAGTGTAAGCTTTGGAGCAAGTGCAGGTTACTTATACAGCCAGCGCAATAAGCAAAAAAGTGATGAGCGTGGTAAACAAAAAAACAAAGGCGAATATGACCTGGAAAAGTTTAAGCTTTCTTACATAGCCGAACTGGGTCTTGGTCCCGTACGTTTGTATGGCAGCTATAGCCCCAAATCGATGTATGAAAATAGCCTTGATGTGCGGCCATTTACGGTAGGCTTCAGGTTTAGTAATTTATAATTCTTAGCCATTATAAAATTGTATGCTTCGCAAGCCTTGAAATGCACTTTCAAAGTTTGCGAAGCTTTTTTATGCGATTTCCCTATTTTGCAGGTATGCAATCCGCAGGGGCTTTCAAAAAATTTATTCTACCGTTTTCTCAAAAACTGTTGGTATTAGATGTTGGTGCTTTGCCCATGAGCGCCTATAGCAAAAGATACCTGCAGCATCTCTTCAATCATCATTTATACTACCTGGAAATTTATGCAAGCGTGCTGAATCAATTGATGCGGCATAGCTCAAAGGATCAAGGCAACATTCATTTGGTAGATTTTGGAGCAGGTAATGGTTTGCTGGGAATTTTTGCAAAATTTGCCGGGTTTAAAAAAGTATGGCTTTGCGATATGGATGTCGACTTTGTAAACGCTTCGAAAGTTTTGGCTGATGCACTTTATTTGGAGTTGGATGGTTTTATAAATTGCAACGTAGACTCATTGCAATCGGCACTATCGGGTGAGCAGGTGGATGCAGTGGTGGCTACCGATGTGATAGAACATCTTTACAGCGTTGACCATTTTTTGGCTGCACTAGCCAACATGAACCCCGCAATGGTAACTGTGTGTACCACAGCATCCAATCCTGAAAATTTTATAAAATGCAGGCAGTTGAAAAAGTTGCAATTGCAGGATGAATTGCTGGGCACCGACCCCGCGGATTCTAGTTTAGCCGGTGCCGAAAAAACGGAAGCATTCCTTGAATCAAGAAAGAAAATCATTGCTGACCTGTTTCCGCAATTACCACAAACCGATTTGTTAAGTTTAAGCAAAGCAACACGGGGTTTGATAAAGGCTGATATTGTAACAGCCGTGCATGCCTATTTGCAAAACGGTACAATGCCTCAGCCCGATACAAGGTGGGCAAATACCTGCAACCCTTACACCGGAACCTGGACGGAACGAATTTTAAGTATGGAAGTATACAAAAGAATTTATAAGTCACAGGGATTTGAGTTAGAATTGCAGAACGGCTTTTACAATTCAAACAGCAATGGGCGGAAGCGTTATATAAATTTTGCAGGTAATATATTGGTAAAACTTACAGGTAAATATGCGGCTCCATTTATAAGTCTGATTGGGTACAAACCCCATTGACTCCTTAATCTTTGTTAATGTTATACACAGGCATAAAATAATTGTGCGTGGCACAACGTTTGTCATTCAAAGCAAAATCTTACAAGAAAAATGAAACATCGTTTTTTCCTCGCTCTCACTGCTTTTTCTTTTCTATTTATGCTAATGGCATTTGTGCCTGGCACTATTACAAATAACGATCAACCTACTTTTATTCCAAAACCAATAGCTGAAATTCCGGTCGATAATCCATACTATATTGTTGTAGACAAAAGTGATTACGAGTTGAGGGTATATGACGATGAAGGCTGGTATGCTACTTACCCCATTGTGTTTGGCAGCAAAGACCTAAGCGATAAAATGCGGGAGGGCGACAAACGCACACCCACCGGTAACTTTAAAGTAGTACTCAAAAAAATACACCAGAAATGGGGCCCCGAGTTGTTGCTAGATTATCCCACGCCGGAAAGCTACAAACGCTTTAATGATAGAAAACAGCGGGGACTCATCCCACGTACCGCCCGCATTGGAGATGGTATTGCCATACATGCCACCCGCCCCGAAGAAGAATGGACGGTTGATAATTTCTTTAACTGGACAGACGGCTGCGTCTCGGTTAAATATTCTGAAATGAAAGATTTGTTTTCCTACATCCCCGTGGGAACTCCGGTTACCATACAACCCTAAATTGATTTGTGATATCTGATTTATGATTTTGTGCGTCCCTGATACAGGAGACGTTTTTTAAAGAAAAATCGTATATGGTACTGCAATGAATTCGGGAGTTTCCTAAATCAAAAATCCGAAATCTGATTGGGTGTATCTAAATCAAACATCATACATCAAAAATCAAAAATCCTCCTCCGTTCTACAAATCAAAAATCAAATTCCCATCTCCATAGCTTAAAAACCTGAAATCGTTTTGCAGCGCATAGTCGTACATTTTTTTCCAGTCATCGCCAATGGCGGCCGCTACCAGCAGCAACAAAGTAGATTGGGGTTGGTGGAAATTAGTAATAAGCATATCGGCCATCCGGAATTGATAACCGGGTGCAATCAGTAGTTGGGTTTGAGTAAAGATGTGTGTAGTGTTATGTTGCTGCATCCAGGAGAGCAATGCCTCCAGCGCCGCTGATGGTTTTACATCGGCAGAAAGTAAAGGTTCGTTGTATACATCCCATTGATGTATCGTCAATTTCTTTTCGTCAGGGTTTAAAAAGGCCTTTACTCCCAGCCAGTACAAAGATTCTAGCGTGCGCAAAGAAGTGGTGCCCACTGCGGCAAGATTCCCAAGCTTAGCTTTTAGTTCCCTGATAGTAGTTTCATTCACATCAATATATTCGGCATGCATTTGATGGCCCTGCATGCTGGCTGCTTTTACAGGTTTGAAAGTACCGGCGCCAACATGCAGCGTTACAAATGTTTTGCTGATATTTTTTTCTGCCAGTTGTTCAAAGATATTTTCTGTAAAATGTAGCCCTGCCGTGGGGGCAGCAACAGAACCATCCTGCTCTGCAAAAATAGTTTGATACCTGCTCACATCTTCTTCATCGG
>JBKJKD010000164.1:0-2753 GCA_046597635.1 Ferruginibacter sp. | reverse complement strand
GATTTACGTTATAATTCTATCCCCCGCCTGAAGCCCGGGGCAATTGATAAAAAAGATCTGCCTTTTTCTTTTACAACTTAAGTTTCGGGTAAAACTGTTTGGTTGTGTCGCAGCAGTTCTTGGGTTTGGCTTATAAACGATACAGTCGTCTTTGCTAAGAAAGTACCTTACTCGTGCTGGCTATTATTCTGCCATTGTGGTAGAGTCTTAAAATGTAGGAGCCCTTTTGATAGTCATCGGCGCTGATGGAAAAATTGAGCAGCTTGCTTTCTGCCTTACCGCAATCCACGCTTAATTTCTGAGAGTAGATCTTTCGCCCTTCGCCGGTTTCAAAAGAACCACTTTCCCATGCGGAGCGTTTCATTACTTTGCCATCTGGCTGTAGTATTACAATAAACATTTCTGCCTGCGAGAGGGCTGCGTTGCCGCTGTTTAAAAGAAAGGAACCTTTGAGTTCATCTGTTTGCAGTGCCTGGCTGGTTTCCTGTTCCCGGTCGTCCAACTGCATGATGGCTTTAAGTTGCAGGCCGGATATGAGCAACGAGGCAGGACTATTTTTTTCAACGGCTTGTTTAGATTCCATCATTTTTTGCGTGCCAATGGGTTCAACCGCCTTGGCCTGTTGCCCAAACTGTTTTAGCAATGACTGAAGCCTTTTATTTTCCTGGTCTACATTGCTGTATTTTAACCGCCACTCCGCCAGGCGAAGCCGAAGCTCTTCCATTTTTTGCCGGGCCTGTGCAAGCTCGGTTTCTGTAGAAGGTTTGTTTTGCACAATACCAGCAATTTCGTTTTTTAAAACGCTGAACTCCGAGAGCCGTGCATCCATATTTACCTGGAAAGAATCTACCTGGCTGCGGGTAGCATCCAATTCTGTATTGAGCTTGAGAATTCCTGTATTGTAAATTTCCTGCAGGGAGTCCCGGCTTTTCAATGAAATATTTGTAGCGGCTAGCAGCGAAGTGTTATTGCCCTTACCGGAATAAGCACTTTGTTTGTAGTACGCAAACCCTCCTATAAATAGTACGACAAAGGCAAGCAATAGCAAGCAGATAGAAACAAATAACAGCAACGAAATTTTAGACTCCTTCATACCGTGCTTTTCTAGGCTATTATTTTTGTATGTGCTGATCTACAAAAGCAGAGATCCAGCCCACCTGCCCGCTTTTAACCAGGTAAAATTGTTTTTTCTCGTACACACCTTCAAACTGCCGCATGATCTTTAGCAGCAGGCCTGTACCCGCCATGAGCGATTTTTGATCAAAGACTTTATGAACCCTTTGAATTTCTTCGCCCACCGCTTTTTTATCTAAACTATTGTCTGTAAGTTTTGCTGTGAGCACATCCGGTTTGTAGGCAGCATAATTTTGATAAAGCGCTTCGCTAAAAGCGAGTACTTCATTATAAGTTACGGGCACCACCGGGTTATCTGCCAACTCCGGCAATAGCAGCGTTGCAACCGACCAGGCAATACCACCACTAAAAGCAATATTATCGCTCATGTTGTAGGCACCACTCACATTTACTGCATAAATAATTTCTGTATTGGCCGAGCCTTCCAAAACCCTGTACAATTGTTTTTTAAAGTTGGTCAGGCTAGGGTCGTCTTCCAGGCGTTTTTCTGTGCCGTTGGCTACGCTCTTGGTGCCCCAGGTCAATTGAAACAACTTGATGTCTTTTGTATTACCGTTGGGAAAATAACCGCCCTTGGTATTGCCACTGCCGATGTCAATTAAAAAAGTGGAGTAGCGTTTTGCTGCGGGCACAATGCCGAGGTGGGATAATCTGGCTTCTTCTGTCACATCTACCAACGTCACCACCCGCTGTGGTTCGTTGATGCTGATCTTGAAAGAATCAGCCAATGCCTTCACCGTCGCCATCTTCATTTCTTTTTCGGCCTGCACCACCACCCCACTGCTGATAACCGTAAAAATGTTCTCGGGCAATATCTGGTACTCGCCAGAAGCTTTTAAATACAATTGCCTAAAGCCTTGTAAAGTAGCAGAAAATGTTTGGGGGGTAAAGCTGATGAAGTCTGTATTTACCGAAGTGTCTTTTAGCAAATTGAAAGTGCCGGTATTTTGTGCATTTTTACCTACTTCCAGCACACTCATTTTTACACCCTTGGAACCGACTTCAATACCGGCATAAATTTGAGACCGCTTAAATTTCATCTTGAAACTCGTTTGCGAAAAAGCAGGAAAGCTGCAGCCAATAATAAATAGGACTAAAACAGCAGAAGCTGGAAATTTAGGTAGCATCATGTCGTATCAAACGTTTGAGTCCTAAAATTAGAGTATTCTGCCAAGGCTATTTTGCAGGATGACCCATTGTGAAAAAAATGTGATAAAGAACTTTAGTCCCGAAACAATAAAGTTGTAGAGGCTTAGTTGGTTTTAATGGCATTCTACGGCTCCGGCAGCAGTGGTTTCCGTATGCATTTGCGGGCTGATGTAAGGTATACCGAGGCCAAGACCCCGCACTATCAAGAGGCAGGCCATCAATACCATCAAATAAGGATAGGCTTTTTTTATAACGGTTCGGGTTTGCAGGCTGATAAAGCTTCCAAAAAAAGCCATGCTCCACATTACGGGCAGGGTGCCCAGGCCAAAAGCAGCCATAAAAAGAATGCTTTGGGTAAATGAACCTGTAGAGATGGCACCGGCAATGGCCATGTAAACAAGGCCACAGGGCAACAAACCATTGAGCAGCCCAATAAAAAAAACAGAACGATATCGTTTCTGAAAAAAAAG
>JBKJKD010000026.1:0-5256 GCA_046597635.1 Ferruginibacter sp. | reverse complement strand
ATTTTTCATTAGGAACCTACGTGGTGTTTTTTGTCGCTTAAGATATTTTGCATGGTCCATTCTACCTTTTCTATAAAGGCATGTTTTCGTACAGGGCAATTATCTTTTATGCATATAGGACAGCTAAAATCGAGGCATCCATCAGAGTGCACAAACAACTCTACAGACTCTCCAAATTTTTTGCGCACCAGGCCAGAGAGTGCATCAACTTCATTGTGTGCTTCGTGCACATTAAAATACCAGGGCACAGTTAAATGACAGTCCATATGCAACACAGCACCATATTTTATGATGCGAAGGTTGTGCATATCTACCCAGTTAGCATTCCTGTTTTCGTTTAGACTCACCACCAGTTCTTTTAACAGTTGTTCATCTGCCTGGTCCATAATGCCTGCTAGCGAACTCCTAATAATTCTATACCCGGTGTAAATGATGATGAATGCAAAGAGAATGGCCACGGCACTATCTATCCATAAAATATTTGTAAAATACAGGAGAACCAGCCCAGCCACAATGCCCACTGTGCTGAAGGTATCAGACCTCAGGTGCTTACCGCTTGCAATCAATGCGAGGGAATTATTTTTCTTTCCTGTATTAATACAATAATTCCCCGCCACATAATTAATAAAAGCTGTAAGGGCTACAAGCAAGATTCCCCAATCCAATTTTTTTATGGTGGCCGGATTAAATAAATTATTTAAAGCCTCGTACACGATAAAAATACCCGCTACCAGTATTAGCGTTCCCTCCACCGCTGCCGAAATAAATTCGGCTTTGCCATGCCCGTAAGGGTGATCCATGTCCCGGGGTTTGGCTGACACATACAAGCTGTATAATCCAATCAGCCCTGCCACAACATTCACGGTACTTTCTAAGGCATCGGTGAGAATAGCGACCGAATTGGTGAGAAACCAGGCCACCATTTTGGCAATAAAAAGTACAATAGAGATAACAACAATTGTTTTTTGAACCCGCAAATTTTGAATAGCATCGGTCATGGAAGCACAAATATAGACCCTAACCCTGAGTGCCTACAAGATTAAAAACAGCTTACCAAAAATTCATATCTGTAAACAGTAAATAGTTTAGCAAGTATCCGGCCGGCAGATTGTTTAATAAGGTTACTTTTCAGTAAAATAATTTCTTAAGCAAGGAATCATTCACGGCTACCAATGCCTATTTTTGCAGCCTAAAAATTGCTATATGGATTTTCAACTTTCAGAAGAACATTTGATGATAAGAAATGCCGCCCGGGATTTTGCCCAGACAGAATGCCTACCGGGGGTAATAGACAGAGATGAGCACCAGAAATTTCCCAAAGAACAAATTGAAAAACTGGCCGATCTGGGTTTTATGGGTATGATGGTTAAACCCGAATATGGGGGCAGCGGTATGGATACCATCAGCTATGTATTGGCCATGGAAGAAATAAGCAAAGTGGACGCCAGCGTGAGTGTGTGCATGAGCGTAAACAACAGCCTGGTATGTTATGGATTGCAGGAATACGGTAATGAGGCTCAGAAGCAAGAATACCTGGTACCACTTGCGCAAGGGAAAAAAGATGGCGAACTTTTTATAGGAGCTTTCTTATTGAGTGAGCCAGAGGCTGGCAGCGACGCAACCTCTCAGCAAACAACCGCAGAAGATAAAGGCGATCATTATTTATTGAACGGCACCAAGAACTGGATTACCAACGGCAACAGTGCGAGTGTATACCTGGTAATAGCCCAAACAGATGTTTCCAAAGGCAGCCGTGGTATCAATGCATTTATAGTAGAAAAAAAATGGGCTGGCGTTACCGTTGGTGCCAAAGAAAATAAACTAGGCATACGGGGCAGCGATACGCATACCATTATGTTTACCGACGTAAAAGTGCCCAAAGAAAACAGAATCGGTGAAGATGGTTTCGGTTTTAAATTTGCGATGAAGACGCTTGCGGGTGGCCGTATTGGCATTGCAGCCCAAGCACTTGGTATTGCCAGTGGTGCTTACGAGTTGTCTCTTGCTTACAGCAAGCAACGCAAGGCCTTTGGTACCGAAATCATGAACCATCAGATCATTCAGTTTAAATTGGCAGATATGGCTACCAGGATCGAAGCTGCCCGCCTGCTGTGTATGAGAGCTGCATTTGAGAAAGACAATAAAATAGACTATACGCTTAGCAGCTCAATGGCCAAAGTTTTTGCCAGCGAAACAGCTATGTGGACAGCCACAGAAGCTGTGCAGATTCACGGGGGCTATGGTTTTGTGAAAGAATACCATGTAGAAAGAATGATGAGAGATGCTAAAATCACACAGATATATGAGGGAACCAGCGAAGTGCAAAGAATTGTGATCAGCAGAACGATATTGAAATAAATTGTTTAATACAAAGGAGAAAAAGTGCTGACCCTGTCGGCACTTTTTTTATGCCCGCAAACTTTTGGGTAGCTTTGCGGTTAAAGTAAAACATGGCAATAAATAAAGAAAAATACCTGCAAGTAAGAGAACGCATGGGCGATAAGGCCACATTGGTGGCCGTTTCAAAATTCAAACCCCTGGAAGATATCCAGGTGCTGTATGATATGGGTCAGCGTGACTTTGGAGAAAATTTTGTGCAGGAACTGATGATGAAGTACGAGGCTTTGCCCAAGGATATACGCTGGCATTTTATTGGCCATCTGCAAAGCAACAAGGTAAAATATATTGCTCCTTTCGTACACCTCATTCACGGTGTAGATACAGAAAAGCTTTTGTTGGAGATTAACAAACAAGGCGCTAAAATAAACAGGGTAATAGACTGCCTCTTGCAGCTGCACATTGCGGAAGAAGATACCAAATACGGATTTAGTGATGAAGAGCTTGAAAACCTGTTGCAAAAATTAGCAGCGGAAAGCACCCTTACCCATGTGCACATTCGGGGGTTGATGGGCATGGCTTCGTTTACAGAAGACCAGGAAAAAATTAGTCATGAGTTTCGCCGACTCAAAGACGTATTTGATAAAACAAAGTCAGCCTCTGGGGTTGATCCCTCTTTCTTTAATGTTAACAGCACTGGCATGAGTGCCGATTACGACCTTGCTTTAAAAGAAGGTAGCACGATGACAAGAATTGGCAGTTTATTGTTTGGGCAAAGAGAACCAGCTAAGTAATGCCCGCTCTCCGCAAGAGAAACCTCTGTTTGTTAAATTTTTTATGATTGTATGTATTTACAGAACTGTCTACGTCTTTAAAGAGTAGAATCAAATAACTTTACTACATACAAACTTTACATCATGATCACATCTTTTGAAAAAGAAAAAAATCGGAAGGCATTAGTCTACACATTGTCTATATGTGGAATACTCTTGTTGATGTTTGTATTAATCAGCTGGAAGATTGCTCCTCCCGCTCCGCCTGTGGTGCAAGATTTATTGGAAATAAATTTAGGAAACAATGACGAAGGTTTTGGGGAAGTACAACCACTCATAAAAGGCGAGCGCTCGCCCACACCGGACGCCAATGTTGTGCCCGAACAAGTAGCAGCACCGCAGGAAGAAAACAATGACAATGTGCGCCCTAATGACAATGCGGAAGCAGATGCTGCACCGGTAAACAATCCTGCCAAGCCCACCCCGAAAGTTACTAAACCTGCACCAGCCGTACCGGTTACTACGCCTGCACCCAAACCACAAAAACCGAAGGTAACTTACAATGGCCCCGGCAGCGGTGGTGGCAACAATGATACAGAAGACAACGGTTACAAATACCAGGGCAACAAAGCAGGTGGCACCGGCGATGCTGGCGACCCTACTGGTAATAAAGATTCCTATGGTAACACACCTGGCGGTAAAATAGGTGGGATCGGTTTAACTACTAACAGGAGAAAAATTTTAAGTTTTCCTTCCTTTTCTTCCGATCTAAAAAAAGCAACAATTTATGCACAGATAAAAATATCTGAGGCTGGCAAAGGTAGTTTTGTACAGTTGGTAAAACCCAGCACCAGTCGTGAACAGGCTTATGCCAACAAAATTATCGAAGCATTGCGCTCAATACGTTTCAATAATTATTCTGAAGAAACAGTAGAAACGATCCGTTTCAACTTTACTGTACAATAATTCAAATTTTTAATTCCAGATTGATCATAGGCTGAATCACAAGCAAGAAATTTTACACTGAGATGGCAAAGGAATGGAAAGCTTACTAAGAAATGGATTTACAATCAATCTTTGCTTCTTTGTCTCCCTTGTTTCGTTATATACCCTGTCTCGTTGTGTGAAAGTTCCTCTTTTGATACAGCCTCTTTTTTATGCCCTTTAGTTTTGAATTTTTGATTTTGAATTCTACATTACATCCATGACTTACCAGGAAACATTATCATACCTCTACGAGCAGCTCCCAATGTTCACACGCATTGGTGCCGCTGCATACAAAAAAGACCTCCACAACACCCTCGAACTCTGTGAAGCCCTCGGCAATCCTCAAACTTATTTTCAAACTATACATGTTGCCGGCACCAATGGCAAAGGCAGCACCAGCCACATGCTGGCAGCTATACTACAGGAGGCCGGGTACAAAACAGGTCTCTACACATCGCCACATATTAAAGAGTTTGGGGAGCGCATACGCATCAACGGGCAAATGATTGATGAAAGCTTTGTAATAACCTTTGTAGAAAAAACAAAAGGCCTCACCAGCAGAGTGGAGCCATCTTTTTTTGAACTTACGGTGGCCATGGCATTTGTATATTTTGCCAGTGAAGATGTAGACGTGGCCATTATTGAAACCGGGCTGGGCGGCAGGCTGGATAGTACCAATATCATTTCGCCGATACTTTCTATCATTACCAATATTGGTTACGACCATATGAATATACTGGGAAACACTTTGCCGGAAATCGCCTGGCAAAAAGCCGGGATCATCAAAAAGAATACCCCGGCAGTGATAGGTGAAATATTACCCGGAACTAAAAATATATTCGTGCAGGAGGCCAATGAAAAGGATGCCATCCTGCATTTTGCACAAAGCCGCTACCAGGTAGCATATCTTGAGCCAACGGGCAATCTTCTTTTTTGCCACATCAAAGACCTGCAAACCAATACAACCGAAAAATTACGGCTGGACCTCAATGGAATTTACCAGGCAAAAAATGTTTGCACCGTTTTGTGTGCTGTAGAGCAATTGAGAGTTTTAGGATACAAGATTCCGGAAGCAGTGCTGAAGAACGCATTAGAACATGTGAAAGAACTAACGGGTATGCGTGGCCGCTGGGATATTGTTCAAAACCATCCGACTATT
>JBKJKD010000269.1:0-3670 GCA_046597635.1 Ferruginibacter sp. | reverse complement strand
TAAAAAAAATGGGACAAGTTAAAGAAGGCGATGTTGTAAAGGTACATTACACAGGTAAGTTAACCAATGGCGAACAATTTGATTCTTCGGTTGGAAAAGAGCCGCTTGAATTTACGGTGGGTGCAGGTATGATGATTAAAGGTTTTGATGCTGCCATGCCGGGCATGGAAATTGGTGAAAGGAAAACCATCAACATTGCGCCAGAAGAAGGATACGGTGAAAAGTCGGAAGAAGCCATCATTGAATTTCCAAAAGAAAATGTTCCGGAAGATATGAAGCTGGAACCTGGTATGCAACTCACCCTAAGCAACCAGGAGGGACAACCTTTCCCGGTAGTTGTAGTGGAAGTAAAAGACGAAGTAATTGTTTTGGATGCCAATCATTTTTTAGCAGGGCAAGAACTGGTGTTTGATATAGAACTGGTGGAGATTGTTTAGGTCCACACAAAACTATAAATTTAGAAAAGCAGTCCCTGAGAGGTGGACTGCTTTTTTATTTGGTCTTGATTTTTTCGTTGGCTTCCGGTGTCGTTTTTTTGCTACAGCCACCTGGACAAAAGTTGGGAAATTATAAAGTCTTCGCTACAGTGGGGGCTTTTTAAATTGGGATTTTTGTATTTCATTTAAAATCTATGTGATGAAAATCCTTAAAAACCTCCCAACTGCAAACAGTATTCTACTTTCATTTTTTGTTTTAGCTATCCTACCCTTTACTGCTGCGGCACAGGTTACGTCCGTTGGCACTCCGGCTTCTTCCAACCAATCTAATACAATCGCAAATTTTACCGTGCCGGCTGGCAACAAAAGACTACTGCTGGTTACTGCTTCAGACGGGGCCTCTACAAATATCACAGGTGTTACATTTAATGGTATGGCCATGATTGAGCGCCATGAAGTAACCGATGGTTCTATAGCAGTGGATGCAATTTATACATTGTCATTGGGCGATGCTGCAGTTTCCGTTACCGGTAACATCGTTTTTACAAGCACCGGGCCAAGTAATACCGCCAGGTTTATTTCAGCGTCGGCTTTTACAAAAGTTGATCAAACAACTCCGCTTTCGGATATAAAGAGCGGATTTGCCAATACTTCTTCCAGTTCCTTAACTGTTGCAGGTTCCCCCGGCGACCTGGTTTACGACATTTTTGATTCGTGGAAAAGCACCTCAGCCGGATCGCAGGTAGCGGGTGCAGGCCAAACCATCGTACGGAGCTCAGGAGGGTTGGATTTTGGTGTTGGCGCTGGTTATGGATATTATAGCGTTGGTAGAAAAGCCGGAGGCGCCAGTGTAACTACCAGTTGGGATGCTGCGGGTCACGAGGCTCAAATTCACATCGCCGCTAATATCAGGCAGGATAATTTTGTATTGCCCGTAAAATTAGTTTCTTTTAATGCTACCAGTAAAAATGCTGATATCAAATTGAACTGGGTTACAACAGGCGAATCATATCTTGATCGTATGGAAATTGAACGCAGTATTAATGGAACTGATTTTTCTTTTGTGGCAGGTTGCCTGACTGCTGCAAAGGGATACAAAGATGTGAACGCAGCAAGGTTTTTCAGCGAGGATAAAAATTTATTTTACCGCTTAAAAATTGTGGATGAACAGGGTAATTTTAGTTACAGCGAGGTGGTAAAGGTTACATTAAATAAGCAAGCATCCTTTGTAACCGGCATACGGCCTTTGTTTGCAGAGGGCAAAATTGCAGTTAGTATTCATGCGCAGCAGCAAGGTGCAGTCACTTTAAGGCTTAGTGGTGTTTCGGGGCAATTGATTAAAACAACACAAGTAAACGTGAATAACGGAAATAGTACCCAATACATGGATGGCTTACACGCATTGACGCCGGGGCTGTATGTACTGCAAGTTGTTTATGGGCGGCAGGTTGTGGCGCAAACGATTAGAAAATAAAGCAAAGCTTCTGCTATACAACAATTTCAGCAGGGCCTGGATAATTGTTCAGTTATTCCCACATTGTTGGTGGCGCAGATGTCTATCTGCGCCATTCTTTTTTTTAGGGCGATCAAGCCGATGGCTTTTTAGTTGCTGGAATGGGTGGTCAAAAAATGGGATTAGCAAAGGGAAAGACGAAGGCGAGGGACAAAAAATCGTCAACCATTGAAAAGGCAAAAATGTAAGCCGAATGGCTTTGTAAACCGAACCATAGTGATATCAGGAAAACTAAAGAAAAGAGCGAAGAAAATAATTATCTACGTTGCGATACTTAGTTTTGCATTTCTTTTCTATTGCTTGTGAAAGCACATTTACAATGGTTACAGTTCGATGAATTTTACGGACTGCTAAAAAAAATATTATGATACAGATAAACAAAGATGCCCTGGTAGAAAGATTTATGCGGTATGTACAGGTAGATACACAAAGCGATCCCAATGGTACTGCACATCCTACCACAGAAAAGCAGAAAGACCTCAGCAAGATATTGTTTGAGGAACTTAAAGCAATGGGGTTGCAAACGGTAGAGATGGATGTAAATGGCTATGTATATGCTACCGTGCCGGCTAACAGCCGCAAAGAAAATGTTCCGGTTATTTGTTATTGCTCGCATGTAGATACGGCGCCTGATTGCAGTGGTACGGATGTGAAGCCTATTCTTCACAAAGATTATTCAGGTGAAGATTTTGTAATGCCCGATGATGCTGCACAGATTTTGTCTGTAAAGAAGTCTCCGTATTTGGAGCAACATATTGGCCACGACATTATAACTGCCAGCGGCAATACGTTGTTGGGTGCCGATGATAAAGCTGGTGTAGCCATCATTATGCAGGCGGCGCAAACGTTGTTGGATAATCCACACCTTGTCCACGGGGAAATTAGTATTGTGTTTACACCAGATGAAGAAGTGGGAAAAGGCACGGCTAAGATTGATATGCAAAAAGTAGGAGCACAGTTTGGGTATACTTTAGATGGTGGTGAGGCCGGCAGCCTCGAAGATGAAACGTTTAGTGCAGACGGTGCCAGCATCATCATTCATGGCGTGATTGCACACCCTGGTTATGCAAAAAATAAATTAGTAAATGCCATGAAAATAGCTGGTGAAATTCTGGCTGCTCTGCCCACTAACGAATGGAGCCCTGAGACGACGGATGGAATGCAGGGATTTGTACATCCTGTTGCTTTAAACGGCATTGCAGAAAAAGCTACGATCGGGTTTATTGTAAGAGATTTTAAAACTGCCAAGCTTGCAAATCATCATGCCAGGCTAAAGCAAATTGCGGAAGACATTGTTGCAAAATATCCTGCTGCCAGCATGGACTATGTGAAGCAGGAGCAATACAGGAATATGAATGATATACTACTGCAACATCCGCAGGTGGCAGACTATGCAGCCGAAGCTATCAGGCGTGCAGGCATGGCCGTAAAAAAAGAAAGTATCCGCGGCGGCACAGATGGCAGCAGGTTGAGTTATATGGGCCTGCCTTGCCCTAATATTTTTACCGGCATGCAAAACATACATAGCAAGCTGGAGTGGGTAGGGGTGAACGATATGGTGAAGGCGGTGGAAACGCTGGTGCATTTGAGCCAGGTGTGGGAAGAAAAGAGTTAAGGGGCTATTTCTCATAAAAAATCAAAGAAGGGCCGGACTTATCGTCCGGCTTTTTCATAGCTTATTTTTTCTATGGCGAGAATTCCCTGTCTGATTCCCTCAAAA
>JBKJKD010000226.1:0-4412 GCA_046597635.1 Ferruginibacter sp. | reverse complement strand
CTAAACAGCCTACTTCAGACGGTTATACCAATGGGGCTGCTTCGGCAGATGGTATTGGTAAATTTTATATGGGTCGGGAAATATCCTTTGTGATGGGTGCAGCGGGTAGCGATTGGTTGGAAAGAGATACCAGAAACGAGGAAGAGAATACGGCGTTTGCGGTGCAAAATTTACCCTTACAACAAAACAGTGTGGTAGCCGATATTGGAGCCGGTACAGGGTATTACAGTTTTCGCATTGCCCAACGGATACCCATGGGGAAACTGTATGCTGTAGAAATACAGGATGAAATGATCAGCCAGCTCTATCAGAGAAAAAAAGAATTGAGGGATTCTGTGGTGGCGATTGTGCAAGGAACCGAACAGTCACCCAACCTGCCAGACAACAGTACAGACCTGGCACTCATGGTGGATGTTTACCACGAGTTGGCCTACCCTAAAGAAATGTTAGAGGCACTTTACAAAGCCCTAAAACCAACTGGGAAAATTGTTTTACTGGAATACCGTGGAGAAGATCCTTCCGTTCCTATAAAGCCACTGCATAAAACTACTGTTGCACAATTAAACAGGGAGCTGGAAGCCAATGGATTTAAACTTTCCTACAAACGAGATTTTTTGCCGATACAGCATTTTTTAGTGTACGAAAAGAAATAAGGAACAGCCTCTTGCTTGGTGTGGGATTTGCCGGCACTGGCTTATTCATCAGGGAGCTGAAAAGTTTACAAGGCCTTTTTTAGTTTACGTATTTTGTTCGCCTGCAATACAAGTACAGCCAACATCATCAGGAATACAATGGGTTCGATAATGCAAAAAATCCACACATTAATTACCTCGTAACTAGTTCCCAATTTTTTTGCATAGAGTTCGAGAATTTGCACACACCAGTAGAAAACTTTATTCATCATAGCGATTGTTGATTTTTGAAGGTAGGGTTGAATTTACGGAAGTGAATGCTTTTGAGCATTACTTCCTGCTTTCAAAAATACCCAATTGATAGATGCTTTTTGTGGTAAAATGTTATCAACTCTAAATGCTCTGTTGGTTCAAGTCGATACCCGGTTTATATTGACTTTTCTTCGGTAGCAAGGGGCAGTCTAAAATATCCATCACATTGGGATTTTATTCGATGGATCTCACATCTTTTCTTTTTTATTTCCGATGAAACAAGGGCGATCAATCTTTTTAGTATAAAAACTTAGATTTGTTTATTAAAGATGTAACAACAACATCCTTTATTCACAGAGAAGCCTTGTGTATGTCTATTAGCAAATCATTTAGAATTTACTCCAATAAAATTACCGGGAGCATCGCCTTTTACCCAGCTGTTATCGCTATCGGTTTTTTGCTGCTCTCGTGGTTGATGCTCACGATTGATTTTTCTCCATGGGGTAAACAATTAAAGGGGAGGTTAAGCTGGCTAAGTTTGAAAGACGCCGGTACCGCAAGGGCTATTATATCTACGGTGGCCGGAGCCATCTTATCGCTGGCTGTTTTTAGCTTTTCTATGGTGATGATTGTATTGAACCAGGCAGCTTCGCAAATGAGCAACCGGGTATTGAGTAGTATGATAGAGAATCGCTTCCAACAAATTATTCTTGGGTTTTACATCGGCACCATCGTTTATGCACTTTTTTTACTGAGTACCATCAGAGATATCAGCAGCGGTGTATATGTGCCTGCACTAAGTATTTACCTGCTTATATTATTAACGGTTGTTGATATTTTTCTGTTTATTTATTTTTTAGATTATGTAACACAAACGGTAAAATATGAAACCGTTATTCGGCGGGTTCAGCAGCAGACAATGGCCACCATGCAAGCCAGCTATGAAGACAGTGTTGAAATAAATATTTCCTGGAAGCAGTTGCCTTTTGTGGAACTGGCCTCTACAGAATCTAATTATCTGCAGGGCTTCAATGAAGAAAAATTATTAAACATAGCCCGTGAAAAAGACCTGTATATTTATTTTTTGTACCAGGCTGGTACCTCCTTAATAAAGGGAACGCCATTCATCCGGGTGCATGGCAGCAGCGGATTGGAAGAGGCGCTTCAGGAGGAAATACTGGCAGCCACTGATTTTTATCAAGGACAACCCATCAATAAAAATGCGGATTATGGCTTTAGTCAATTGGCTGAAGTTGCCATAAAAGCCCTAAGCCCCGGCATCAACGATCCCGGCACTGCTGTAATAAGTCTCCATTCTCTTTGCGATGTGTTGGCATACAAACTGTACCACAATAGACCTGCATTGTTAAAAGATGATAAAGGGGTGGAAAGAATTCATATGCCTTCCTCGTCTTTTACAGACATGTTTGAAAAATGTATTCTACCTATTTGGAATTATGGAAAAGAGGATGCATACATTCAAACAGAACTACTGCATGCGCTGAATCAATTAAAAATGGCGGACCATAAAATGCAATACACTACACTGTTCGACAACCTTGCAGCAAAAATTAAATTGCAGCAGGCTTTGGGGTGACTTGCCAGCCCGGTTTATAAGTAGGGAAAACTTTTAAAATAATTTTTACTTTGAGATTTAGGTGGGCAAAAATGCTGTTTTAATTCAATTGAAAAAATAGGGTATGCTTATTGACTGTTATCTACCAAATTTAAAATGATGAAATTATTATTAGGCACAATCTTTTTAATTGGCATTTTTTCAAGTTGCCAAAATGCAGCAAAAAAAAATCAGGTTGATCAAACCAAGACCGATATTCAGCAGCCCGGTAGAGACCAGCAAAAAGAGGGACAAGATACTACCAAACAAAAAGAAATACTAGGTGAAACTGCTGTTGAAGCAAAACCCACTTATCATTTAGCCCTTACTTCCGATGCTCTACAGTTGGTAAACAGCGAGACAGGTTCAACTTCGCAAATTGTTTTTGGGAAGCCACTTGAACAGATGGTAGAAACTTTGAATAAGGTTTTAGATAGCAAAGTTGCCAGCATTGGCGTAAACAGCGAGTGCGGCGCAGGTCCATTAAAAATGGCAGTTTGGAAAAATGGTTTGAATATAGTTTTTAAAGCACAGAAATCAACCGGCGACTGGCAGTTTGCTGGTTGGTACCTTGGTAAACCTTCTGACAATTTAAAAGGGTTGCAAACCATGGCAGGTATAGGCATTGGCTCCACACGGCAGGAGATGGAATCTGCTTATTCCATCAAGTTGACGAAGACAAGTTTAGGCCACGAATTTTCCACTAGCGGAGGGTTATACGGCATATTGGACGGTACGAGAAATGATTCAAAAATTACGGATATGTGGAGCGGACTTACCTGTATTTTTAGATAGAGAAGAGCACTTGCAACAATTTTATTCTAGTCAGTAGAGGTCTGCATCCATTTAAATTATAAATCATTGGTGGGGCTTTGTTACCACCGATTGCAGCTGCCACCCAAAGGCAAACATCAGTCATCAACAGCTGCCTTATTTTTTTAAGTGTCCAGATATAGTTAAGCAGTATTCCACAATACTTATGATGGTTAAGGCTATTGTATCAAGGATGGAGTGGTAGTATTATTTTTAACTGACTTATTCCAGATTCTCCGTGAAACAATTCAACAGTACCTCCCTGTGCTTGTGCAGTAGCAGCTACCAAACTTTCAGTTACATCGTTGGTACGTGTGGCTAAAGACGCTGACCTATCTTCGTCTTTAAAGATTAATACCAGTTTATCTTCAAAATGGATGGATATGTGAAGTTCTCCTTTATATTTTTTTTGCAATAGCAGTTCCAACCATTGTTCAATAATCCGGACTGCAATGAGCGTAGTGGCATTTGAACATTTGTCTGGCTCTCCGGAAATGGATATGCTAATAGGGTAGGGCAAACTGTCTGACTTCTTTTCAATAAAGTCCTTCAGCAATTGGTCTGATGATAACCATTCAGGAAATTGTGGGGAGATATCGTAGGAGAGCTGGCGAATGTTAGTTAAAACATCTTTCAACTGCACAATGGCTTTATCAATAAGATTTACCTGGTGTGGGTCTTTTCCCTGTACCAGTTGTAATAGCAACAGCGATGCGGCTATGCCCTGGGCAAAATCTTCATGAAGGTTATATGCGATTTCTCTTTTATCAGTTTCCTGGCTTTGCATGTACCGGGCAAACGTTTCACTTTTAAGGCTGATGATTTCGGCAGCCCGCTGGTGCAGCAGGATATTTTTTTTTCGCAGGGTTAATAATTGGGACACCTGTTTCGAAAAAAGGAGTAATGCATTTCTTTTTGTTTTGGATAGTTTCCTTTTCTTAGTATCGTAAATGCAAACGGTTCCTAATTTAAATCCATTTTCTGATACAATGGGGGCACCGGCATAAAAACGAATTTTAAAATCACCGGTAACAAATGGATTATCAAAAAACCGATCATCATTTGTTGCATCTTCCACTACCATTACTTCGTCCTGCAAC
>JBKJKD010000267.1:0-4337 GCA_046597635.1 Ferruginibacter sp. | reverse complement strand
TCTAAGAGCAAGCAGGCTACCAGTAGGAAAAAAGCCCTGGACAAACTGGTGTTTGAAGATATTACTGCCAGTAACAGAAAATACCCCGGCATTATTTTTAAGCAGGAGCGTGAAGCGGGTAACGACATATTGAAAGTAGAAGGCCTTGCAAAAAAACTGGACGGCAAACCTGTTTTTAGTAAATTAAATTTCGATGTGCAGAAGGGTCAGAAAGTGGCGTTTCTTAGCCGTGATCCGATGGCGCTTACCACTTTTTTTGAAGTAATCAATGGAAGAATACCCGCAGATGATGGAAAGAACGAGTGGGGCACTACTATTACAACCGCTTATTTACCCAACGATAACAAAGAGTATTTTGATGGCAATGGTTTGAATCTAATGGATTGGCTCCGCCAGTTTGTACCGCCTTATGTAAAAGATGTAGATGAAGATTTCTTGCGTGGCTTCCTCGGTAAAATGCTTTTTAGCGGCGACGAGATATTAAAGAAAACATCCGTGCTAAGTGGTGGTGAAAAGGTAAGGTGTATGCTTAGCAAGATGATGATTCAAAATCCTAATTTATTGATATTGGATGAACCTACTAACCACCTTGACTTGGAGAGTATCATTGCCTTTAACGATAGTATGGTTTCTTTTACCGGCACCGTACTTTTTACAACCCATGATCACCAGTTTATGCAAACGGTTGCCAATCGTATTATAGAGATCACACCAAAAGGTATGATAGACAAACTAATGACCTACGACGAATACCTGGCAGATGATAGGGTAAGGGAGCAAAGAGAGCTGTTGTATAGTTAACAGTTATTTGGCATGATTTTTAACAACCATTCGTAATCTAAAAAAACTCAAAACATGAAAAAAACAGTATTAGCATTAGTGGTATCACTGGCAATTTTCCAGGGTGCAGCCATTGCTCAAAGTAACATTGGCTCTACTGATTACACCACGGCCATCGGAGTAAAATTTTATCCGGGTGCCATAACTCTAAAGCATTTTGTAACAGACAAGCATGCGTTGGAAGGTATTGCCTATTTCTGGAACAGGGGTACCCGCATCACTGGTCTTTATGAAATTCACGGAGACATTCAGAATGCAGGTGGTTTGAAATGGTATATTGGTCCTGGTGCCCACGTTGGTTTTTACAACAACAAAAATTATGGCGGAGGAACTTATATTGGTCTGGATGGAGTCCTTGGCCTTGATTACAAAATCAAAAGTGCCCCTATCAATTTCTCCTTAGACTGGCAGCCCTCATTTGAATTTGGCGATGGTGCAGGGTTTAGCGGTAACTGGGGTGGGTTGGCTATTAGATATGTACTTTAGAATATTATTTGTAGAAAGAGAAACCTGTTGGCAACAACGGGTTTTTTTATATATTACAACTTTTATTTTCACATGGTTGATTTCTACATGAAAAGATTCATAACAAGCAGCATTGATTTTTTTTATCCGCCATTTCAAAAGTTCATGCCCTTACAAACCTTTAGGTATGCAGCTTGCGGTGGTGGCAATGCCTTGCTGGGCCTCGTTACTTTCTACATAAGTTACCGCTTTGTTTTTGCAGAACAAGTAGCAGATTTTGGCTTCATTGCTTTTGAGCCGCACAGTGCAGCGCTCATCATTTCGTCCTTTATTACTTTTATCATCGGTTTTATTCTAAATAGATATGTGGTGTTTACTACTTCCAATCTGAGGGGCCGCATTCAATTTTTCAGGTATTTCCTGTCTTTCTCCTTCAACCTGATCATCAATTATTTTCTATTAAAATTACTGGTGGAAAAGCTGCATTTGCATGCTCTGCTTGGACAGATTATTACCATTTCCGTGGTGATAGCGATCAGCTATTTCACCCAACGACATTTTACGTTTAAAGTAAAAAAAGATGGCGCAGCGGAGTTTACAGAACTCAAGTGAATAGAGGCGTTGCTCATTCGCTGGCGATTCCCAAAAACTGTCAGTAAAGTTTACAGGTTGATGTTTCCCTACATAATTTCCCGCATTTAGAAGAGATTCTTCAAACTGTCTGCCATTTTTGCACACTTTTTCCCTTGGCACAATGATTGACAATTGTATCCCACAAACGATTAACAAATAAATATATACACATGGCAAAGATTATAGGAATTGATTTGGGAACTACCAACAGTTGCGTATCTGTAATGGAGGGTAACGAGCCGGTAGTAATCGCAAATGATGAAGGTCGTCGTACAACGCCTTCTGTAGTTGCTTTTTTAAAGAATGGCGAACGCAAAGTGGGTGACCCGGCAAAAAGACAAGCCATCACCAATCCGCAAAACACCATTAGTAGTGTGAAGCGTTTTATGGGGCGCATGTTCAATGAGGTTACAGAGGAAACTACCCATTGGAGTTACAAAGTAGGTAAAGGTGACAATAATACGGTTCGTATTGACATAGATGGCAGAATGTACACACCTCAAGAAATAAGTGCTATGGTATTGCAGAAAATGAAAAAAACTGCAGAAGACTATCTTGGCCAGGAAGTGACGGAGGCAGTGATTACCGTACCCGCTTACTTTAACGATGCACAGCGCCAGGCTACTAAAGAAGCGGGTGAAATTGCCGGCTTAACTGTTAGAAGGATTGTGAATGAGCCTACCGCTGCAGCGCTTGCTTATGGTATGGACAAAAAAGGGAAAGATCAGAAAATTGCAGTGTTCGACCTTGGTGGTGGTACATTTGATATTTCAGTATTGGAACTTGGAGATGGTGTTTTTGAAGTTAAATCTACCAATGGTGATACTCACCTTGGTGGGGATGATTTTGATAAAGTGATCATGGATTGGTTGGCAGATGAGTTCAAAGCTGATGAAGCCATTGACCTGCGCAAAGACCCAATGGCATTGCAACGTTTAAAAGAAGCTTCAGAAAAAGCCAAAGTAGAATTATCATCTTCTTCTGAAACCGAAATCAACCTGCCTTATGTAACCGCAGTAGATGGCGTTCCTAAGCATTTGGTGAAAAAATTAACCCGTGCAAAGTTTGAAGCGCTTGCTGATAAACTATTTGAGCGTTGCTTGAAGCCTTGCGAAGCCGCATTGAAAGATGCAGGCCTAAGCACTTCACAGATAGACGAAGTGATTTTGGTAGGCGGTAGTACTCGTATACCAAAAGTGCAGGAGATCGTTGAAAAATTCTTTGGTAAAAAACCCAACAAAGGCGTGAACCCAGATGAGGTTGTAGCTATTGGCGCAGCCATACAAGGTGGTGTTCTTACCGGTGAAATTAAAGATGTGTTGTTGCTCGATGTTACACCACTTGGCCTTGGTATTGAAACCATGGGCGGGGTAATGACTAAATTGATTGACAGCAATACGACCATTCCAACTAAAAAATCTGAAACATTCAGTACCGCCAGCGACAACCAACCTGGTGTACAAATACACGTACTTCAGGGCGAAAGGCCGATGGCTTCACAAAATAAGAGCCTGGGTATGTTCAACCTTGATGGTATTCCGCCAGCACCAAGGGGTGTACCGCAGGTAGAAGTTATTTTTGATATAGATGCCAACGGTATTCTTCATGTAACAGCTAAGGATAAAGGCACTGGTAAAGAACAAAAGATTCGTATTGAAGCCGGAAGCGGATTGAGCCCTGAGGAAATTGAAAAAATGAAGAATGAGGCAAAAGCCAACGAAGCGTCTGATAAACTGGAGAGAGAAAAAGTAGACAAGATCAACCAGGCAGACAGCCTTATCTTTCAAACAGAAAAGCAATTGAAAGAGTATGGCGAAAAAATTCCTGCAGAAAAGAAAGGAGCGATAGAAACTGGTTTGGAAGAATTGAAAGCTGCCCACAAATCTCAGGATGTTGCCCAGATTGACACTGCCAGTGCAGCATTGAATGCCGCATGGACTGCTGCCAGCGAAGACATGTACAAGGCTACGCAGGAAGGCGAAAGTGGGGCACAGCCCGGCGCAGAAGCTGCTAATCCTGCAGACGGATCAGCAGGTGCAGGTTCAGAAAATGTAACCGATGCAGAATTTGAAGAAGTGAAATAAAAAAAGTATATGTTGCAAAAAGAGGCCGCTCCCACAAGAGCGGCCTCTTTTTTAGGCTTAAGACCGTACATTGATCTGCAATAATCCAAATCTGCAGCTATATGAACCCTGCTGCTGCTTAGTCCTAAAGACTACCTGATGAAATAAAAAACCGGCATTTGCGTTAGTACTCCAACTCTGAAACAAAAACCACTCGTATATGCAAATTTTAAAAGCTCTTGCTGCCGTTACCGGAATCCTATTATTGTTAGCGTCATGCTCCAGGTCTATTACCGTACAACAGGCGGCATCAGGTAATTATAACAAGTGTCGGCC
>JBKJKD010000003.1:0-34469 GCA_046597635.1 Ferruginibacter sp. | reverse complement strand
CTTCCAGCCGCCCGCTGTTAAAAGCATTATTGAAGGTTTTGAATCCATTAGCCCAATTGATAAAAGTTCCACGCATATAGCGGAGCACATATTCTGCTACGAAACCGCCGGTGGGGTTTCGCTCCAGGTCGTAAAGTCCAGTAATGGCAAAGCGGTTGCCAGAACCCCCAAAATTTTCTTCTTTGATCTCTGCCTTTACCCGGTTAATGCTGCTTAAACTAAAGCTGCCGCCAAGGCTAAATACATCTTTGGTGAGTACGATCACATCTACAGAATCTGAAGAGTACTCAGATCGAACAACCTTGATGACTGCATCCCGCAAAAAAGGTTGTTCCCGCAGGTACCGTTCATTATCTGCCACCATCAGTGGGTAAAACCGCTCTCCCTTATTAAAAAAAAGATTCTTTTCAATTACCTTGGTAAAGGTATTCAGGTGCAGGCTGTTGGCTATTTTTACTACGAAAGTATTCTTTAAAGGAGTAGTGTCATTGAGATTGTAGTTGAAGCCAACGGGCATTATGGTAACAGACCTTATGACCTTACCGTGAAATTTTTTATAGGGATCTACTGTCTTGATAGGTTCAAAATATTCACCGTTCCTGGAGATGCTTTTACCAAGTTTACCAAGCAAACCCTTTTTACGGGCAAGAAAAAAACTATCATATTTGGGCAAAACAACCTGTGCTACCAGGGAGGGCGCAAAGGCAACTAAAAAACACAGGAAAGTAACAATGGTAACAATCGACTTCATTACAGGATATTAGCGAAGGTGATCGGTCAATCTTTTAGAAAACAATAATATACCAACTTAGGCACCCATTGCAGCATTCTTCATTTCAGCTGCGGTCGTTTTACCCAAATACCCTTCTATGAGGTGATGAATATAATAGATTACGGGGGTCATTAATAAAGCTACGACAAATTTATAAAGGTAGTTCCCGGTGCCGGTAGTGAGCACCTGTCCCAACGTCCAGGGGTCTCCCTGGCCCGTTTGCACCCTTTTACCAATATAAAATGCTATGAACAAGACTATAAAGCTATCAATCAATTGTGATACCAATGTGGAGCCTGTAGACCTTAACCAGATACTTTTTTCACCTGTGATTTTCTTAATGCGGTGAAAAACCACCACATCTAAAACCTGCCCTACAAAAAATGCTACAATAGAACCAAGGATGATCCACAGGCCCTGGCCAAAAATGCCCCGGAAAGCAGCATCCGGTTTTTCTATACCATTGCCAATGGAAAAATACTCGGAGGGTTTTAAAAAGATGGCCAGGTTGTAAATAATAAATGAAAATGCAATAAGGCCAATAGCCAGGAAGGAGAGGAATCTCACGCCCTTGGGTCCATAATATTCATTGATAATATCCGTCATTACAAATACTACCGGCCAAAGCATGACCCCGGCGGTTAAGTGAAAACTAAAGTTGTTGCCAAAAAGCATAATATTGGCACGGGGCAACCCCACAGTGTCTTCCAACGAAAATATTTTCACGCCAATCACTTCCGCTATGAGTGCATTGGCAATAAAAAAGCCGGCTAAGATGATAAAGAGCCGGGTACCTTTATTATCTAAAATTCCTTTGATCATACTTAAAAATTAGCAAAGAAGAAATACCATATCTGCAAAGGAAACAGTAATAGGTTAAACCAAAGCAACCAGCGAGGAACATTTTTAACGGCTCCCCCGGCCAAACCCACTATTGCCCAAACGAAGAAAATAACATTCAGAAAGATAGCGCCATATCCCAATATCACGAGCGTTCCCTGCAGCGCCTGCACACCTATCGCAGGATTCAGATTTCCGTCCCCACGCTTCACCAATTCTATTAACCTCAATACAATGGAGGCCAAAAAACATAGATTACAAATAAAAACCAGTCTCGAAAAAAAACGCATGCGTTGGGAGGTTTAGGAGGTTCAAGGTTCAAAGCCTGCCTGCCGGTAGGCAGGGTTCAATGTTCAAGAAATTGCGTTCCGGTACTCGGGGTTCAACGTTTAAGGTTTAAGGTTTTTCGAGTTTGAAGTTTCTTAAAATAATTTAAAACCTAAGGCCTTGAGTTACTTCTGGCAAGCTTTCCGTTTTTTGCATTAACCCACAGCGTACTGCCCCCGGCAGTCTAAACGTGCAGGCATTGGCTGTTTGCCAATTGCCTATTGCCCATTGCCCATTGCCTCTTGCCCTTTGCTTATTGCCCATTGCCTCTTGCCCATTGCCTATTGCCTATTACTTTTTGACTTTTGCCTTTTGCCTTTTGACTTTTTAACTACTTCCCCCTTCCCCAGCCAAACCAATCATTTCCATTAGCATACAGCATGAGTGCGAGCAACAACACCATTCCTACAATTTGCGCATACTCCAGGAATTTGTCACTGGGTTTGCGGCCCGTGATCATCTCTCCAAGAGTGAACAAAACATGTCCACCATCTAGTGCTGGTATCGGCAGGAGGTTCATAAAAGCCAGTACGATAGAAAAGAAAGCTGTGATGGTCCAGAAATGTTCCCAATCCCAACCATCGCCGCTGAAAACAGAACCCATGGCTTTAAAACCACCCACACCTTTGTAAGCTTCAGTTTCGGGAGAAAGGATGAGTTTGAACTGATCAATGTACCACTTCAGTTTATCTACTGCCATCTTTACACCCGCAGGCAGGGCAGCAAAGAAGCCGTATTTTTTCACCTCGTATTTCAATACGCCGATGCTATCCAAAGATTCAAATTTGCCAATAAATTTCATACCTGGCACCAGGCCATTGCTATCCAGGTTCCAGGTAGAATTAAATTGATTATCGCCTCTTTGCAGGGTAAGATTCGCCGTTTGGTTTTTCTTTTTCTGAAGCTCGTTAATCACATCACTAAAAAAAGGAGTTACCACAGAATCAACCATCAGCACTTTATCCCATCGCTGCAAATCAAGCTTTACCGTGGCCCCGGTATCTGCCATACCGCCCACCCAAAATGGATAACGTATACCCAGCAAAGGAACATCTCTTCTTTTCTTTTCTACCAATTTACCAACCAGGTTTTTGGGGAGGGCTATTTCCTGCTCCTGGCCGTTTCGCAAAACCGTCACGGAGTTACTTAGTATAAGTTTTGGCACTACATCAAAGAAATTTTCAACAGGCTTGCCTTTTACTTTTAAAATTTTGTCACCGTCTTTAAAACCTAAGTCCAGCATCAAACTATCTTCCACAGCCACACCGTACTGAAGGGAATTGTTGTAGATCTTCTTTTCGCCCCAAACCATTAAGATGGCTGCGTAAATTACAAAGGCCAATAAAATGTTGACGGTTACACCACCCAGCATAATGATCAGGCGTTGCCATGCTGGCTTGCTCCGGAACTCGTAGGGCTGCGGAGGCATGTTGAGCTGGTCTTTATCCATGCTCTCATCTACCATACCGGCTATTTTTACATAGCCACCTAGTGGCAACCAGCCCACCCCATACTCTGTTTCGCCAATCTTCTTTTTAAAAACCGCAAACCAGGGGTCAAAGAAAAGGTAGAATTTTTCTACCCGGCATTTAAACCATTTGGCAGTTATGTAATGACCAAATTCGTGCAGTACTACTAAGATGGAAAGAGACAATAACAACTGCGCCGCTTTTAAGCCTACGCTTTCCCAATCTATTGCTAACAATGTAAAATTCATAAATTCAAACCTGCTTTTTTTACAGTCCCGTTTTTAATTAAATAATCTTCTGCTTAAAGTGCACCAAAGCCCCCTTCGGGGTTGGGGGCTCTATAGCTTCATAATGGAAGCCGCAAAGTTACGTGCCTCCCCATCGCTTTCAAAATATTCCTCCAGCGTGGGCTTTTCTATAAAATGTATTTTTTCAATTGTTTTTTCTACTACAGCAGTGATGTCCAGGAAGCCGATTCGATTCTTCAGGAAAGCCCACACCGCTATTTCGTTTGCGGCATTTAAGATGCAGGGCATATTGCCTCCCCGCTTCAATGCCTCCAGCGCCAGACCCAGGTTTCTAAACGTTTTGTAGTCTGGCTCTTCAAAAGTGAGCGTAGGATATTTTTTAAACTGCAGACGTGGAAAATCGTTCGGTATGCGGTTGGGAAAACCAAGCGCATACTGTATGGGCAATTTCATATCTGGCAAGCCCATTTGAGCTTTCATGCTTCCGTCTTCAAACTGCACTATGCTGTGTACAATGCTTTGCTGGTGAATGACCACTTCTATCTGGTCGGGCCGCAGGTTGAACAACCATTTGGCTTCAATCACTTCCAGCCCTTTGTTCATGAGGGTTGCAGAGTCTATGCTTATTTTGGCACCCATGCTCCAGTTGGGATGTTGCAGGGCATGATCTCTTTTTACGTTTACCAGGAAGTTGGGCTTTTTGCCAAGAAAAGGACCACCGCTTGCAGTGAGGATAATTTTTTCTATGGGATTGCGGGCCTCGCCTACCAGGCATTGAAAAATAGCGGAGTGCTCGCTGTCTACCGGAATAATAGGCGATCGATTGTCCAGGGCCGTTTGCATTACGATATCGCCAGCCACCACCAATGTTTCCTTGTTGGCCAATGCAATGAGCTTTCCTTTTGAAACGGCCTTAAGCGTTGGCTTGAGCCCTGCAAAACCTACGATGGCTGCCAGCATGATGTCGTAGGTATCAAAATCGGCAACTTCTTCCAGCGCTTTTTCGCCGGTAAAAACTTTTATATCCCGGGCGCCAAGCGCTTCTTTTACTTTTTGATATTTGGTTTCATCTCCTATAACCACAGCGTTCGGCTTAAACTCCAAAGCCTGTGCTATCAATAACTCATCGTTGGTTTGTGCAGTAAGAATTTCTATTTCAAAAAGTTCAGATTGAGCACGCACCACATCCAAAGCCTGTGTACCTATTGAACCTGTAGAACCAAAAATTGCTATGCGTTTCTTCTGTGCCACTTCACCCATACAAGTATTTTATCTTAAAGAAATTTATATATGTGCGGCAATTTACTGTAATAAAAGTTTTAAAGCCGCATTCACTTCGCCAAAATTGAACTGGCTAATGGTAGACTGCATCATACGAGCCACAGCTTCGTTTTGCAGATTGCCCTGTGAGCCCTCATGTGTATGCAGCATAGCAGTTGAATACTTAAAGCTGCCGTCTTCTATAGCTGCGCCTATTTTTTTGTAGGCATCTCTAAATGGAACACCGCTTAAAACAAGTTTGTTTACTTCTTCTACACTAAACACATATTTATATTTTTCATCTGCCAGTATATTTTCTTTTACGCTGATATTATTAAACATGAGCGAGGCCATGGCTATACAATGCTGCAGGTTGCCAAAGGCGGGAAACAAATTTTCTTTGAGCAACTGAAGATCCCGATGGTAACCGCTGGGCAGGTTAGTCGTCATCATCATAATCTCATTGGGCAAAGCTTTGATGCGGTTGCAATGAGAGCGGATGAGTTCAAACACATCAGGATTTTTTTTGTGCGGCATGATGCTGCTGCCCGTAGTGAGTTCTGTGGGGAAAGAAATAAAGTCGAAATTTTGGTTAAGATAAAGGCAGGCATCCATGCTCATTTTAGCCAGTGTATCGGCTACGTTGCCAAGGGCCTGTGCTACAATGCGCTCTGCTTTGCCTCTTCCCATCTGGGCATACACAACGTTATAATTTAAATAGCCAAAGCCCAGGAGTTTTGTAGTGAGGGTGCGGTTGATCGGAAAGGAAGAACCGTAACCCGCTGCACTGCCAAGGGGATTTTTGTTGATAACGTTATAGGCTGCCCGCAAGGTTTCTACATCATCTACAAGACTCTCTGCATAGGCGCCAAACCACAGACCAAAAGAAGATGGCATGGCCAATTGCAAATGGGTATAGCCCGGCAACAATTGATGTTTAAACTGTTCGCTCTTTTGCTGCAGCAATGTAAAAAATGCCTCGATGGCATGCACGAGTCCTTCCAGCTCGTGGCGCAGGTATAATTTTACATCCACCAGCACCTGGTCGTTTCTGCTGCGGGCAGCGTGAATTTTTTTACCAGTGTCTCCTAGTTTCTGCGTGAGCAAAAATTCTATTTGCGAGTGCACATCCTCTATGCCAGGCTGTATAGCGAAGCCAGTGTTTTGAATATCGGCATATATCTTTTTTAGTTCGCTGCAAAGAGCGTTGGCTTCTTCAATGCTTAAAAGGCCTACGCTCGCCAGCATCCTTGCATGCGCAATATTTCCCAACACATCAAAGGGTGCGAGCATTTCGTCAAACTCTTTGTCTCGCCCCACAGTAAAGTTTTCTACTGCTTTATTTACGTCGGTATCTTTTTGCCACAATTTCATAATCTTAATATGTCAAGGGTGAAAGGTCAAAGCTTAAAGCCTGCCCCTATATTTATGTAGGGGGTGAAAAAATGAAACGCTTCACTTTTTTCCAATTCCCCCAATTCGGTATGTATATCTAAACCTTATTTATTTCTCTGGAAATTTCAAGTACTCATTTGCCCCGGCTCCATCATCCCCTCCCCAACTACGGCTCCTTTTCCAATTATCAATTATCCATTGGTTAATTATCCATTTTGAAAAGTGTTTTCTAACAATGCTATGTAAAACGCACTTCCATCTTCAATATCCTGCACTGCCACGAACTCATCTGCGCTATGACTTTGGCCGCTGAAGCCCGGACCGCATTTAAGCGAAGGCAAAGGTATCAATGCCTTGTCGGATGTGGTAGGTGAACCGTAAGTTGTTTTACCTAAAGAGATACCTGCCTTTATCACGGGATGATTGATATCAATTGAAGAGGAACGTATTCTTGTACTTCTTGGCAGTACCTCAACATTCACCTGCTCCCGGATGGTAGCAATTATCTCTTCATGTGTGTACAATTCATTCACCCTAATGTCTGCCACAAAGCTACAAGTAGCAGGTATGACATTGTGGGTTTTGTTGGGCGTCTCCATAGAAGTGATCGTCATCTTCACCGGACCTAAGAGGGGAGATATTTTTTCAAACTGGTAGGTCCGAAACCACTCCATAGCGTCCATGGCTTTGTACAATGCATTGTCTCCTTCATCTCTGGCAGCATGCCCTGCTTTGCCATGGGCCGTGCAGTCCAACACCAGCAAACCTTTCTCTGCAATGGCCAGGTCTAGTTGCGTGGGCTCGCCTACAATAGCGAAACTGTCAGTATGTAGAAAAAGGTTTTTAAACGCATCGCCTGCAAACAATTTTTCAATGCCGTCTTTACCGCTAATCTCTTCCTCTGCACTCGCAGCCCAAACAATATTATAGGGTAAGTTTTCTACCTCATAAAAATATAAGAATGCTGCCAGCAGACTTATCAGTGAAGCTCCCGCATCGGTGCTGCCCAACCCATATAATTTGCCATCTTCAATGATCGCCTGATAAGGGTCACGGGTGTAGGCTGCACTGGCAGGCACGGTGTCGTGATGAGAATTTAAAAGTATACTTGGTTTGTTAGCATTAAAATATTTGTTGCTGGCCCACACATTGTTCTGCAACCGTTGAAAAGACACATGCCGTATTGAAAGAAAATTTTCAAGACAGGCTGCAGTTTGATCTTCTTGTTTGCTCAACGAGGGGATGGCAATCAGTTGCTGCAATAAGCCGATGGCTGCCTCAGTTATAATATGGAGGTTGTCTTTATTCATTGATGATGGAAGTGCCTGCTTGCTGCAGTATCAATTGTTGAAGACTGCTTGCATGGCCAATGGTAACTACTTTTACACCAGCTTCCAAAGCGGTAAAAGCATTTTGCAATTTTGGTATCATGCCTTCGGTGATGATATTTTTTGCTTTCAAATCTATAAAAGAGGTAAGCGTAATATTCCTGATTACACTTTTATCATCGCCTGCGTCTAACAAAACGCCAGGCTTTTCAAAGCAGTACAACAGCGACACTTCGTATATTTCGCTCATGGCCTTTGCTATTTCCTGCGCAATGGTATCGGCGTTGGTGTTCAACAGTAAACCTTCTCCGTTGTGTGTGAGTGGCGAAAACACCAGCGAAAGTTCCTGGTCCAACAAAGCTTTAACCAAACCAATATTTACCTCATCTACGTCGCCCGCAAACCCATAATCTGTTACCGGGTGAACTCTTTTATGGGCTTTTATCACATCGCCATCTGCACCGCAAAGGCCAACAGCATTGCAACCCGCAGCTTGTAAAAGCGCCACGACATTCTTATTGATGTAACCTGCGTATACCATCGTAACCACTTTCAGTGTTTCTGCGTCCGTAATTCTCCTGCCTTCTATCATTTGTTGAGAGATTCCCATGGCTTCGGCTACACGGGTAGCCAACTTACCACCACCATGCACCAATATTTTAGGCCCTTCGATAGCAGCAAAATCTTGTAAGAACAAGGCAAGCATCGCTTCATCATCAATGATGTTGCCGCCAATTTTTATGATGTGTAAAGCATCTTTCATTTAGTTGTACACTTTTAAAAACTATTAACTAATCACCAATTCACTAATCTACTAATTAACTAATCTACTAATTAACTAATCTACTAATCAACTACCCTCCCTCCTCAAAATCTCCCCAATCACCGCCTGTGCCGCCCAAACCCGGTTTGCCCCCTGCTGTGTTACGAGGCTGTTGGGGCCATCCAGCAGTTCATCGCTCATCTCTACATTTCTTCTCACGGGCAGGCAATGCATTATTTTGGCATTATTGGTGGCGTGTAATTTCTCATTGGTGAGCATCCAGTCGCTTTTTACTTCGGGCATTGCCCCATAATTATTAAAGGAGCTCCAGTTTTTTACATATACAAAGTCGGCATCTTTCAACGCTTCCTCCTGGTTGTGGGTGATGGTTGCACCCCTCGTAAACTGTTCATCCAGCGTGTAGCCCTCGGGGTGAGTAATAACAAATTCTGCTTCACCCCAGGCATTTACCCATTGCGCAAAAGAGTTGGCTACGCATTGCGGTAACGGCTTTATGTGTGGTGCCCAGGCCAACACAATTTTAGGCTTCTTTTCTTTCAACACTGCCCCCTCACCATATACCATTGACTCTTGACCTTTGACCCCGTCCCTTTGGTCCGGGCAGACTTTTGACCTTTCACTTTCGAGCCCGTCACCTTCCATTGCTTCCTTAATCGTAACAATATCCGTCAACGATTGCAGCGGGTGCAGCGTGGCACTCTCGAGGCTCACGATGGGTATGCCGGCATATTTCACAAACTGGCTGATCACTTTTTCTGCATAGTCTTCTTCCCGGTTTTGTAAGGAGGGAAAGGTGCGGATGCAAAGAATATCGAAGTAACTGCCCAATACGGGTGCAGCATCTTTGATGTGCTCTACAGTGTTACCATTCATTACGGCACCCTCTGCAAATTCCAATGCCCAGCCGTCCTTGTCTACATTAAAAACAATCGCTTCCATACCCAGATTTTGTGCAGCCACCTGTGTGCTGATGCGGGTACGAAGACTTGGATTCAAAAACAACAGACCTATTTTTTTGTGGGCACCAAGGCCGATATCTATCAATGGGTTGGCCTTATAAAAAATGGCCTTGTCTGCAAGGGCATTGATATCTTCCACATCATCTACAGAAATAAAATTTGTCATGCCTCTAATTCTATTTTAATAGCATCTAAAAATATATCCGCTTCGGCTTTTGTAATATTCAACGCCGGTAACAAACGAATCACATTTGGCTTTGCCTCGCCCGTGAAAATATGGTGTTTGTGCAGCAAATTATTTTTCACCTGTTTCTTGCTTTCTGGTAGTTCTATCCCAATCATCAAACCTTTGCCCCTCACTTCTACTATGTTGGGAAAAGTTCGCAGAGCGGCCATCAAATAGTCGCCCATGGCTTCAGCATTCTTCATCAGATCTTCCTGCTCCATTACTTCGAGCACAGCCAGGGCAGCAGCGCAAGCCAGGTGGTTGCCGCCAAATGTGGTGCCCAGCATGAAATGCTTCGCAGCAAATTTTGGGGCGATGGAAATAGCTCCGATGGGAAAGCCATTGCCCATCCCTTTTGCCATGGTATAAATATCTGCATGCACGCCCGCAAAATCATGAGAATAAAAAAGTCCGCTTCTACCATAACCACACTGCACCGAGTCTGCTATGTACACAGCGTTGTGGCTATCACACAACGAGCGGATGGTTTGCAAAAAGGAGTCGGTAGCAACATTGATGCCGCCCACGCCCTGAATGCCCTCTACAATTACAGCGGCAATTTCATGTTGGGCAAATGTTCTTTGCAAAGCCGTTTCATCATTAAAAGGAAGAAACAATACATTCGCCGTTTCATTTACCGGTGCAACAATAGCCGGATTGTCGGTAGCTGCCACCGCAAGGGAAGTGCGGCCATGAAATGCTTTTTTAAAAGCGATTATTTTTTTCCGTCCGTTGTAAAATGATGCCAGCTTCAATGCATTCTCATTGGCTTCTGCGCCAGAGTTGCAAAGAAACAATTGGTAATCTTCTTTGCCGGAAATCTTACCCAGTTGGTCGGCCAATTGCTGCTGCAACGGAATCTTGATAGAGTTGGAATAAAAAGAAATCAGTTGCATCTGATCTTCTATGCGCTTCACCCAATGCGGGTTGGTATGACCAATACTGATCACAGCATGACCTCCGTAAAGATCAAGGTATTGGGTTCCCTTATCGTCCCAAACATAAGAGCCCAGCGCTTTTACGATGGTAACATCGTTTAATGGATATACGTCGAATATTTTCATTGGCCCCTGTCCCCTAAAGGGGAACTTGGTTTGTTGGTTTACTAAAAAAAAGCACCTGTACCCCTGGCCCCGAAGGAATTCGGGGTGAAGGGAACTTGGTTTGTTGGTTTATTAAAATGATATATTTAAATATTACAAAAGTTTTATTTGCCCTTGGCACTTAAAAATCAGTTTAAATTATTAGAGTACTCTCAGTTCCCCCTTTAGGGGGCGGAGGGGGCTCAAAATCCCACCCCCTTCAACCTCAACCCCGTCGTTTCTTCCAGCCCAAACATCAGGTTCATATTTTGCACTGCCTGGCCGCTGGCACCCTTTAATAAATTATCTATGGCTGAATGTACCACCAATTTTGCACCCACTTTCTCTAATTGAATAACGGCTTTGTTGCTGTTCACTACCTGCTTCATGCTGATAGGGTCCTTGCTCATTTGAACAAATAGATGACCCTTATAAAATTCGCTATAGATAACCGTTAGTTCTTCAATGCTAAGATCACAATGCAATTGAGAACTGATAAATATCCCTCTTGTAAAATCGCCTCTCCATGGAACAAAATTCAAGTCTATATCCTTTCCCGGCTGTAGTTGCAACAATGACTCCCCAATCTCTCCCAGGTGCTGGTGACTGAGTGTTTTATATGCCTGTATGTTATTGGCCCGCCAGCTAAAATGCGAAGTGCCGGAAAGCGATTGCCCGGCACCGGTAGAACCTGTGATTCCTGTGGTATAAATATCCGTCAATAATCCTTCCTTGGCTAGCGGCAACAAACCCAGTTGAATGGCTGTAGCAAAACAACCGGGGTTGGCGATACTGTTGGTATTTTTTATTTGCTCTCTGTTCAATTCTGGCAATCCGTACAGAAATTTTCTACCCGCAACTTCCGCATCTTCTTTCAACCTAAAATCATTCCCTATGTCTATCAACTTTACTGTAGATGGAATATCATTTCCTTCTACAAATTTCTTCGCTTCTCCATGTCCTGCGCAAAAGAACAATACATCAATGTCAAAATGATGATCAGCAGAAAATAACAGTTCCGTATCACCTATTAAATCTTCATGTACTTTGCTCAATAGGTTTCCTGCGTTGCTGTTGCTCTGCACAAAAACGATTTCTGCATGTGGATGATTCAACAATAGGCGTATCAACTCGCCGCCGGTATATCCAGCGCCGCCAATGATGCCAATCCTTACAGCCCCCTCCAACCTCCCACGGAAGGGGGAGGCTTGCGAAGTCTCTAATACTTTGTTATCCTCCATGAATAAAAACTTTATAAATAGTTTTGAAATATTCCTAACTGCCTATTTCATTTGCAGTTCAACTATCTCTTCTCACTAATCTACTAATTAACCAATCCACCAATTAACTAATCACCAATTAACTAATCATTAATTAACCATTCAACAACTCAACCCTTCAACCCTTCCCTCCGCCCTCCACCTCCGCCTTCACCAAATTATAAATGGCCGTTTGGTTGCCAAATATCTTTGAAAAGCCCCGCACATCTTCCCCACTCCAACCCGTGTTCATTTCCCCATAACTGCCAAAGCGATTGCTCATGAGATCGTAAGCAGATTCGATGCCCGTAACCACAAAGCGGTAAGGCAACAACGCTACAAATACATCCCCGGTTACATGGGCTTGCGTGCTTTCAAAAAAAGCTTCAATGTCTCTCATCGCCGGGTCCATGATCTGCCCTTCGTGCAACCAGTTGCCATAAAACTGCGCCAGGTTGTCTTTTAAATTCAGTTGCCATTTGGTGAGCACATGTTTTTCCAATGCATGATGTGCTTTCAAAATAACCATGGGTGCAGCGGCTTCAAAACCAACCCGACCTTTTATGCCAATGATGGTATCGCCCACATGCACATCTCTTCCAATGGCATAAGGTCCTGCAATTTTTTGGAGCGCTTGTATGGCTTGCGTTGGGTGCAAAAATGATTGATCATTCAGCAATGACAATTCACCCTTCACAAATGTTAGTTTAATATTCTCTGAAGTTAAAGATGGATCCAACTGCGTAGGCCAGGCTTCTTCTGGCAACATGCCATTGCTCTTCAATGTTTCCTTACCTCCTACGCTGGTGCCCCACAAACCTTTGTTGATAGAATAAGCAGACTTTTCAAAATTCATCTCTACTCCATTTTCTTTAAGGTACGTGATCTCAGCCTCCCTGCTCAGTTTCATATCTCTGATGGGAGTAATAATCTCTGCATCTGGCAACATACTGTTGATGATCATATCGAAGCGAACCTGGTCATTGCCGGCGCCCGTACTTCCATGTGCTACTGCTGCTGCATCCATTTTTTTTGCATGAGATGCTATGTTGAGCGCCTGGCTCAATCTTTCGGCGCTTACACTCAAAGGGTAGGTGTTATTTTTTAATACATTTCCAAACACCAGGTATTTTACAATGCTGTCGTAATAATCTTTCACTGCGTCGATAGTACTATGCGTGGTTACGCCTAGCTTATAAGCGTGTGCTTGAATCTGCTCCAATTCCTGCTGGCTAAAGCCCCCGGTATTTACCAATACAGAGTGCACTTCGTAGCCCTTTTGTTTTGCTAAAAAAACAGCACAGAAGCTGGTATCCAAACCGCCACTAAAACCAAGTACTAACTTTTTACCCTCGCCTTCCGGTATTACGGAATCGTCAAAAGAACGGCTGGTTAATTTATTTGTCATGATTTTTTTTTAGAAATTGTAGAAGAAACTTAACACCGTTTTGCCAGCCCCCGAAATTTTTTGATTGCGCAGGAAAAATTTCATGAGCTTACTTTGCTTGATGCGCATAAAGCGCTCATACAATTTTGAATATTGCTTAAAATCTTCAGCAGTTTCTGCCGGCTCATAATGATCTGCAGGATCATACAGCATGGCGGTGCACATACAATTTTTACGGTCCTTACTCACCAGTATGTCAAAGTTTACGCAGCTTCTGCAACCAGCCCAAAACTGTTCATCATCTGTGAGCTCGCTGTAAGTTACGGGCTCATACCCCAGGTCGGAATTGATTTTCATTACCGCAAGACCGGTAGTAAGCCCAAATATTTTTGCATGCGGGTATCGCTCCCGGGAGAGCTGGAAAATATTTTCCTTTATAGTTTTTGCAATGCCGCTTTTACGAAAAGCCGGTGCTACAATGAGACCGCTGTTGGCTACAAAAGCGTCGTGGCCCCAGGCTTCGATATAGCAAAAGCCAACCCAGTCGCCGGTTTCCGTTAGCGCAATCACGGCCTTACCTTCTTCCATTTTGGCTGCTACATATTCTGGTGAGCGCTGTGCGATGCCGGTGCCCCGGGCCTTTGCCGATGATTCCATCTCGGCCGTTATGATGGGTGCGTAGGTTATATCTTCTGCGGTGGCAGTTCTTATAATGATACTTGCTTGTTCCAATTTATTTGAAATTGAAAAGATGAAAAATATGTAGAAAATGAAGTGAGCACTTACTGTGCCAATAGTCCGGGGGATTTTTTCACTGATAGGGGCAGATGGTTATGCTCGGCCTATCAGCACCCAGGTCGTCGGGAGGATAACAGCGCATCAGATGCGGGAGAAAAACTAATATGATTGTGTTGGCTCAATTTGTTACCTATAGATTGTTGTCGCAAAGCTAAGGTTTTCAAACTAAACGCAGGATTATGCTTATTAATATTTTGTTATGATGCTCACAATAGCCACCGGATCTGTAAGTACGTGGAACCTAGCCAAAACAATTTCCAGATAAAACCCCTCAAACAATCATCACTTACTTGCGGGTATTATTTGAATTCCGCAGCTTCCCGGCCACTGCCAAGCCTATCCTCAAACCATTACTACATCTATACCCTGCACCATGTCCAATTTGAGTAGCTCCAACCTTGAACTAGACTCCTAAACCCTAAACTCCTAAACCCTAAACTCCTAAACCCTAAACTCCTAAAACCTAAACTCCTAAACCCTAAACCCCTAAACTCCTAAACCTTCAAACCCTTCAACCTTTGAGCCTTCTGCCTTTTGAATTTTTACTTTTTACTTTTAACTTTTAACCACCTCCCCTCACCCTCTCTCTACGAACGATCCCAGCCCGTCGGCAATAATACGGTCATTGCTTAAGCGGGGCACTTTGTTTTGTCCCCCGAGTTTTCCAATGTGTTTCATATAGTTTACGAAACCAGCTTTTTGTATCGGGGTTATTTTTAGTGGAGATAAAATATTACCTGCTATGAGGTCATCATAGTATACATTTTTTTGGCGAAGGCTATCATCCAGCTTTTTTGCAAAGGCCGGGAGGTCGGCAGGAATTTTTTCAAACTCTATTAACCACTCATGGTAACTTTTTTCGTCTGTTTGAGAAATGAAAGGAGCAACCGTAAATTCTTTGATTTGCACATTGTTTCCTGCGGTGCCGGCAAGCATAGCTGCCTCTACTTCTTCGCCAATTACATGTTCTCCAAAGGCAGATATAAAATGTTTAATGCGCCCGGTAACTACAAGGCGATAAGGATTGGCAGATACAAACTTCACCGTATCGCCAAGGTTATAAGCCCATAGCCCGGCATTGCTGCTGATAATGAGAGCGTAATTTGCTCCCACCTCCACATCTTTTAAAGTAAGCCTCGTAGGCTTTTCATGGCTGATCTCTGCCACAGGGATAAATTCAAAAAAGATACCGCTGTTGGTATTGAGGAGCATACCCGGCTCTTTTTGCGAATCCTGAAAAGCAAAAAATCCTTCGCTTGCAGGAAACAGTTCGATGGTATCTATACTGCGGCCAATGCTCTCCGTTAGTTTACTTTTATAAGGCTCATAATTTACACCGCCCTGTACCATCACGCTGAAATTCGGAAACAGCTCTCCAATTTTTTTACCAGATTTTTCCTCCAACCGGTCAAAATACATTTGCATCCATGGCGGAATACCACTGATGAGTGTCATGTTTTCGTTGATGGTTTCATCTACTATTTTATCCAGCTTTTCTTCCCAGTCTTCTATACAATTGATTTCAAAAGAAGGCAGTTGGTTTGCCCTTAAATATTTGGGCACATGATGATTTACGATACCGCTTAGTCTGCCAGTAGGAATATCACCGACTCTCTCTAACACTGGCGAACCACTCAAAAAAATAAGTTTACCGTCTGCAAAAGCATGATTGCCGCTTTCTACCATATAACAAAGCAAGGCATTGCGGGCAGTGTTAATGTGGTTGGGAATAGAATCTTTGGTGATGGGAATGTATTTCACACCACTGGTGGTACCGCTTGTTTTGGCAAAATAAATAGGCACTCCTTTCCAGAGAATGTTGTGCTTGCCCGCTTTTATTTTTTCGATGTAAGGTTTGAAGGCTTCATAATCCCGCACCGGCACCCGCTGCACATAATCTTCATGCGTTTTTATTTTTGCAAAATCGTGGTCTTTGCCAAACTCTGTTTTAAGTCCGGTCTTTAATAGTTGTAGAAACAGGGCCTGCTGATCTGCCACTGCTGTACCCATTCCCTTCTTCACCTGTTTCGCTATATAGTTGGCAAAGGGTTTTGCCAGTAAAGATTTTATTTTCATCGCCATGTTCTTTAATCCCGGTTTAGTGTTGAGCTCAATAGCAGATTTGGTAGTCAAATTTAATCCAGAAAAACTATAAAAAGGTGAAAGGTGAAAGGTGAAAGGTCAAAGGTCAAAGGTCAAACCAGTAAGCTGAGAGGCGGGGTTTAAACGTTGAAGGCCTGCCAACGTTCAAACGTAAAACTGAACGCACTAAATCCGCACCACCCAACCTTGAACCTCTTAAACCTCTGAAACCTTTGGAACCTCTCAAACCTCTTAAACCTCTGGAACCTCTGGAACCTTTGGAACCTCTGGAACTTTTGAACCTCATGGACACTCACACTCCCACTCCTTCTCCAAATCTATCACCGTAACCACGACCAGTTTTTTGCCTTTTGGTGCAAATACGATGCGTACGCTCTGCCCATCGTGTGTTACGCCTTCCAGTGGATAAGAAATGCCCTTGTTGCTTTGTTCTATTTTATTTTCGTTGAGTACTCCTTTTTGCCATATTTCCTGCACTTCGCTGGCATCTATCTCCCGGCAATCCATTCTGCACAGGGCATGCTTGCTGTACACAATTTCTGTGAGCGATCTGTCCAGCCGCTGCGGTGCTTTTGCTTCTTTGTTACCGGGGAAATTATTTTTGCCGGCATTGGGTTGCTGGTTGGTTTTTATCCAATAAAGAAGGATAATAGCCCCTATCAGGTAGATAAAGTAGAAATACTTTTTATTCATTGGCAGTAAAGATAAGCCAATGGGCGGTTGGGATGGACAAGTCAGGCAGAAGGGTAAGATGAAGGGTAACGCTGGGACGCAGCGGGCGAAGGCTCGCAGCGAAGAAGCAGAAGAGCAGAGCAAGCAGAGGGGCAGAGCATGAACTTGACAGGAAGCGAGGCAAGTAAGAACAATCTATAAATGCTGACTCAAAGATTTCTAGTGAACTAATGACCCGTTTAGATTTTTCAAACACCTGCTAAAACACCCCGTACATTTGGCTAATGCATAGTTTTAAATTGATTCTAATATTTATTAATATGCCTGTGGATCACCTTTTATTACATTGTAAACGGTTAGGAAAATAATTTTTATATCCAGCCATAAGGTCCAATGTTCCAGATACCATATATCGTTTAGTACCCTCATTTTAATTTGTTCAGGATTAAAGATTTCTCCTCTGTAACCATTTATTTGTGCCCACCCCGTAATACCAGGTTTCAGTAACTGCCTCACCATATATTCGTCCACCACTTTAGAATAGTCGTCAGTATGTTTTAGCATATGTGGTCTTGGGCCTACAAGCGTCATCTCCCCTTTAAATACATTAATAAACTGGGGAAATTCATCCAGGCTTGTTCTACGCATAAAGCTGCCAACTTTTGTAATGCGAACATCTTTTTTTGTGGCCTGCTCTCTATCTGCATCTTTGTTTACCTGCATACTTCTAAACTTAAGGCACATAAAATCCTTCCTGTTTTTTCCTGTTCGTAACTGCGGAAAAAATACGGGGCCACGTGATTCAAGTTTAATTAATATAGACATAAGTGGAATAAGCCACGATAAAATAAAAACAATTACAAAGATGCTCACAATGATATCCAACGCCCGTTTTTTTACCTGGTTGCCCACGTCTTCGAGGGCATGACTTCGCAGAGAGATGACAGGTAAATCATTGAAATAATCTACATGCACTTTACGGTTGGTAAATACAGAAAGATTTGGCACTATTTTAAACCGGATGGTTAGAGCCTCCGCACTATCCATGATGGCATACAGAGAATTATTTTCTTCGGGTGGTATTGTGGTATATATCTCAGATACTCCCAAAAGTTTTGCATACTCAATGGTCTTATCTATATTTTTAAGAATAGGATATGGAGAAAGTCCTGTGATTTCTACATCTTCCTTGTCCACAAAACCAGCAACCTGTATTTTTAACCCCGCTTCCTCAAAATATCTGGCCAGTTTTTTTCCTACATCATTATATCCAATAATTATTACCCGCTTATCGAAAACACTGTACCGTTGATGAAGCCTTTTTATACTGAAATACAAAAAACGATTGAATAATAAACCCAGGCAAAAACCAGTCATGGCTACCGTAATAAAAAGTCTTGAAATACCTGTTTGCCTGAAGAAAAACAAAAATACAAACATAATGAGGCAAGATGCCAGATATGCCTGAATGCTGTTTTTGGTAAAGTGTTCAAATACCATTACAATTTTTTCTGTATAAATCCTAAGTGCAAACGAAAGAAAAAGCCATGAAATATTATTTAAGGTAAAAAAGAATGCATATTCATGATAATACTCAGGAGGCAAACCTCCCTGGATGAAAAATATTGCTGTAAAAGACGCAAAATTTAAGGCAAGCAAATCTACCCCGAATAGGGACATCTGCATATAGCGTATAAATTCTCTGTTCATTATGATTACTTATGGTTTAAAATTTTTTTAAAACCCTCTTTTGCTACTATCCCAATAAAACGGCTGTTGGTAGTAGCATATCTTTTAAAAAGCCGCCGGGGTTCCTGACCCAAGCGGTACAACCATTCAAAACCTGCATCCTGCATCCACTTTGGCGATCGCTTTTGCATACCTGTAAGTACTGGTAAAGCCCCGCCCACACCTATAGATACTGTGTGAAGCCTGTGCCGGTTCTGGTGCATCCAATTTTCCTGCTTTGGGCATCCTAATACCACAAATAAAATATGAGGAGTCGTCTTGTTAATTGTATCAATAATGGCCGTTGTTTCGGCTTCTTGCAAATTTCTAAAAGGCGGACTATAACTACCGGCAATTTTTAAACCGGGGTTGTTTACAGATAAATATGCCAAGGTGCTATCCAACATTTGCTGAGAACCTCCATAAAAGTAAGCCGACAATTTCTTTGCTTCTAATTGCTGCAAAAGCGACGGCAGCAAATCCATACCGGCAACTCTTTCCTGGTTAACCCCGGTTAATAGTTTCAATGCCCAGCAAATGGGCTTACCGTCGGGTGTTACCATGTCCGCACTATTTATCATCTGCAAAAAAGCATCATTATTTTGAGCTTCAATAAACATGTGCACGTTAGCTACGCATATCATTGCAGATCGCCTTTGAGCGGCCCAGTCAATAATTGTATTTACAAACCACTGATAACTCCCGGTTGTAAGCTTAAAATTTTTCAACCTTACAACAGGTAATGCACTATTTCTGAAATCATTCATCATAATATTTCTTCTTTCTTTAATAACGTTTTATCCACCTTATCCATCAGCAACTTACTTTTTACAGCATCAAACTTACGGGCAAAAAAAGCAGGGCTGTGCTGTAAAGAATCAAAGTGCTCCAGCGTGCAGGTATAGGGCCTCCCGGTGCTGTTATCAAAAATAATATGGCGTAAATTATTATTTACCGTTGTAGCGAGATGTTGCGGAAGACAATTGAGCAACAATGTTTGAAAAAATATTTCATCGGAACATTGGGTGAACCTAAAGAAGCGGTAAAATTGTTTATTACGCTCCAGCTCCAGCATTATATCCTTTACAAAGCTGCTGGAAAATGTAAACCAACTCGATCCTTCGTAGGGTTTGTAGCCCTTAATAAAGGGGCGTTTCAATTTTTGGAAAGATGGAATGTACGGGGCAAATTGTTTTAAAATACGCCACTTTTTTTGACTGGCGTGTGGCAGTTTTGTTTTCAAAAAAGTTAATAAAGGAAATGCAATTTTAAAAGTATTAAAATAAATATGGTAAAACTCAATGCGGTCCATACCTCCATTTTGCCAATTGGGCCGCGGCAATGGGCTGTATTCTAAAAAACTAAGATCTTTTTGTTGCTTTAAGAACTGATGATATTCCTGCACGGGTTTTATCGGATAATCTTGCCCGCTTATAAAACTGACATGAGTAATGTTTTCAGCCGAATTATTTACCTGTTCCAACCCATGCAACGTAGCCTTTATAGAATTGAAGCCGCCCCATATAATATTCCATCTTTTAAGCCATATAATTTTTGCTTCCTCTACAAATGTTGTCACTTTTTTAAATTCACTTACATCTACTTTCTTATCTATGTGCACAAAAAACAGACTTTCAGGTGTATCTAACTTTTGCAACAGTCTTATAAATTGTTGCGGGCTTTGATGTGCAAATATTAAATAAGCAAATTTCATTTATAATTTATTTAAATAGGTAGATTGTACGATGCTTAAATGTTCGTGTAGTTCCTCCACTGTGTTGAAGCGAGTATTTACTTTTGTAGCAGGGGACCCTGCGTAAATACAATAAGGTTCCACATTTTTTGTTACGAGTGAACATGCTGCAATGATGCTTCCCTCTCCTATGGTAACCCCAGATAAAATAGTACTACCGTAGCCCACCCACACATCATCTTCAATGATGGTCGTAATTCCCAGGCCTTTCCAGGTATACGATTTGTCTCTTATAGCCATCGCATTTCTTGTAGCCACGCCCGGTTGTTGATAATGATGGTCATACCTGCCTACGATGGCCACCCTATTGCCAAACATCACATTATTCCCTATTTGCACATCACTTTCTATAAAGGAATCACGGCCTATATAAAAATTATCACCTATCACAATTTTCTCTTTACCCCAAATTCTTACCCTGGCACCGGAGTAAAAGTTTTTACCAATGGTACAGTGCCGGTATGTTACTTTTTGCAGCCAAAGGTTTCGAAGTGCTTTTAATTGTTGTATCATCTTTCCTTTTCTTTTAGAATCACCATTTTAAAAATCTCACTGATCCTTTTGCCTACTGTAGCGGCAGAAAATTGTTTGCCCAACTCTATATTATTTTCTTGCATTGTTTGCACCAGGTTACTATCCCGCAGAAGCTGGTCAATAGCCATGGCAATACTATCCGGGCTTTGTTTGGTTACCCATAAAACATTATCCGGTTCTTTTAAATAATCTTTTGCTGCCCTCACGGGTGTGGTTACGATGGGTAGGCCGGTGGCTACCGACTTAAACAAAGCCATGGCAAATCCTTCTGTGTCAAAAGTTGGAAACAACAGCATATTACAGTTGGCGTAAAAATGATCACATTCATTGTCGGGTATATATCCCATAAACCTGCAATAGTTATCAGCCCCGTTTTCCTTTGCCCTTTTTTTTAAAGCTTCCAGATTTGGTCCGTTTCCGACAAATATAAAAACACAATTTTCCTTATCCTTTACTTTTGAAATAGCATCTACAATATCGAAGACACCTTTTTCTTTTACCATACGACCCACAAATAAAATCTTAGTTTTTAGCGGGGGGAATTGGTATTGTTCGTTAAAGTCATCTTGCTTTAAACAACGAGATGGATCAATAATATTAGGCAGCACAAAAAGCTTCCCAATCATCTTCGGAAAATTCTGTGATAATAAATTAAATTCATCTTTGGATAAAAAAATCCAACTATCTACATTCTTAATTAAAAAGGCGAGTATCGTTTTTTTGAAGAAACTACTTGCAAGATGCATTGAATCGGCTTCTGAGCCATGCGACTTAATTACGATTGCAAGTTTAGGATAATACAGCAATTTTATCATAATCAAGGAAATGAAATCTCTCGTGCTGCCTACCCTTTCAAGCCTGGAATTGAGGTACAATATATGAGGTCTTGTTCGGTACAAATACTTTATGAGCACACAACCCTTTGCCATAGTAGAAAGTAGTTTTCCAACAGCGCTACCAGACTGGTTGTTGCGGCCATAAGGAACAGTGCTACAAGTAAGCCCTTGTTGCTGCAAGGCTTCTAATTCATCCATGGCAAGGCTTACATGTGCTGACGGAGGAACGCCGAGAAGTATTTTTATCTGATTGTTGTTACTCATAAAAATTTTGAGTTACGTCCCGCACCCTGTTTTGCCAGGTGTTTTGTTTAGAATAATTATAGGAGCCTATCGAAAACTGCTTTCTTAAATTTATGTCATCATGCATCGTTGTAATGGCGGCTGCAATGTCTGCAAGGGTTTGCTCAATTGTGTTTGTATTTATTTTAATTCCGCAACTATCTGGCACACCTTTTACTGCCCCGTGAATATTTAAAGTGATGATGGGCAGAGAGAAAGCCATTGCTTCTGTAAGTTGGGCTCCAAAGGAATCTCTCATACTACAAAAAATAAAAGTATCGGCCTTTTTATACTCGTCTATCACATCTACAAAGGGCATTTTTCCTAAAATATTCAGGCGCTTTCTATCAATACCGTATTCGTCGATCCACAGATTTATTAACGGAAAACATTCGCCGTCACCTACAATGGTTAATGAATAATCAACATGTGCCGGCACAAATTTAAGCGCATTCAATACCAGGTTCAATCCTTTTCGGGGAAGCAACCGCCCCACCCACAACAGTTTTAACGTACCGTGAGCAGGCTTTTCAACAAATGGAATTGCTTCCATAATCTTGGGCACGGCGGTATCTGGCACAAAAACTACTTTATTGGCCCGAATGCCTTTTACAGAAAGGGCCATGTTCATAGTATCCTCATTGGTGGTGAGTACATAGTCAGATTTGAGCATGGTATTTTTAAAATTGCTGCTAAATTTTAATCCCATTTTTGAAATGAGGGTGCGTAGTTTCTCTGTTTGCCAGGATTTGCCAAAATAATTTTTGAATATTTCAAGAGCATGTTGCCCGCCACCTGCCGGTCCAAAAATTTTTTTCGCTCCTTTTAGTCGCCATATAAAACCACCTTGTTGCAAACTGCCGAAACTAACATGATGTGCAACATCAAAGTTTAATTTTTTATGATGTTGAATGGCGAGCGACCCAGCCTTCTTTTGCCATAGCAGGTAATGAAAATATACTTTTTTAGAAGAAGTGTCCAGCAACAACTTATCAAGGTTGAAGGAGAGTGCTACAAACACAAAACTTAAGTTGGGAAGGTTAAGCGAAGCTGTGGCTGAGAGTATTTCATCTTTATCCTCAATGTTGGTAAAGCACCAAACTTCGTAACCTAATGCAGCGAGCTCTATACACCAACTCCAGCCATTGCCAGGCTCTGAGCCACGAATGGGTGAGCAGGCATAGGCACTTAATAATATTTTTTTCTGTGTGTTTTGTTCGTCCATATTTCGTATTCTAAAATAAAATTATTGATACGCCTCCAATAACTTTTTGGCATTAATGGTCCATTTGTTATGGCTACTTTCATTTATTAAAAACTGCTCCCACTGTTTATACTTTTCATTAGCTAAGGCATGCAAAATTGAGGCGGCTACTGAAGATTCTGTAACCGCCGGAATGAGTGCTCCTGTGACCCCGTCATCAACTTGCTCGCTAAAAGCGCCCACATTGGTGGCTAATACTGGTTTGTTCATGGCAAATGATGATACCAATACACCACTTTGGGTAGCATCCTTATATGGACATACTACAAATTTAGCTTTGCTGATAATGGCACACAGTTCCGGCGCAGGTATAAAGCGGTTATGAAATATAATATTTTGATTAGGGTGCTTTAATAACGGATGTGCCAGTAGCTCATCATCAGCCCCACCACCTGCAATCACTAATTTTTCATTGGGGTAATGCTCCCATACCCTCACCATGGCATCAAGTAAAATATCTAACCCTTTGTAGGTTGATATGCGCCCAAAAAATAAAATATAATCAGCCCCGGTATCTTTGATTCCCGACATTTTTGCCAAAAAAGTAAATTTATAGAGTTGCAGGTCAAGGTACTTCGCCTTACTATGTGCAATATTCTTTACAAAATCATTTTTACTGTATTTAGAATAAAAAACAAATATCTTTTTAACCGGCCATTTAAAAGCCGCAATACGTGGTAAAAAAACTTTTATATTTTTCATCCCGGAATGTACCTGCGAATCGTGCACCGCAAGTAATAACTTTTTTACGCTGCCAAATAAAGGAAAGAGCCCCAAACTTCGCACAGTATACCCTTCCATGTGCAATACATCCGGTTTCAAGCGTCTCATCATTTTTCTTACGGGTGCCAATGTGCTATATGCTTTTAGCAGGTTAGCCGAAGAATAATTATGTACAACAAAATTTACTTCTTTAACTCCATCGAAGTATTCACTAAAATGTATCATTGACCGCTCACTAAGAATTTCTGTGGCCGCAAACATACATCCATGATCTGGCAGCGAAGCAATATCAAGGATGGTTGCATTTTTTGATGCATTGGTAACCTCTATAAAAACGTACAAGTCTACCTGATCCTTTAGCACCCTTATCAACTCTATTGATACATCAAAAAAGTAGGCTGATGTGTAATAAAATACTTTCTGCTTCATATAATTAGGTTACTTGGCGGTTAGCAGCCTCTTTTTAAAAATGGTGGCAACAGCATGGAAACCAACGCTTGCATTTAACAATATGAGCCCTGCCACCAGCACAAAAGATGGATAGAGAAACAGCGGGGATATGTATTTAGAAAGCAACGCATATCCACCTACTACCAAAATTATTATTAAATAAAACTGTATTATTCTAAAAATGGAGGTTATCCGCATTTTATATAAAAGAAAATCCTGCAACAGGTGAAACAACAAAAACGAAAAGAAGATGGCCATATTTACTCCATCCAGAGATTTGAAGTACAGGATACCAGCCACTGATAGAAGAACATTAGCTATGAGGGCAATGATGTTAAGCCACATGTCTTTCTTTTCCTGGTGCAATGCAACCAATACATTGGCCTGCAGTAAAACCGTTGGAAAAACCAATACCGCTAAAAACATCTGAATGCTATGGTTAACATTATTACTGTACTCCTTACCAAAAACAAATGGAATAATGTATTGTGCAAAAGAGTACATGAAAGTAAATGACAGCAAACTATACAACATGAATAATTGAAAAACTTTGTGGAAATACTGATAAAGTGGCAGCTTATTTTCATCTTTACCTAATGATACAAATTGCGGAAAAACCGTAGTAGAAACAATCATGGGTAAAATTAATGCCAGGGAAAATATCCGGTAACTAACTTCATAATTTGCCACATCTGCATCGGTAAGCATTTTTGATATAATGGTGTTGCCTATGCGCCAATATAATATTGACACACTTCCTATAATAATAAAAGCCCAGTTTTGTGTTACCAGTTCTTTAACTTCCTGCAGAGAGATCTTATGTTTAATGAGCTGATAAATATTTACTGTTTTAGAAGTTCCATAATTGATAAATAAATTTAGCGTGATAAATCTAAACGCAATGAGCACTATGGAAAGGGTAATTATACCTATCGGATAAATGAAAAGTATACAGGAGGCAACAAACTTAAAAGCAGAATCAACCAGCAGGATGATGAACGTTTTATGTTGGCGAAACTGTGCAATGTTTAGTGAACGGATGGCATAGATAAAATTATCAAACACTACATTTACACCGAGTATAACTGCAATTTTTAAAATGGTAACATCCTGGTATAATACCCAGGCTAATGCAATATTAACCACGTAAAAAAATACACCAGAGTAAAGTTGCATTTTCAAAAACTTGTTGATTAAACCCTGCGTATTTGTGGTTTTAATTAGCTCTCTGGTAAACCATTGGCCAAGGCCAAGGGTAGAAAAAGCAGCCAACAACTGGTAGATATTATTGGCAATTAAAAAGGTAGCAAACTCACCCTTGTTATATTCCCGGGCCAGGATAACAAAAAACAGGCTAAGTAAAATACTCTGCAAACCATTGGCTGCAATTCCCCAAAGGCTGCTTTTTATAACTTTAGATGAAGCGCCGGGTTCAGGTTTTGTATGGTCTGTAATTTTATTCATCTTCTAAAACAAAGCCTCGTGGATAAGCAATTAGCGTTGTAACAAATGCTATCAGCAAAACGAGTAGTCTTTTGTCGTACAATGTATACAAGGAGGTAAATGAAATGAGCCAGGTCACGATTGGGGCAATAAAGAAAAAAAGCACCTCTACTTTTTTCCCATTAAAATAATGAATGAACACTTTGAGCACGGGGCCTAAAATAAGCAAGAAAAGCAATATCGTTCCAAAAATACCAAACTCTACCAACCATTTTAGATACCCATTTTCGGGTTGCATGAGGTACGCTATCTCGTTGTCATCGAGTGTAAGAAATTGGTCTTGCGAATATCTCATAATGTACTGTTGGTAATTTTCTACCCCGATACCTAACGCATATTCTTTGTAAAATATTTTCCAGGCATCCGCCCACAGGGAGGCCCTAAACGAAAGCGAATCATTCAGCTCCCCGAACCTTTGAAAAATTGGGATATAGTCTATGAGAACTGTTGCAGTACCAGCAGCCACAATGGTGAATATTAAAAAAACGGGTCTGAACTTTCCTCCCACAAAAAGAGTTAAGAAGACGATGGCAGCGCCCAACCCAATTAAAGGAGAACGGGATCCAGCAAGCAATACAGCCAGCAGCATTATGGCAAACTGGTAGTAATTTTTAAATGTAGGGCTGGAAGGTTTATATAAATTTACCAGAAACAACGGGGCTATCATAGCCATAAAAGAACCATTTACCTGCGTATCCATAAAAAATCCCGGGTACCTGAAACCAGATCCGTTAATCACATTTGGATTAAGATTCTCATACGCTGTGAACCCTATACCAATTAATAGCTGCATAGCCATAAAAAAAATACCTACCCATGCAGAGGTTTTTAGGGCACTAATTAGTCTGGAAATAAAAAACGGATTTTCCTTTAATTCCCGTAACAACAAGGCGGCAAAAATAAAAGGCGTTACTATGGGAGGTATATGAAACAGCGACCATACTTTAAACTCCGATGATAAGCTGCCCAGTAATATTAGCAATAAAAACAAAAGGCTGTACAATACATAAATTTTGTTGCCTCTATTTAACGAGATGAGGTCTCTAAAAAAAAGCACAACACTCACGATGGTAACACCATCAAATACAGAAAGATTGCCAAGAGTGGATGGAGTGATCCACAGGTCGATAAATGGAAGAAAATAGGAAACGAAGAGAAGATAGGTTGATCTTTTATTACCTATAAACAAAATAGATGCAAAGAATAGGGACATGCCCAATACCGATAAAATTATTCCTAATCTCATGCTACCTTTTCTTTATCTGGTTATGTTGTCACAAAAAATCAACATAGTACCGCACTCTGTTTTTGTATATCTGCTGCCATCATTTCTTTTACCAGGCTGGCAAGATTATATTTTGGCATCCAGCCCAATTGTCTGTTGGCTTTTTCAGGATCTCCAATCAGCAATTCAACTTCTGTTGGTCTGTAGTACGCAGGGTCCACAGCCAAAACCATGGTACCGACGGCTAATTGGTATTGCCCGCTATTGCTTGATACAAATCCTTTTTCCTGATCGCCGGTTCCTCTAAATTCTATTTCAACTCCAATTTCTACAAATGCCATTTTTACGAATTCTCTCACGGTAGTTGTAATGCCCGTTGCCACAACATAATCGTCGGCGGTATCCTGCTGCAACATCAGCCACATGGCTTCCACATAGTCTTTAGCGTGGCCCCAATCTCTCTTTGCATCCATATTGCCGAGGTATAAACATTGCTTTTTGCCATGAGCAATTGCAGCTATGGCCATCGTAATTTTTCTTGTTACAAAGGTTTCGCCACGTAGCGGACTTTCGTGGTTAAACAATATACCATTACAGGCAAATATGTTATACGCCTCTCTGTAATTAACTACTATCCAATAGCCATAAAGTTTTGCCACCGCATAAGGACTCCGGGGATAAAATGGAGTTGTTTCCCGCTGGGGAACTTCCTGCACTAAACCATACAATTCAGATGTGGATGCCTGGTAAAACTTTGTCGTTTTTTCTAATTTTAAAATCCTGATTGCTTCCAGTAACCTTAAGGTTCCAATACCATCGGCATTGGCAGTATATTCTGGCGAATCGAAACTAACTTTTACATGGCTCATGGCTGCCAGGTTGTAAATTTCATCAGGCTGGGTCTCCTGCACAATTCTTATCAGGTTGGTGCTATCCGTCATATCCCCATAATGTAATTTAAACCTAACGTTGGCTTCATGCGGATCCTGGTATAAATGATCTATTCTATTGGTATTTATTAAAGAGGCTCTTCTTTTAATACCATGCACCGTATATCCTTTGCTCAAAAGTAAATCTGCCAGGTAGGCTCCATCTTGGCCAGTTATACCTGTAATTAAAGCTGTCTTCATTTTTTATTTTATAATTTGTTCCGCATCTTTTTGTATTTCGGTTGCCTTGAGTCTTCGTTACCGGCATCGCCAACCCTGGAGTTTAGTTACTGCTTTCTGAAGCCTTCAACATGTAGCCGATTGAATGCAGTATCAATAAATCGTTCGTTGTTGTTTGGCTTTTTGAATCTGAACCACTTTGCAATAAATTACGGGTACTGGTAATGGGTATTTTTTCAGCTTCTACCATCTGATTTTTTTGAAGGTAACTTTTCAAAGCTTCTATTTCGTCCCCTGTGATGGTGGCGGGTTCATCGCAGAGGTACATTAAACTTTTTATACTTGCCGATGAGATTAATAATTCAAGATTAGAATTTGAGGTCTTTACGAACAGGAATGACGGAAAAAGTACTTCTTTTTTTTCTATAAACATTTTAAAACCAACACTTACTTTTTTCAAAACCATTGGCAGATAGCATTCTAACTCATGTTTGTTACAAAATGCTTTTGCTGCCAGTTCTTTATTTTTTTCTGCGTTTAAAATATACCAAAGGTTAGCCATGTTAATTAGTTTTCAGGTATCTACATTTTTTAGTTCATCTATGGGTTTTTACGATTTTTTTAGCACCGTATGTATCATATAAATATTGAAATCCGTAGCCATAACCATAACTACTTTTAATGACCCCTCTTTTTTTAACTGCATTAAAAACAATAGCCGGATTTTTTAATGGATTGATAGCGTTATTCTCATCTATCCTTTTAATTAGCATTTTGGGTGTGTACTTGTGTCTTACAACATATAGGGTAATATCACAAAGGCTACTCAGTAAATACCCATCTACCACAAGCCCTACGGGCGATGAGTCAATGATGATCCTGTCAAAATCTGCATCCAGCAAGTTTACTAGAGTCGCTACTTTCCCATTGGATAGCAATTCCGAAGGGCTATCTACCTCCTTTCCTATAGCTATATAATACAGGTTGGCAGAAACTGGTACAAGTAATTCCTGGAGATTTGCGTTGCCCAGTAAAAAATCAGTTACTCCCGGTTGGGCATCTTTGTGTTTTGATTTATAAATACCGGCAAGCGATGAATTGTGGAAATCCATATCTACTAATATCGTTTTCTTTCCAGTGGCGGCTATCCCTTCTGCCAGGTTTGCCGCAATAAAACTTTTGCCTTCGCCGGATATGCTGGAAGTAAGCAGTATTTTTTTGGCGTTATCATTTATCCCTGCATGCATCAGCGCCATGGATAATTTTCTAAATTCTTCGGCTGCAAGTGTGCGCCCGCCTTTTTCTACAACAATGGATTGACCTGATTTATCGGCGCTTATTTCTGCAATTACCGGCACGGTTGTAAGGTTTTCTATCTTTTTTCTAAATAAAATTTTATTGGAGAAAAAATCACGCATGCCCAAAAAAGCCATCAACAGTAAAAGTGGAACAGCAGCAGCAATACCAAGTACCAAACTTTTTTTGGGTGCAACAGGTTTTAGGCCAGCCTGCGCTTCATCCATTACTTTGTGGGTGGCAAGGTTAGATGAAAACGATAAAATACTTTCTTCTTTCTTCTGTAATAAAAACTGGTAAATGCCATTAAGTGTGGCCTCGTCTCTGGTGAGCTGCAATAGCGCTTTTTCTTTTTGAGGCATCGTACTTAGCATGGAATTATATTTTCCATTAGTAGAGGCGATGTTTTGTCTGCTGGCAATCAAGCCTTTTTTTTGGCTACGAATATTATCTAAAATGTCAGGCCTCATATTTTCTATCTGCTCTTTGAGTGCCAGCATTTTAGGATTGCCTTCGCCCACTGTTTTCCCAATTCTTTTGTACTCTAGTTCTGCCTGGTAAAGCTTATCAATCATTTGAGAAAGCATAGGATCCTGCGTCCCAATGTTAGCGGGAACTATAGAACCGCTCGCACTTCGTGACGACACAAAGTCTTCTACCTGTCCCAGCATGGATAGTTGAGTGTTTACAGAGCTCAGCTTTTGATCATTTTCACTCACATTCTGCAGAAATAATTGACCCTGTGTTCCAATATCAACTGCCCCGGCACTGGTTTTAAACCCCTGCACTTTTTTCTGCATGGAATCCATTTGGTGGGTTACATCACCTATCCTGTTTTCCACAAAAGCCAGGGTATTTCTCGCCACCTCATTTTTTGCCCGCAAGGCTTCTACTTCATAAGTTTTGAGAAGCTGGTCCAATATAATTTCTGCTCTTTGTGCATTGTAATCCTTTAAACGCAACTCAATAACTGTGGACAGTTTACTTACACCAGATACCGCTAAACTCGAAAATATACCGGCTGTAGTTTGCTTGGTGGTAGCAAGAGAAAATACATAATTATTGGCTTCATCATATCTTTCATCACCGGCATCAAAATAGGGATTGGTAACAAATTTTAATTCTCCCCAATTTGTCTTGAAGTAGGAGTTTAGAGGTATGGGAGCCATACCAGCCATAGCTACTGTTTTTGCAACTTTATTATAGGTAAATTCTACTTTCTTTACAGGAAAAATTTCTGCTGCATCTTTAGCAACTAGCCAAACCGGGCTACCATTAAAAGCCGGCACTTTTGTTTCTCCCTTAATAAATATGTTAGCGTATAAACCTAGTTTATTCACAACGCTGTCCATCAACCTGTGGCTTTTTAAAACCTCAATTTCATTCTCCAATAATTGTTTTGATTGAACGGTAACGAGCGACTCTGTAAGTTTAGATTCTTCCGTTCCTTTTTTTTCATCATTAACAATGATGGATGCCTTAGCCTCATAAATAGGATCGGCCATTTTTAAATAAAGAAATGCTGCACCTATACTCAAAACGAATACCAGGGCGAACAATGGCCAATAAGGAATAAATTTTGCAAGAAAAACTTCTACAATATTTTCCTCATCCATATTTTCAATTGCGTTAAACTTCACTTTTGCTGACATGGCTATTTGGTTTTATCTCAGTATCCTGTCTAATACAATTATGGTTACACTCAAACCCGCTACTACAAGAGGAAGCAATTGTTGAGTTCTGCCAGCAGATGCCACTTTAGCCCGGTTGGGCTCCACATACACTACATCATTTGGCTGTAAATAATAATAAGGAGACGAAATAAAATTGGGAGAATTTATATCAAGCCGGTGGGTCATCCGTTTTCCTCCGGTTTCTCTTATTAATAAAATATTATCTCTTTTACCATAGATGGTTAAATCTCCTGCAAGACCTATTGCTTTAATAAGCGATATTTTTTCGCTGGGAACTGTAATAACGGTTGGCTTGGCTACCTCTCCCAATACGGTGACCTCATAGTTGAGGTGGCGTATCTCTACTGTTGGTTGAAGCAATAATTTTTTGGAAAGGATCAAATTCAGGATGGTATTTTTCAGTTCCGTTTTAGTTAATCCTCCTGCCTTTACAGCACCCAAAACCGGCAGAAAAATGAATTCATTGGCATCAATTAGATAACCACCTGCTTCAGTCTGGTTTCCTGTTACAGTTGAGCTTTTATTGGAGGCTGCACTGTTGGAGTTAAATATCTGGGAAGCTTCCATATCCAGGCTGCTAATTTGGATACTGATGATATCGTTTATCTGGAACGGAGCCTCTGTAATACCCGGAGGTATCGGAATACTCGTTTCGGGTAATGTATTCAGATATGCATATTTTTTACTTGTGCTGCAAGACACGAATACTAGTGCCAACAGGCCAAGGGCTGGTAAAATTTTTCTTGAAAAAATCATCTGGTTTACAAAAAAGATTAATTAAAAATGTGGTGAAATGACGGATTCGGTCAAACTGGGAGGTTGGAAAAATTATCTTTTTTAAAGAGTAAGCCCTCAAATATACCCAATTTAACCACATCGGCAACTAATTTGTTTACACTCCCCGTTGCAAAAACCATACTAGCGTAAAAAAATATACCCAATCATATTTACTTGTGTAGTAAAAAATAATTTGAAGCCTACCACTATAACGCTCTATTTTTAGCGGAATGATATGGTGGTTTCTATTTTCTAATGTGACTTTTTAATTTAAGTGATCTTACTGCTTGCAATAAGTACCCACTTTTGATTGCCCTTTCTACTATAATAAAAACTTCTGGTTCTTAGATAATCTCTTTAGCTCCAATACAGGTTTGATTGTTACAGAGAAGACTACTTCCTGAGTGGTGGTTGTAGCGGTGCGGTATTTTACACACACTTCAAATACTACTTTAAAAAAACCATGGGCTTACAGAACCTGGCTTTTGATGGTGGCCAATTGCTTTTTGGTCTTTTGGCCCCTACATTCTACAGGGGCAGGCATTTGTGGTTTGCTCATTGCCCCCTGCATTCTATGGGGCGGCATTTGTGGTTTGCTCATTGTCTTTTGCTTTTTGAATTTTCCTTTTTGCCTTTCAACTACCTTTGCCCCCATGAATCGCACCGTAGCTTTACACACACTGGGATGCAAACTTAATTTCTCTGAAACAACGGCCATAGGACGTATGTTGGAGAACGATGGTTTTGTGAAAAAAAATTTTGATGAAGTGGCCGATGTGTACGTTATCAATACTTGCTCTGTTACAGACAATGCAGACAAGGAATGCCGGCAATTGGTGCGCCGCATACAACGCAAAGCACCCGAGGCTATGGTGGTAATTACGGGCTGTTACGCCCAGCTAAAACCCGTGGAGATTGCAGCGATACCCGGTGTAAACCTGGTGCTGGGAGCAGCGGAGAAGTTTAATATTGCCGCTCATTTAAAGGAACTGAATATTAACGATGCAGCAAAAATCTGCAGTTGCGATATAGAAGATGTGAACGTATTTACGGCATCACATTCTGTAAACGAACGTACCCGCATATTTTTAAAAGTACAGGATGGTTGCAATTATAATTGCAGCTTTTGCACTATACCCATGGCCCGCGGCAAAAGCCGCAGCAACAGTATAGAAAATGTTTTGCTCGATGTAAAAAGTATTGCCTCCGGTGGTGCCAAAGAGATTGTGCTCACCGGTATTAACCTGGGAGATTTTAGCCCCTCTACGCCTCAAAGTGGGGATTTAGGGCAAGAGCATAGTAAAGAAAATTTCTTTTCGCTTATTAAAGCATTGGATAAGGTTGAAGGCATTGAGCGCTTCAGAATTTCTTCCATTGAACCCAACTTGCTCAGCAATGAGATAATAGAATTTGTGGCCAACAGCCGCCATTTTATGCCGCATTTTCACATACCGCTGCAGAGCGGAAGCGATGCTGTATTGGCGGCTATGCGCCGGCGTTATAAGCGGGCATTGTACGCACAAAAAGTAAAACTTATCAAAGCCATGATGCCGCATGCCTGTATTGGAGTAGATGTGATTGTGGGCTTCCCCGGCGAAACGGATGAGCATTTTCAGGAAACGGTTTTGTTTCTGCAGGAACTGCCGGTGAGTTATCTGCATGTATTCACTTATTCTGAAAGAGACAACACCCATGCGCTCACGCTGGGACCTGTGATACCCATGCACAAACGAAACGAACGCAACAAAATCCTGCGCAACCTTAGCTACACAAAAACCCAGGTCTTCACCCAGGAACACATCGGCCAAACCCGTAAAGTATTATTTGAAACTGCCAATAAAAATGGCATGATGGACGGCTACACAGATAACTATATTAAAGTTACTACGCCGTTTAGAAAGGAGTGGGAGAACGAGATTGTTGAGTGGACGATTTGATGATTTGATAATTTGAAGATTTGATGATTTGAAAATTTGATCCAGTTCAACGTTTATTCATTTTTCTAAATCTACTTTGATCTGCGTGCCTTAATTCTCCACTCTGCGGGAAAAATGAAAACATTGCCCGCAGACAGGTCTGACAAATCAAACCCGTAGGGTTTACAGCACACATAACCATCGCACAAAACCCAACGGGTTTTTCAAATCTTCGTGCCTTCCATCTGCGATGATCTGCGTGCCCTCCATATGCGAAAATCTGCGGGAAAAATGACCAAATCAAAACCCGTAGGGTTTGCAGCACACATAACCACCGCACAAAACCCAATAGATTTTTTACCTTATCTTCTTACAGCCAAGGTCTGCGAAAAACCATTCAAAATATTCGCCAACGGAAATCTACCAATGAACGTAGGAACTAGTTAACCAATCTACTAATTCACTAATCA
>JBKJKD010000101.1:0-8952 GCA_046597635.1 Ferruginibacter sp. | reverse complement strand
TGCTTCTTTGCTGCTCAAAACGTCATAAGGGCGGCTAGCCACCAATTTAGCCAGTTGTGCTTCGGGCCTTAGTGCTTTAAAGGGAATAATAGTTACCATGTGTAAGTACGATTGATATAATAAATCTAGGGCTGCAAAAGTAAGATTTTAGGCTGTCAAGAAATTTAAAAGTTCAAGTTTTAATGTAAACCTCTCTAAACCCCTAAACCTCCCTAAACCCCTAAACCCTAAACTCCTAATCCCCTAAACCCTAAACTCCTAAACCTCTAACCTTTTCATCTTTCCTCAAACTCCCCAATCGCATCTACCATTACCTGCACGCTGCTAAGCGGCATAGCGTTGTAGATAGAAGCTCGAAAACCACCGGTTGTACGATGACCTTTGATGCCCACAATTCCTTTGCTTTTTGTAAACTCCAGGAATGCGGCCTCCTGCAGGGGATCCTTCATCACAAAACATACGTTCATTTTGCTCCGGTCTTCTTTAGCGGATGTACCAGTAAACAAGTTGCTGTTGTCTATGGCTTTATATAGCAAAGCTGCTTTTTCGTTGTTTAGTTTTTCTACCGCAGCTACACCACCAATGCTTTTTAACCAACGCAGCGTGAGTAGGCATACATATACCGCAAACACAGGTGGTGTATTGAGCATGCTACCCTCAGCAATATGATTGCGGTAGTCCATCATGGTAGGGATGGGGCGTTTTGTTTTACCTAAAATATGTTTGTTCACCACCACCAGGTTTACACCTGCAGGGCCCATATTTTTTTGTGCACCGGCATAAATCAAATCAAACCTGTTAAAATCCAGTACCCGGCTAAAAATATCTGAACTCATATCTGCTACGAGGCTATTGCTGGTAAACGGAATTTGCTGCCACTGCGTGCCGTAAATGGTATTGTTGGTAGTGATGTGAAAATATTTTGCATCGTTCGGCACCGCAAAATCTTTGGGTATATAGTTGTAATTCTTTTCACGGGAGGAACACACTACCTCTACTTTGCCAAACAACTTTGCTTCTTTAATGGCTTTGTACCCCCATATGTCGGTGTCCGTGTAAGCGGCTGTTTCTTTTGGGTCTAATAAATTCATGGGTACCTGCATAAACTGCGTGCTGGCACCACCGTGCAGAAACAATACTTCGTGATCATCATCAAGGTTCATCAGTTCCTTCACCAGGCTCCTTGCTTCTTCCATTACCGCTGTAAAGGCTGCGGTGCGATGGCCGAGTTCCAAAATAGACAAGCCTGAATTATTAAAATTTAGAACAGCAGCACTGGCCTGCTCAAAAACTGCTTTGGGTAAAATAGACGGGCCGGCATTAAAATTATATACAGCCACACCCGCGGTGGATTGAAGAACATTCATATAAAAAAATTAAGCAGCAAATATAATGAATAAAGAGAGGATTGGAGGTGCCATCCTATCAGTGAAACGCTGCCAGCCAGCTGTATGATGCTATAAAAAAATTATTCCTCCCTCCCAATTATTTTGCCAGCGCTGTTCCATTTGGCATTCAATTCTTCAAATTCCTTGATATCCTTTTCAGAAAACTTTTGCTTGGAGAGTGATTTTAAATCGGGCTGGCCGGCGTTTACCCAGGCCGTAAACCAAAAGGAAGCTATGGCAAAAATAGATTGTCGCATCCGGCGCTCTACCATACCATCTAGTTTTTTGTTGAAGGCCACAGTAAAATCTGTGGAGTACTGGCGTATGACGATGCCGTTTCTTTCTTCAAAAGAGAATTTTTTATCGGGAGAAAACTGCTCGGTGAGTTGTCTTTCAAAAAGCAGAACACTGTCTGCCGCCAGGGCACTTTCTAATACTCGGTCCCAAATAAACTCTCCGGGGTTTTTTATATACTGAGCCTTGCCTACAAAAAAGTCCCATTGTTTTTCTGCCAGTAGTTCCGGCACACGGCTTTCCCAAAAACCATGAATGCCTTTTTGATTGGTGAGCTGCCCATTGTGGTTGCTGCTGGCATGCAGGGGCACATGTGCATCAGAAATGTAATGCCCGAGCTCTGCGCTATTTTTTAATATCCGGCTATAATTTTTATCTCTGAAAGCATCGGTGAGGCGCAACAGCATAACCTGCACATGCCAGGGAACAATCCCATGTTGCATCAAGCTGTCTACACCAAATTTTGCTACCGCATCATCCCATTTACGTGGAAGATCAGGGTAAGGGTATTTGCCATACTTGTCAATATCCAGGTAATGCCGCGGGCCTTCTTCTTTAATGGCATACCTTCTTTTATCAGGGTCTATAGCATGTTCAGAAATAAAACTGATGTTGGATTTGTACAGCACCATCATCTCTGGGGGCAACAGGAAGCTGGCGTAAAAATTAATTTTTTGATGTGCAAAAAAGCCCCAGCAGAAAGAGGGGAAATAGGAAAGTATTAAAAAGAAAAAGATCAATATGGAAATGGCTGCTTTTTTCATTTAAACATTGTTATGGTGACAATTTACGACTTAATAAAGAAACATGATTTTATCCTGGTTCATTTCTGAATCCCTAAATCCGAAAACATAAATCAAACATCGTAGATCCAACATCATAAATCAAACATCATAAATCCAACATCATCCATCATAAATCGGACATCCGACATCAAAATATCATTTCGTGTGCTCTATCTCTTCAATCTCCGCCACGCCGCCACTCACGGCAAACTTCATAGTTTGTGCGCTGCTGATATTTCCAATATTCTTTATGCGCTCCCGTGGAATGATGTATACATTGCCCGCTACCGAGTAGGCCATCGGGATATATACTGCTACGTAATTGCTCAGGCCAAAATCAGCCATATCTTCCTTGGTGATAAAGCCTACCCGCCACACATCATTGTCATCTACACAGGCTAACACATTATGGGTGAATTTCTTTTTATCGCCCGCAAAAGCCTCAAAAAAATCACGGGTGGTAGAATAGATGTGTTTGAGCCCCGGTGTTTTCTGGAAAAATTTATCTACAAAACTCACAATCCGACTGGTGATGAAAAATGAACTAAAATACCCAAGCAGGATGATTGCCGCAATAATGACTACAAAGCCAAGCCCGTAATTCTGAACCCTTGCCCTGCCGCTTTCATCTATATAGGTAAAAATTGGGATGAGCCCATCGATGCTGGATACTACAAAATATAAAGTATAAACGCTGATGCTTACCGGTGCCAGTATCAAGGCGCCCTGCAAAAAGTATTGGAGCAACTTTTTGTACTGAAAAGGTTTTTCCATAAAGCAGTTTGTTTTTTAGGCGTCAAAGATAACCGAATGCCCGGCAGGCAGACCGTTTTTCTACAACGGGTATCCTCGCTTGTATTAAGATATTGTTATGAATGGTAAAATTAATTGATGGAAACTTTGGTAACGTAAAAAGTTTCCTTAGTTTTGCATTCCAAATTATGATAGAGACAGATACCAAAGAAAGAATAAAGCAGGCCGCCCACGACCTGGTAATGAAGTTTGGTCTTCGCAGCGTGAGCATGGATGATATTGCGGGAAGTGTGGGCATGAGTAAAAAGACTTTGTACCATCATTACCAGGATAAAGATGAACTGGTAACGGCTGTTATAGAAGGCGTACTTGCAGATAACCAGTGCATTTGCCAGGAACACGAAAAAGCGGCAGAGAATGCGGTGCACGAAATTTTCCTTGCAATGGAAATGATGGTAGAGATGTTTCAAACTATGAACCCCGCCATCATCTTTGAAATGCAGAAGTACTACCCCGAAGCCTATGAAAAGTTTCACCAGCACAAAACAAAATTTCTTTTGTGCCACATGCAGCAAAACATGGAGAGAGGCATAAAAGAGGAACTGTATCGCACAGATATCAACCCACAAATATTGGCAAAGTTCAGAGTAGAGAGCATGTTCATTCCCTTCAACCCTGATTTTCAACGGAGCTTGAAAAACTACAACCTGCTGGAGCTGGAAGAACAAATTATTACCCATTTCCTTTTTGGCCTGGTAACGCTCAAGGGGTATAAACTGGCCACAAAGTATATGGCCGCCAAAGCAAAACAAACTAAATAAAAAACGAGTAACAATTGTTAAGTGATGAAAACTAAAAGAAGAAGAAATACCTCGATGTTAACCCTGGCTGCCTTAGCCCTGACTTTTATACTTCAACCCTCGCAGGCGCAGCAGGTAAATAATTTTACGGTGCAGCAGGCCGTGGAGTATGCGTTAAAAAATGCCGTAGAGGTGAAGAACTCTCTGATAGATCTGCAAATTCAAAAGCAAACCAATCGGGAAATTACAGCGGCTGCGTTTCCACAACTGAGCGGAACACTTTCTACCAACTATTTTCCCAATGTGGCTGTTCAAAGTTTCCCCAATTTTATTGCAGCAGCCACTTATGGTGTACTAGAGAAAGAAGGGGTAAAGGATGGTAATGGCAACACGATATTATCGCCCTCCGATTTTGGTATTGTGCAGGCCCAGTTTGGTACAGAATATACAGCCTCTGGCGGCATAGATTTTTCTCAGCTTTTGTTTGATGGCCAGGTATTCGTGGGTTTGCAGGCCAGGGATGCAGCGCTGGACTTTGCCCGCAAGCAGACTGCCGTTACCGAAGAACTGATTAATGTAAACGTGCAAAAAATTTATTACCAATTGGTAGTCGGTCGCCAACAGGCAACTTCTATTGATGCCAACATCAGTCGGTTTGAAAAACTATTGAACGACACCAAAAAGATTTACGACAATGGGTTTGCAGAAAAACTGGATGTAGATAAAGTGAGTGTACAACTGAACAACCTGCTCACAGAAAAAATAAAAGTAGAGAACCAATTGCGGGCCGGCAACGCCTCCCTTAAATTTTTGATGAATATGCCGCAGAAGGATGTATTGGTGCTCACCGATTCTCTTACAGAAGATATGGTAAAGGAAAATGTATTGGACCAGGCTTACAATTACAGCGACCGAAAAGAATTTCAATTGCTGGAAGTGGGCAAGAAGTTGGGCGAGTATAACATAAGAAGGTACAAGCTAAGCTACTTACCAACGGTTGCATTGTATGGCAACTACTATAAAAATGCACAGCGCAATCAATTTGATTTTTTTGGGAAAGGCCCATGGTTCACGAGTTCACTTGTGGGTGTAAAAATATCTGTACCCATATTTGATGGCTTTGCAAAAGCTGCCCGCATAAGCAAGGCACAATTACAATTGCAACAAACCAATAATAAGTTACAGCAACTGCAGTCGTCCATAGACAATGATGTGGAGCAGGCGAAACTTAAATTGACTTCCTCTTTGCTTACGATAGACAACCAGCGAAAGAATATGGAGTTGGCAGAAAAGGTTTATAACACTACCAAAATAAAATACGAACAGGGCCTTGGCAGCAACCAGGAAATATATACCGCACAAACAGAATTAAAGTTGGCGCAAAATAATTACTACGGTGCTTTGTATGACGCTGTGATTGCCCGGATCGATTTCTTAAAGGCAACCGGCAAACTGTAACAGTGCGGTTGCAGTCGTTGCAAAAAAACAACACATTATCAAAACCTAACCAGGATCAAAAACTAAAAGAATAAAAATGAAACAATACATTTTACCCTCCCTGATAGCAGTACTCTTTTTATCGGCATGTGGCAACAGTAAAAAGGAAGGCGATGCTTCTTTAAATGACAAGAAGACAAAACTGGAAAAGTTAAAATCAGAAAGCGATAAGAACACGCAGGAAATGTTGAAGCTGCAGGAAGAAATTTCTAAACTGGATACCAGTAGCGCTAACCCAGCAAAAATAAAGCTGGTGGCTTTGGCACCGGTTACACAGCAAGACTTTAGCCATTACATAGAGCTCCAGGGTAAAGTAGATGCAGAAAATATTTCTTACATCAGTCCCCGGGGTATGGGTGGACAGGTAAAAGCAGTATTGGTAAGGCAGGGTGACAGGGTGAGAAAAGGCCAGCTGTTATTGAGATTAGATGATGCCATACAACGCCAGCAGGTAGTAGCAGCAAGACAACAAGCGGGTGGCATACAATCTCAACTTACGCTTGCCCGCAGTATTTACCAGCGCCAAAAAAATCTTTGGGAACAGGGCATTGGTACCGAAGTGCAATTGCTAACAGCACAAACAAATGTGGGCACGCTGGAAGCACAGCTGAGACAGGTAAACGAAGGCGTTAAAGTAGCTCAGGAGCAGTTGAGTACCGCCTCTGTATACAGCGATGTGAGCGGTGTGGCAGATGTGGTAAATATTAGAGTGGGTGAAATTTTCCAGGGGATGACAGCCGCCGGTCCGCAAATAAAAATTGTGAACACGAGCAACCTTAAAGTGGTGAGCAACATTCCTGAAAATTATTTGGGAACGGTGCAAAAAGGTACCGCCGTAGTGGTATTTTTTCCGGATGTGAACAGGACCATAAATACCACCGTGAGTTTTACCGGTGCTTCTATTGATGTGATCAACAGGGGCTTTGTGGTAGAAGCAAAACTACCTGCAGACCCGGCACTAAAACCTAACCAGCTTGCCACGATGAAAATAAGAGATTACAGTTCTCCTAACTCAGTGATTATTCCATTGAAGACTTTGCAAAATGATGAGAAGGGAAAATTTGTGATGGTAGCCGTTGATGAAAAGGGAAAATTATTTGCACGCAAACGTATGGTGAATATTGGTATGTTGAATGGCGATCAACTGGAAATTAAAACAGGATTGAAAGCCGGTGATCAACTGATTGTAGAAGGTTTTGCCAGCCTGTACGAAGGCCAGCAATTAAAAACCAGTAATTAGAAGATAGCAGCGCACATTATAAATGCTGATAGAAAATCTACTGCCGGGATCATAGCCCCGATAGCAGCGGAAAGCCCGCAGCGAGGCACGAGCGAGGACTTGCAGCGGATAGCGGGACCAAGGCCTAATACTGAGAGCCTGCCGGGCTCCAAAACAAACGGAACTAAAAAGTACCAATAAAATAATTGTATGAGTTCAAATAAAATAAAAGATAAGTTTAAAGAGTTTAAGCCCACTTCATGGAGTATTACCAATAAAACATCTATCTACCTCTTCATGGTAATCATTACGCTGATAGGTGTTTACCAGTTTGTAACCTTGCCCAAAGAGCAGTTTCCGGATATTGTGATACCTACCGTGTACGTGCAAACGATTTACGTAGGAAACTCACCTAAGGATATTGAAAACCTGGTGACGAGGCCTATTGAAAAACAAATTAAAGGCATTACGGGTGCACCCATTAAAAAATTCACCAGCACTTCTCAGCAGGACTTTAGCGCTATACAGGTAGAATTTGATACCAAGGTAAATGTAGATGTGGCGCTGCAAAAAGTAAAAGATGCCATTGATAAAGCCAAGCAGGATTTGCCGAACGATCTTACGCAGGAACCTACTGCACTGGCAGTGAACCTGAGTGACCAACCGATTATGTATGTGAACCTGAGTGGCGACTATGACATGATACGCCTGAAGAAATATGCCGATGACCTGAAAGATAAACTGGAAGAAATTCCGCAGATAAACCGAATTGATATTGTGGGTGCGCCGGAAAGAGAGTTCCAGATAAATGTAGACAACTACCGCATGCAAACTGCGGGCATTACGTTTGACGACATTAGCAATGCGGTGGCAAGAGAGAACCTTGACATAAGTGGCGGCCTGCTGGATGTGGGTAGCATGAAACGTAACCTGCAACTGAAAGGGCAGTTTAAAACGGCGTTGGATATAGAACAGGTAATTGTTAGAAATACGGGTGGCTTCCCCATTTACCTCAAAGACATTGCGGTTATTAAGGACACCACCAAAAATGCAGAAAGTTTTGCCCGCCTGGATGGAAAGAATGTGGTAACGCTGAATATTATTAAAAGAAGCGGAGAAAACCTGATTGAGACAAGTGAGCAGGTGCAAAAAGTGGTGGCAGATAATAAAGGCGTGAGTTACCCGGAAAATTTGAAAGCCGTTATTACAGGTGACCAAAGTGTAAAAACAAAAGCATCTTTTAATGAGCTGGTAAACTCTATCATCATTGGCTTTTTATTGGTGCTGATTGTGTTGATGTTCTTTATGGGTGTGACCAATGCCTTTTTTGTGGCACTGAGTGTGCCGCTAAGTATGTTTGTAGCTTTTGTGTTTTTGCCAGGTGCCGATTTAATTATTGGTACGCATGTTACCTTAAACTTTATGGTGTTGTTTGCCCTGCTGTTTGGCCTTGGTATTATTGTAGATGATGCCATTGTGGTGATAGAAAATACCCACAGGATATTTGTAGAAGGCATGGGTAAAATACCGATTAACATTGCCACGAAGCGTGCGGCAGGCGAAGTATTTATCCCGGTATTGGCGGGAACGCTTACCACACTTGCACCATTTTTTCCGTTGCTTTTTTGGCCAGGTATCATTGGGCGCTTCATGGTGTATTTACCTACCATGCTCATTTTTACGCTGGCAGCATCGCTGGTAGTGGCGTTTATAATGAACCCGGTTTTTGCGGTAGATTTTATGAACCACCCGGAGAGTGATAAAAAAGAACCGAAGTCGGCTATTTTCAAAAAGCCGGTATTCTGGATCATTATCGGCCTCGGTATTTTATTAGATATCATGGGTGCCACATTCTTTGGTAACCTCATTATATTTTTCATGCTGCTGGTGGTGCTCAATAAATATGTGATAGATGATGCTATCCATAGTTTTCAAAACAAAGTACTACCTGCCATTATGAACAGGTACGAAAAATTGCTGCGCTGGTCGCTCAAAGGTTGGAGACCAGTACATTTATTATTGGGTACCGTAGGCCTCTTGATTTTATCGGTAGTTATTTTTGTTGTTTCTGTGCAAACGGGCAGAGTGGGTGTAGCATTTTTTCCCAAGGGTGACCCTAACCAGATTTATGTGTACATGAAGCTGCCGGTGGGTACAAGTGTAGAATATACAGATTCGATTGTAAAGACTTTGGAAACCAAGGTGAACAAAGTGCT
>JBKJKD010000080.1:0-7833 GCA_046597635.1 Ferruginibacter sp. | reverse complement strand
ATCATAAGGACCAAAGGGCCGGTCAGAATGGCCAAACCCACGACGATCATACGAAATACATCGCAAGCCTGCTTTGCTTAACTCGCTAACCTGATACTCCCACATGCTGCCACTAAGTGGCCAGCCATGAATAAAAACAACGGGCTTACCTTTTCCCAGGTCTTCATAAAAAATTTGAATAGGTTCTGCTCCGTTTTGGGCTGATGTAATAAATGGCATGTTTTTAAAATTAAAGATGAACAATATGTTGTAGCCCCATGTTCCAAAGATGCTGCCAGATAAAGCTATAGGCTAATGCTAAGGGTATGTTCGCCATAAAGTTCAACGGATGTAGAGCTAATTGCTCATCTGGAAAAACAGCCTCTGCCATTTACTCACCAGCTTTTACAAACGGCTGTTTCAAATACTTTATGGCTGGTCTCTGGCAACGCAAAGTATTTTGCAATGGGGTGGCACTATCTCATCAATTCGGACGAAATTTTGAAAACTTATTTTTGCCGCCGCCTGGCTTCCAGCCAGCGGCCTATCATAGGCCTCAAAGAAAGAGTAACAAATATTCAGTTGCAGGAATAATGTGTAATGATGTCTAACTTGTCAATTCCCTGCAGGTAACATTTAGCGGAGTAGTATTTCTTCTGACACAACAGGACAATATAGAAAAGATGAATCAACGTTTAGCTTATCTTCCTGTCCGAGTGGCCAGGCGGGCACGTAAATCCTGTGAGAAGTGGCCTGGTTTGGGAGCCCTGTTTATCATAGATATAGTAACGCTATACATTGCTACACAAATGAACATGGGTTGATTTAAATTGACCATTTAAACCTCGAGTTTGCCCCTGAAGACTATTGATCGTTTCAAAAATTAGAAGATACAATGATAAAAAAGGGATATCTTTTTGTTACTTTTTTTGCACTGTTTTTAGCTTTTAGCCGAACCTTAAAGTATCAATTTTTTGCAAGAGGTAATTTGAATGAGCCAACGTGCACCAGTATAATTTTTCAGTTGGTAATTTTGTTTATAGTGTTTCTAATACCAGGATTAATGATCGCTCGGTGGTACTATAAAAACAAGATTAAATGATGATCCGGCGCTGAGAGGTGAGTTGCCCACATTTTGGCGTCCTGGCTTCTACCAACGGCGAATAAGGCAGTAAGAAGTTTTGCTGTTGCAGCTAATATCCCCCCGTCAGATAGTTCCCGGTATGGCTTCCATCCAACAGCCCAGCCAAAAGGATGATTTTCAGAAGGATTATCATAAGGCCTCCATTCGCCATTGGCTGTAAGCTGCTATCTTGTCAAGCTAGACAAAAAATTTGAAACATCTTTCATAACATGAAAACCCTGATAGGAAAATTTGTAACTTTAGAATCTCCCTGTTTAAAATGAATATTAGTATCAAAAAATATGGTCTCTTTTGCTGTTCAGCTTTGGTGCTGCTGATATTTCTAAATGTTTCTTGTCAAAAGGAATTGTACTTTGATAGAGAGGTCACTGCTTTGCCTGTTGATTCAACCACGCTGGTAACTGATCCAGGGGCTTTGCCAGCCTGTGCCAATTGTTTACAACCTGATACAGTAAACACTTATACCTGGAGTTTTAAAACAGGCAATGCACAACTCTGCGGCAGAGTAGATAGTGCCATTATAAATATCGATAGAACCTCCTTCACTTTCTTTGGGCCCTCTTCGTGCAGTAGTGATACCGGACTAATCTTTACCGTTTATTTAGATCCATTTGCTTTAAACAAGGATACCACCAATTTTACAGCGGCGTATGCCAGTTTTTATTATTACCACACAGGCGCACCCTATGTGTTATTGAGCAAAACAGCCCAATCCTTCAATTTTACAATTTCCAGCTACGTTCATGCAACCAAAATTGCCACTGGCGTTTTTAGCGGGTTTGGCTACCGTCAAAATGGTAGAGCAGTTGAAGTAAAATCAGGTAAATTTAAAATCAGGCTGAGGTAAAGAAACGTTCGGTTAAACAAGCTTCTAATGAGTATTTATGCTAGTCTTGCAGCAAAAATTGATGAAATTAATTGCTTAAAGTTTTAAACTAAGCTACAGTGCGCATACCTGCGCCTGCCGGCAATAGCCGCTGCTTCACAAAAAAGCTGCAATTGTTTATTGCAGCTTTTTTAAAAAATAAAAATGAAAAAGAATTACGCCGAAGCAGCTTCGAAACGCTCCGCAACTTTACTCCAGTTTACTACGTTCCAAAAAGCTGCAAGATAATCTGCACGCTTATTTTGGTATTTCAGATAGTAGGCATGCTCCCACACATCTGCGCCCAGTACCGGCGTTCCTTTTACTTCAGCAACATCCATCAAAGGATTGTCCTGGTTGGGAGTGGAGCTTACTTCCAACTTGCCGTCTTTTACAATCAGCCATGCCCAGCCACTTCCAAAACGAGTCATGCCGGCTGCTGCAAATTTTTCTTTAAAAGCATCTAGCGAGCCAAAGGCCGCATCAATCGCTTCGGCCAGTTTGCCGGATGGTGAACCACCTGCATTTGGCGCAAGGCTTTCCCAGAAAAAAGTATGGTTCCAATGACCACCGCCATTGTTACGCACTGCGGGGCTGATGCTGCCTGCAGCTTTTACCAAATCTTCAATTGATTTTGTTTCGTTGTCTGTACCGGCTACAGCCTTGTTCAGATTGTCTACATAAGCCTGGTGGTGTTTGCCATGGTGTATTTGCATGGTCAGCGTATCGATATGGGGTTCTAATGCTTCGTGTGCGTAGGGTAGCGGTGCTAAAGTAAATGCCATAATGTATAAAATTTAAATGTGTAAAATAATATTTTTCTGATGTCTACAAATCTAACCCATTAACTGCCAATCACCCAGCAATTTCTTACTTGTTCCTAATTTCGAAACTGCGGCATTGTTTATCGCCTCGCTTTAAAAAAGTCTTTCATCAATTGTCCGCAGGTTTCTGTTGCTATGGGTCCACTAAGCATCGTTTTTGGGTGAAAAGGATTATTTGGGCCTGCCACCCTGCGGTAGCTGTTTTTATCATCGGCTGCGCCAAAAACGATGCGCCCTATTTTACTCCAATACAACGCTCCACTGCACATAAGGCAAGGTTCTACTGTTACATAAAGCGTAGCATCGGGCAGGTACTTACTGCCCAAAAAATTGTAGGCTGTGGTAAGTGCCAGTATCTCCGCATGGGCAGTACTGTCATTGAGCAATTCTACCTGGTTGTGTGCCCGGGCTATTACCTGGTCGTTTAAAACGATAATAGCTCCCACAGGTACTTCGTCTTTATCAAAGGCGGTTTGTGCTTGTTTTATTGCCTGCTGCATGTATTGCTCGTCTGTCATGCTAAATGGAGTTAACTTTAAAACAAATTTATGTAAATGGATCTGGTAAATAAATTAGAAGTACAACGCAGGTTTTTTAACACGGGCGTTACCAAAAAGTATGAGTTCCGCAAGGCTCAGTTAGAAAAGCTGGGTGCTGTGGTCAAAAAAAATGAACAGCAAATTTTTGAGGCCCTTTTTACAGATTTAAAAAAGAGCCCGGAGGAATGCTGGATAACGGAGAACGGATTTTTTCTTGCTGAACTTAAAAATGCCCTCGGCAAACTCAAAAGTTGGATGGCGCCTGCGAGGGTAAGCACCAACCTGGCCAACCTGCCCTCACGAAGCATGCTCATACCCGAACCTCTTGGTGTAGTCCTCATCATCAGTCCATGGAATTATCCTTTTCAGTTGCTGCTCACACCACTCATTGGCGCCATAGCGGCCGGCAACTGTGTGGTGCTGAAATCCTCAGAGTTTGCGCCTGCTACCTCAGCACTTATGAAACGTATGATACAAGAAACCTTTGAGGACAATTATATTTTATTTACAGATGGCGATGGAGCTTCTGTAATTTCAGAGATGATGGATGGCTTTGTATTTGACCATGTATTTTATACAGGAAGCACGGCTGTAGGAAAAATTATTTACCAAAATGCGGCTAAAAACCTGGTACCTGTTACGCTGGAACTTGGCGGAAAAAGTCCCTGCGTGGTAGAGGCTGATGCCGACATAAAAGTGGCGGCCAAAAGAATTGCTTTCCCTAAATTTTCAAATGCCGGGCAAATGTGCGTGGCGCCAGATTATGTGCTGGTGCATAGCTCTAAAAAGGCGGTCTTATTAGAAGCACTTAAGGGCGCCGTTGAGGGATTTTTTAAAGCCGATGCGGCTGGCAGTTATGATTATGGTCGCATCGTGAATCAAAAACAATTTGACCGCCTTTGCAGTTACCTTAAAGATGGTAAAATTGTTTACGGGGGCAACAGTGATCGTGAAAAGCTTTTTATAGAACCTACTATTTTGGAGGATGTAGATCTTGATGCGCCAATTATGCAAGAGGAAATCTTTGGGCCGATCTTGCCAGTTATTCCTTTCGATACCATGGAGGAGGCATTGGGCATTATCCAGAAAAATAAAAATCCTTTGGCTTTTTATTTGTTTACTTCAGATGCAGGTAAGGAAAGCGCCTGGCTGGAAGCTGTGGCTTTTGGCGGTGGCTGTGTGAACAATGCAAGTGTTCATTTGTTGAATCACAACCTGCCATTTGGCGGGCGAGGTGCCAGTGGGTTGGGCAATTATCATGGGCGTTTTAGTTTCGATACTTTTAGTCATAAAAAGTCTGTGATAAAAACACCTACCTGGTTTGACCCCTCCATTAAATATCCGCCATATAAAGGCAAACTATCTACATTTAAAAAACTCATTGGCTAAAAATTGCGCATGACAGTCAGGCAAAAACTACTCAAATTATTATACCCCGTTTTCAATAGTATTTCAAAAGCAGCGGGGCAAAACAACAAAACATTTCAATCAAACAAAATGGCCAATCAATCTTTTTACGACTTGAGCACAGTGCTCAATAATGGAACTACGCTGCAGTTTAAAGATCTTCAGCATAAAAAAGTAATGATCGTTAATACAGCTTCAGACTGCGGCTATACCCGGCAGTATGAAGGGTTACAAGCCCTGCACGAAAAGTATAACGGAGAACTTATCATTATCGGATTTCCTGCAAACGATTTTGGGGAACAGGAAAAAGGATCTGACGAAGCCATCGCATCATTTTGTCAGGTAAATTTTGGAGTATCCTTTCCTTTGTCAAAAAAGGCGGTGGTTCGTAAGAAAGAAGGACAGCATGAAGTGTATCAATGGCTGACCGACGAACAAAAAAATGGCTGGAATTATGTAGCGCCTTCCTGGAATTTTTGCAAATACCTGATTGACGAAGCTGGCAACCTCACGCATTTTTTTGAAGCAGGCGTAGAACCCATGGGACAAGAAATAAGGGAGGCGATGGAGCAAAAAAATCCTGCAGAATTTACATAGCGCTAAGCCTGTATTAAAAAAGCCGTGGCTCCCGGAGCAACGGCTTATAAATTGTAAAACCACCTACAATGTTATGCTGAACAGCAGTTCTCTTCTTACTATTGCTGTACAAATAATTTTATGTTGTCAGCCGCACTTAGCGTAAATGACATTGCAATATTAATGTCGTTTCCCGAAAATGAATAGCCCATTCAGACATATTAATACCATGGTTTAAAAAAGATTTTAAAATGGTAAACGTCGTTCTTTAACTCCTTATGTCTGTTGGCAATAGGTTGAAACGTTTTTTGAACGTAGCGGTAAATTTACTTGAGCTGGAGTAGCCTGTAAGGGAAGCGATGTTTTTTATCTGCATGTTAGAACACTTGAGGAGTTGCATGGCCAGCAGCATGTTTTTTTCTTTATGATATTGCAGCATCGAAAAACCAAACACCGATTTGAATATCGTTTTTAATTTGGTAGAAGATAAATTAACTGCCCTTGCAATATTTTCTACACCTATAAAAGGAGCAGTTAAATTGGTGAGGATCATTCTTTCTGCTGCGGCAACATTGGCATAGTCTGGGTTGTGTAGCGCAACATGATTTTTGATCCGTTTATCAGCATAAGCATGTTTAAAAAAGCCTGCGATAATTTGCTGCAACTGATCCTTCAATGCCGCGGTAGTTGCTATGCCTGCTTCGCTCATGTCCATTTTACGCCAAAGATCCTCACTCAATGCGGGAGCATCAGGCACAATATCTATCCAGTTTACAAATCCGGGTTCGTTGTTGAGGTATTCGTTTATTTCCTTTTCTTCCTGGGCTGAATCAAACTTTAGGTTTTTTTCTGTCCAGGCTTTATCAAATACGACGTTGAAGAACCTTCCCCTGGTACCCTCGTAAAAAAAGGTATTAACGGCCGTTTCTGGTTTGTAAAATGTGCAGGTAGTGCTCAGCAGCGTGGCTAGTTCTTTGCCGTGGTCATCCACTGGAAACTTGTATTCGAATACTGCCAAAGACAGAAAATAGTAATCGCTCGCTGTTCCTTTGTCGTAAAGCGCTTTGGAGAGAAGATTTTGCTTTACTTCTAAACTGGAACCCAACAGCCAAAGGCCTTCCTCAATGTTGCGGTACCGCATGGCACCTTTGGTAAACGCCGTATCGGTAAAAATAGTTTGCTCCGTGGGCTGGTGATCAGATACTGGCAGTTTAGCCACACTTTCCACCATCAATGAGGGATTATTGCTTAAGTACGGTAGTTCAAAAAAACCACCATGATTGTGAAAAAGATTTGTTTTTACATATTTAGACCATCTCTCGAGAGGCATAGGAAATTGAAAAGTTTGGGCAGGCGGTTAAAAGGTTGATTACTCAGTTTCCTGAGCTATAAAAGTAAGATTTTAGGAGTAAAGGATGATCATATTAGATAAAAGTATATTGGTAAGGCCCGTCTGCTTATAGGCCCTGAACCTAACAGATAAGAGCTGTTGCAATTAACCTAAAAAGAGCTTGTCTTAAAGAAAACGTTTCACCCAACGAAACAAAGGGTCAAAGAGATAAGGATGATTGCGAACAAAATTTTGTTGCCTACGGAAGATCTAATTCCATCAATTACAACGGACACTTCTCATGATAGTTGATCATCTCTATCGGGCTGTGCTCAAACTCGTAATCTTTATAGTGAGTTGTAATTTCATCAAGCACTTCGTTGATATCTTCTGCCGTAGGCAGCGTTACCAGGCGCAGACGAAAATCTTTGATGCCCGGCAAACCCTTTAGATAATTGGTGTAATGACGGCGCATTTCAAAAATGCCCACTTTAGGGCCCTTCCATTCTACAGATTTTTGCAGATGTGTTTTGCAAACCTCTATGCGTTCGGCCAGGGTAGGCGGAGCTAAAACGGTTTGGTCTTTCAGGTATTGCTTTATCTCCCTGAAAATCCAGGGATAGCCAATAGCGGCACGCCCAATCATTATGCCATCTACCCCGTATTTATTTTTGTATTCATAAGCCTTTTGAGGGCTGTCAATATCGCCGTTGCCAAAAATGGGAATGTGCATGCGGGGATTGTTTTTCACTTTGCCAATAAGCGTCCAATCGGCCTCACCTTTGTACAACTGGCAGCGGGTGCGCCCGTGAATGGCCAGGGCCTTTACCCCAATATCCTGCATGCGTTCTGCCACCTCTTCAATGTTGCGGGTATTGTCGTCCCAGCCAAGGCGTGTTTTTACCGTCACCGGCAGGCTCGTACTTTTTATAACGGCCTTAGTCAGTCTCACCATCAGATCGATGTCTTTTAAAACACCTGCACCTGCACCTTTGCTTACCACCTTTTTTACCGGGCAGCCAAAATTAATATCTACCAGGTCGGGGTTTACAGTTTCGCAAATGCGGGCACTCATAGCCATGGCATCTTCATCGCCGCCAAAAATCTGTATGCCAAAGGGGCGTTCCTCTTCGCTAAAATCGAGCTTGGCCCTGCTTTTAATGGCATCT
>JBKJKD010000054.1:0-8004 GCA_046597635.1 Ferruginibacter sp. | reverse complement strand
CCACATGGATAAAGTGGGCATACGACAGCAACTAAAGTGTTCTTTTTTGCGTTAATCAAGAAATTCAATTTGATGACCAACCGTTTGCTAAAAGTAGGCACGCTTGTAATTTTCTTAAGCACCCTGGGTTTGATGGGTTTTTCCCAACAAACCCGGTATATAGTTGAGTTAAAGGATAAGGCAGACAATGAGTTCAGCCTTAGTGTTCCGGCCGCCTTCCTTAGCACACGTGCATTGGAGCGCAGAGCAAGATATAACATTGCTATCGACAGCACAGACCTTCCGGTTACCGGGCGATACCTGGACAGTATTCGTCTATCTGGCGCAGTCAGCATTCTGAATACTTCCAAATGGTTAAATCAGGTAGCCATACAAACTACGGATGCTGCAGCGCTGGCAAAAATCAACAATTTGCCATTTGTAAAAAGCTACTCGGCCATTGCTCCACGCCATGCTTCTACTTCGAAAGGAGATAAATTTGCTACGGAAGCTACTCCAACAGACGTTCCCGGCGGGGAACCGCTACAAGCTGAGCTTGCAAATGTTTACGACTATGGACAGTCATACAACCAGGTGCATTTGCACCAGGGAGAATTTTTACACAACCATGGTTTTAGCGGGCAAGGTATGCAACTGGCTATGCTTGACGCTGGTTTTATTAACTACCCTACCTTACCAACATTTGATAGTGCACGCATCAACAACCAGTTTTTAGGTACCTGGAATTTTGTGAACAATTCTAGCAACGTGAATGGTTTCAACTCGCATGGCACGCATTGTTTGAGTACCATTGCCGCTAATTTACCTGGAAGCTTTGTGGGCACTGCACCCAAAACTTCCTTCTATTTGTTTAGAACAGAAGACGCTGGTAGTGAATATCCGATAGAAGAACAAAATCTTGCCGCCGCATTAGAAAGAGCAGACAGTGCCGGCGTGAACGTGGCCAGTATTTCGCTTGGATACTTCATGTTTGACAATCCTTCTTTTGATTACAACTATGCAAATATGGATGGGAACACAACCATTAGCGCAAAGGCGGCAGACTGGGCTGCCCGAAAAGGTATGTTGCTGATAATTGCCAACGGAAATGAAGGCACGAGTCCCTGGCATTATTTAATAACACCAGCAGATGCTGACAGTGTTCTTGCTGTGGGAGCCGTGGATATAAATGGTATAGCAGCTAATTTTAGCAGCTACGGCCCCAGCAGTGATGGGCAGGTAAAACCTGGAGTAGCTGCGGTGGGCGTTAACGCAGTTATTGCCAATGCATCTACTGGTCAACCTGCATTTAACAGCGGTACTTCTTTCGCCTGTCCTAACATGGCAGGTCTTGCCACCTGCCTCTGGCAGGCGTTTCCCGAAGAAAATAATATGGGGATTATTACCGCATTACAGCAGTCTGCCACAAAAGCAATGACCCCAGATGACCGGGTGGGCTATGGAATTCCTGATATGAAGAAGGCTTTTGTAATTCTTTTAAAGAGATTTTATACACAAAAAATTCAGCAGGCTGGCTGCAATGTGTTCATCAATTTTACTGCAAAAAGCAGTGGCAATATGAATTTTGAGCTACAGCGAAAGCTCCCGACTGATGCAGACTACATAGCCATTCAGACATTGAACGGTACCGGCAGTTTCGCAAATAGAAATTTTATTTATAGCGATGACCTGTCTTCTTTCTCCACACCCTTGGCCATTAGTTATCGGATAAAGATGAACATTGATACGGACAGCAGTTTCTACTTTGATCCTGTAATCATCAACCATAATAACTCCTGCGTTACTTATACTTTTACAGGTAATGGGCAATGGACGGATGTAAACAATTGGGATGAAGGGCTTGTTCCTCCTGCTTCATTACCCGCCGGAAGCACCATCATTATTAATCCCGTGGTAAATGGGGAATGTATTTTAAACAGCAGCCAGCAGGTTCTGAGCGGAGGCTTCTTCACGGTGTTACCGGGCAAAAAACTGATTGTGCCGGGCAACCTCACTATCCAACAGTAATCGTTTTTTGGAGTGCAGCCACAAACATTGTATCGGCCTGCATTTCGTATCCCTCAAGGTATTGCTGGTGCAGCAGTTTTAAGGAAGTATCCCGTTGCAAACCGTCAATTATTTCTTCATTTTCTTTTTTAAATACGGAACAGGTAATATAGAATAACAGCCCGCCCGGCTTCAGGTACAAAGCTGCGTTGCTAGCAATAGCCTGTTGCTTTTTTGCATATTGAAGAATGTTTTCATTTTTATAAAAAGCAAGCTGTTCAGGAGTGCGGCTCCAGGTGCCACTACCGGTGCAGGGCACATCGCAAATGATCAACTCGAAATCACTTAATGTGCCTGGGTGCAATTGCTCCTCCAGATTTACGACAATCTTATCGTGAATAGGCACCCTTGCCTGTGCTAATCTTTCTTCCAAATTATGCAGAATGGTTTTTCGAATATCAGATACCGTCAAGCGTATGTTTCCATTCAGCCTATCAAACAACAAAATTGACTTTCCTCCACTTGCGGCGCAGCAATCCCACACCTCTATTTTATCTTTTAAGTCGGAGAAAGAAGGCACATATTGTAGGAAGTCAAATACTCTCTGAGAGTTAAAATCCTGTATCACTGCTTCCTTATTCAAGCTCACTATTTTTTCAAGTGAAGTAGCGTTTGGTAGCAGCAGGCAATGTGGGGTTAGTTGCTCAAACGCTAAGTTTGCTGCCCTAATCTTTTCCAAAACAGCGGGCGCTTTACCAGGTCTGATTCTTGCGAAGAGCAAAGGTTGTCGCAGAAACGACTCAGCGAATTTAGCAGGGCTTAACACTTCTCCCAGTTCCTTGATAAAAGGAACAACATTACTTATTTCGATTTTTAGATGTTGAAATTTTTGCAGCATTGGCAATCCTGCAATTGCGTTAAGTTCAGGAGAAAGTTCCTCCAAGACGGAAGACCCTGTTGTTTCACATAGAAAAAACCCTTTGATTATAGAATCAAGTCTTTCATCGTTTTTAAATAAATGAACCGTTCTAAAATAGCAGTAACAGAGGTTAGCAATAATTTTACGATCCCGGGAGCCGAATTTCCTGTTACTGGCAAAAAATTTTTTAATAAAATAGCTAAATGGCTGCTCCGCTTTGTAAGCATCCAAAATACCGGCTGCTGAGGATATGTAAGAATAGGATCGCCCCATGAGATAAAAAAGGCCGGCAAAAACCGGCCCGCTAAAATTATTTAAAGTTAGACCTCGAGTAAGGCATTTAAAGGGTCTTTGCCAAAAAGCAATAAGGCCGGATTTTCTAATAGTTGCTTTACTCTCACCAAAAAACCAACAGACTCCCGGCCATCGATTACCCGGTGATCGTAACTTAAGGCAACGTACATCATGGGTTTGATGACTACCTGGCCATTTACAGCCATCGGGCGTTCAACTATATTATGCATGCCTAGAATGGCACTTTGGGGAATATTAATAATAGGTGTGCTCATCATCGAACCAAAAATACCTCCGTTGGTAATGGTAAACGTACCCCCGGTCATCTCTTCAATGGTGAGTTTATTGTTTTTTGCTTTGGTGGCCAGTTCTACTACCGCCGCTTCAATGCCTGCCATGCTGAGACTTTCAGCATTCCGAATTACTGGTACCACCAATCCCTTAGGAGCACTAACGGCTATAGATACATCGCAATAATCATGGTAAATGATATTTTCTCCGTCGAGGTATGCATTTACTGCGGGAAAATCCTGCAATGCATAACAGCAGGCTTTAGTGAAAAAACTCATGAAGCCAAGATTGACACTATGCTGCTCTTTAAATTTATCCTTAAATTTCTTCCTGACTTCCATGATTGGCCCCATATCGACTTCGTTGAAAGTAGTAAGCATAGCAGTAGAATTTTTTGCTTCTACCAATCTTCTGCTAATTGTCTTTCGCAGGTTACTCATTTTTTCGGGTCTATCTTCCCTGCTAAACAAAGGCTTTTCAGGATGTCGTCCAGGATTATTTAATGCGGCCAAGACGTCCTGCTTAATTATTTTGCCATTGCTGCCCGAAGGCACAATATAATGACTGTCCACCTTTTTATCTGCAATAATGGCTGCAGCTACCGGAGTTGCTTTTACCTCTGTCGCCTTTGGATCAGCGTTCCCGTTATGCACAATAACGGGCTTTTGCTCTACTACGATCGCTGGTTGTTTGCTACTCTCAGAGGCGGGAGCAACCTCTGCAGCCTCTACCGACGCCGCTTCTGGGGCTGCCGGTTGCGTTGCATCCGTGTCTATGCTACCAACCGAGTCGCCAATTGCAAGTGTGTCGCCCACTTTTGCAATTTGCTTAATTATTCCTGCTTGCTCTGCGTTTATTTCAAATGTTGCCTTTTCACTTTCCAACTCTGCAACAATTTCGTCCCTTTGTGCCCACTCACCATCATTTTTTAGCCATTTAACCAGCGTTACTTCTGTGATACTTTCACCAACTGTAGGAACTTTTATTTCTAATGCCATCGAGTAAATTATTTTGAACAAATTTCGGGTAAAAAATATGACAAGGAGAAAATTATTAAGATTAGAAAAAAATAACCCTTATGTGGTATATGAAATAGATAATTTATCTATATTTTTAACCTCTAATCATCCCATCTCAAACCGTTTACTAAATAGAAGTCACACTCTAATAAATTCTTATACCCCTTGTGCACTTCTTAATTAGCTTTGTATTACTGATTAAAACGAAACGATATGTTACCCAAAAAATTAAAAATTGCTTTTGCTGCGGTTCTTCTGCTAGGCTTTAAGAGTGAAGCCCAGTTGACTATCCAGAGCGGCGCTACTTTTTCTATGCAAACAGGCGCACAGGTTACTGTTCAAGGCAATGTGGACAATGCCGGAACTTTAACCAATGACGGAGCTCTTAGGGTTCAAGGGAATTACAGTAATACCGGCACTTACAATGGCGTTGGTATAGCTGGTGTGTTAGAAATGTATGGAACGGGCAATGCCAACCTCTCCCCTGGTAGTTCTGCTATCCCAAATCTACTTATCAATAAAACGGCTGCTTTGGACGTGGTGACTTTGACTGCATCTACAACAGTTAGTAATGGATTTACCTTAACCAATGGAATATTGACAACAAATCCTACAGTTACACCGACCGTTGCTCTAATTTCACCGGCAGCCACACCCTTTACCTTTGCTGCAGGCAAAGAAGTGGTAGGAAGCGTAAGGCGGACGGGCTGGGCAAACGGAACTGCAAGAGTGTTTAACCAGCCAAACATGTTGGTTACAACGAATGCTGGAACAGCGCCGACAGATCTAACTGTAACTATGATTCCCAGTGGCGATCCCACTCAAACGGAGAGAGAAGTAAAAAGAAAATTTGGGTTTGCCTATACAGGTGGTACAGGATTTACAGCAGATGTACGTTACCCTTACTTAGATCCTGAATTAACTGCTACCAATACCGAAGCAGGTCTCGTTCCTTGGAGATTGGTAACTGCTGAGTGGAATGCACGTCCTACATCTGTTACAAAAGATGGAACCAACAATTGGGTGAATAGTACCGGCATTCCGGCCGCCGATTTGTTACAGGAATGGAAATTGGCAGATGCAAATTATACAATGAATGTGACTGCTAATTTACGAGGGCCATGGAACGGGGTAAGTGCAATGAATACAACTTTACAATCTGCCGGGACAATTCCACTTTTGCAACCCTACGGAACAGCGCCATTTAATTATATTGATCTAGACCCGGCAGCATCAATTCCTGCAAATGCAGTTGACTGGGTATTGATTGAACATCGCAAGCCTGCAAGTGGCCTACCCGCAGATGCCCTTATTTCCACTATCACTGGGCGGGAAGCAGGATTTCTGTTGAACAATGGAACTGTTGTAAAAAAAGATGGCATAACTCCTATCTCTTTCACTATCACAAAGCAAGGAACGGCGTTCATCACGATTCGTCACAGAAATCACTTGGGAGTATTAAGCAATGCGATAGCTTCCAATGCAGCTGGTACTTTTACAAACGATTATACCGTTTTGGCTAATTCTTTTAAACCCGTAGGAGCATCCTCTGATCCTGTGGTTTTATTGGCCGGGGCTGGGGGCAAATATGGATTATGGGCTGGTGATGCAAACAAAAGCGGAGTAGTTAATGCCACCGATATTTCAGCCATTAAAGCCGCTATCGCAAATTCACTTTCAGGCTTTCAGTTCACTGATGTGAACTTAAGTAACAGTATAAATGCAACCGATGTCTCACTTACAAAATCAACAATTTCGTTATCTGGCAATGGAAGTGGTACTACCGGTAGAACTTCGGGTACAGCCAAGGCGCCAGTTCAAACAAATATTCCTGATCCAATTCATGAAAATTAGGTTATTAGATTGAGGTTTAATTAATAAAAACTAAAGTATGAAACTAAATATTACAATCGGAACATTTATAATAACTGCAGTCGCAGTCCTATTCCTTAGTAACCGATCTTTTTCGCAAACGTGTGAATGGAGACTAGCGAACCAGACTTATTCCAGCGTGGATCCTGATGGTGCCGGTCCAGCTACCGGTTCAGCTACTTTTACTTTACAAGCTCATACTGTGAGCGGGACTGTTGCTAATGTCAACGCAATTTCTACTGGCTTTAGTTATCAATCAGCCTTCGCCATGATACCGACAACGCCTGGTTGTGCAATTGTGAGTAACCCCGCGAACATTACAGTCTCACCGTTTTATACAACTGGAGGCTTTAGCTACACAACAGTTAATCAGTGTTCTGTCTTAACACCAGGTGGTAGTGAAATTACAACGGGGGGACAGACATTCAACAGACGAGCGGTTGGAACAATGGATGGAACATCTGTTAACATCACAACTGCGTGGCAAGATATGTTCACGGTCACACTTTGGACACTCGGTTCGTCATTTCCGCAAGGGGGCTACATAATTATCAATTCAGGTGCAGGAGGCACTCCAGGGGAATTCACAACTTACGCAATAGCCGACGATCTTGCAAATGAATATGTGGCAAATTCACTTACATACACAACTCCGGTTGCCCTCGGTGGCGCACTCCCAGTTCTCTTCTCGAAATTTGATGCTAAGTGCACAAACACAGGTACACTCATTTCATGGGCTACCACACAAGAAGCAAACAGCAGCAGATTTGAAATTGAAAGGAGTACCAATGGAACTACATGGGCTAATATAGGGTCGGTAGCGGCATCAGGTAACAGCACCAGCAACCGTGCGTACCAACAATTGGACTTGATTGGTGGCACTGCTCTTTACCGCATTAAACAAATAGACAAAGACGGCCAGTTCATTTACACAGATGTAGCAAGAACAAACTGCCAGGTTAAAAATATTAGCAGCGTTATCTATCCTGTTCCCGCAAAGGATATGTTGAATGTGGTTATAAAATCTGACAGGCCGGTAAGAACACAGCTTATGGTTTATGATATGCAAGGTAAGCTGGTAAAAAAAGTGGATGTCGGTATCACAGCTGGCAACAATAACTTCCGCATCAACCTGATAGGCTTGGCCCCTGGTGATTATATGCTTAGGAGCAATGATGCAGTCATTGAACTAAACAAAATATTTACTGTTGCCAGATAAGAGATGCTTTAAACCTTTTTTCTTATAAACGTAAAAGCCCCGCCCCTCAAAAGGTGGGGCTTTTGCGTTCGCATTCGGGAAGCCCAAAACATGCGGTGTCTTATTTGAGAACCTTCAGCTGAAAAAAAATCTATGAGAATTTAGCTTTAACCCCATGCAGCACAGCATGAAATCAATCGAGACGGTTTTGTTGAGGGTTAAAAAGAATCCGCCACTAATAAAATGGCGGATGAAGATTTGAAAGAAAAGATGACCCGACTTAAGCACCCAGGTAACTTCGTAATAATTTACAGCGAGATGCAGTCCTGAGTTTGGTAATGGCTTTGTCTTTTATTTGCCTCACTCTCTCCCTCGTCAGACTAAATCGCTCGCCTATGTCTTCCAGACTTAGAGGATGATCGATC
>JBKJKD010000306.1:0-5635 GCA_046597635.1 Ferruginibacter sp. | reverse complement strand
GAAAAACAGTGGAATGATTATTGCCCTTATGGAATCATAAATTTGCAAGATGAAAAAAGCTTTGGTATTGCTTACGATGATAATATTGACTGGCGGTTCATATGCACAGGCTTTTGTGCCTGCTGATACAGTAACTTATGCTAATGTGACCATTCAAAAAGATAAAAGGATTGATATACTGGGCGAAAAAATGTATGCCTATAATGCAGGCCTGGCAAAAAATATCCGTTCGGGCAAAGGTTACCGTTTAATGGTATTGAGCAGTAACGACCGAAACCTGGCCATGCAACTCCGTTCAAAACTATTGCAGCAATATCCCGAACATAAAGTATATATGGTTTACCAAAATCCGTTTATCAAACTTAAAATGGGCAATTTTGTAGAAAAAGCGGAGGCCGAAAATTTTAGAAAGCAGCTGGTTCGGCAGGGTGTCGTGCCCGGTAATATTTATCTACTTTCCGAAATGGTGGAAGTGAAGCCAGCGCCCAACGAAGAAATTGAATAGGAGCAAAGTCCTCCTAATAAAAAAGAGTTTCTATTACAGGAGCTCTTTTTTTATGGGTTCGTGGTTAACTTCACAGCAATAAACAACCCTGCATGCTCCATACAATTCAAAAACTAGCTAAACAATATTCCGACGAATTTATTGCCGTGCGGCGGCACCTTCATGCACATCCGGAGATGAGTTATGAAGAATTTGAAACGTCCAGGTACGTGCAACAAAAGCTAGCCGGATGGAACATTCCTTTTGAAGTAAAAGCTACCACCGGTGTGGTGGGTTTAATAGCGGGAAAAAATCCATCTTCAAAAGTAGTGGCGCTCCGGGCCGATATGGATGCCCTGCCCATTGAAGAGGCAAACGAAGTAGTTTATAAATCTGTAACGCCCGGCATCATGCACGCCTGCGGCCACGATGTGCACACCACTTGTTTGTTGGGTGCCGCAAAAATTTTAAACGAAACAAAAGACGATTGGGAAGGCACCGTAAAATTAATTTTTCAACCAGGTGAAGAAAAAAATCCGGGTGGTGCCAGTTATATGATTAAAGAAGATGTATTGGAAAACCCTGCGCCACAGAAAATATTTGCTTTGCATGTGCATCCCGGCCTTCAGGTAGGGGAGTTTAGTTTTAGAGGAGGCATGGTAATGGCAAGTGCCGATGAAATTTATATTACCATCCGCTCTAAAGGCGGGCATGCAGCGGCTCCGCAGTTTACGGCAGATACTATTTTGATAGCGTCCCATCTTATTGTGAGCCTTCAACAAATTGTAAGCCGCAACAACAATCCTTTTAACCCATCGGTGTTGTCCATTACTTCTTTTCAAGCCGGCAACACCACCAATGTGATTCCCAGCGAAGTGAAACTGATGGGCACTTTCAGGGCAATGGATGAGGATTGGAGATTTAAAGCGCACGAGCTCATCACAAAACAAACCATGCAACTCGTAGCGGCCATGGGCGCCGAAGCCAGCATTCATATCGACGTAGGTTATCCCTTCGTTTTAAACAACGAAGAACTTTGCGCTACGGCCAGAACAAATGCTGCAGCTTATGCCGGAGACAAAAACGTAACTGAAACAGAGTTGCGTATGGGCGCAGAAGATTTTGCCTATTACTCTCATCAAATACCAGCCTGCTTTTTTAGACTTGGTGTGGGTAACAAAGCCCTGGGCATCACAAGCGGTGTGCACACACCCACCTTTAATGTAGATGAAGGATGCATTGAGCAAGGCATAGGAATGATGGCGTGGATGGCAGTTTCCTGCTAACAAACTCGACTAGCCAAAATTTAGAACCTGGTCATTTAAAATAAAATTGGGGCGTGCCCCGCCACTGGCGGGTCGGGCTTTCCGCTATAAGTCCTCGCCCTCCTTCGTCGGGCTGTGGGCTTTCCGCTGCAATCCCTCACGCATGGCACTCCGCTGCAACTTTCCACTCCCTCTCCAATGAGTTTGTATTAATAACATGTAGCTTTAAGCACTATTATTGTAATCAATCATTTGTATAAAAGGATAAAATCAATTTTATGAAAATAGCATTTCATGGCGCTGCCCGCACAGTTACAGGTTCAAAACATCTGCTTACGCTGGCCAATGGTAAAAAAATATTGTTGGATTGTGGTATGTTCCAGGGCATGGGCAAAGAAACCGAGGAGATGAATATGGAATGGGGATTTGAACCCAGGGAAATAGATTATCTCATACTCTCCCACGCACACATAGACCATTGTGGCCTGATTCCTAAACTAATCAAAGATGGGTACGAAGGTGAGATTTATGCTACGCCTGCTACTAAAGACCTCGCTTCTATATTAATGGAGGATTCTGCCGGCATTCAGGAATCGGATGCAAAGTATGCCAACAAGCGTCGGGCCCTGCAGGGCTTGCCTTACATTCAGCCTTTATATACTACCGAGCATGCCCTACTGGCTGCCGACCGTTTTGTAACAGTAGATTACGACCACTGGTTTAGTATAGAACCTGGAATTGAATTTTGTTTTACTGATGTAGGACATATTATCGGCAGCGCAGCAGTGCATGTGCGCATAACAGAAAATGGTAAACGGCGGCAAATAACTTTCAGTGGGGATGTAGGTCGCTACCGGGACATTATTTTAAAATCGCCCGCTGTGTTTGAACAGGCAGATGTAATCTTATTAGAATCTACCTACGGCAACAGCTTGCACGATGAGCACCACCCCACTACAGACGCCTTACTGGAATGGATAGAAAAAACCTGCCTACGTAAAAAAGGAAAACTCATATTACCTGCCTTTAGCGTGGGTCGTACACAGGAAATATTATATGCCCTTAACCAATTGGAAATAGAAGGTCGCCTGCCCGATCTTGAATATTTTGTAGATAGTCCACTCAGCATTAAAGCCACGCAGATTGTAAAAAGATATCCGCAGTACTTTAATGCCCGCATACAAAAAGTGTTGTTGCATGACAGTGATCCATTCGGATTTAAGGGGTTAAAGTTTGTCAATTCTGTAGACGAATCGAAGATGCTCAACTATTATAAAAATCCTTGTGTGATCATAAGTGCGAGTGGTATGGCAGATGCCGGCCGGGTGAAGCACCACATTAGTAATAATATTGAAAATAGCCGAAACAGCATCGTACTAACGGGTTACTGCGAACCAAGATCTCTTGGGGGACGGTTAATACAAAAACCCAAGCCTTCGGAGGTAGGCATTTTTGGCCAGCCACATGAAGTAAATGCAGAAATCGGGCAGATGCGCAGCATGAGTGCTCACGGAGATTATGACGACCTGCTGCAGTTTCTGGGTTGCCAGGAAATAAAGGCAGTTGGTAAATTATTTTTAGTGCATGGTGAATACGAGGTGCAGCAAGATTTTAGAGAAAGGTTGTTACGCAAGGGTTATGCAGATGTGCAAATACCAGAGCGGCACCAGGAAGTTGGCCTGGGATAACACATTAAAATAAAATTAGTTTTAGGCTTGCAGCATCATGCACATTTTTTGCGGCACATTTTTGTTTACAAAATACTTGGCATAATATTTTCTAAATGCTGCTCAAACCACACTAAATATGAAAAAGACACAATTTTTAATGCTTGCACTATCCGTTACTATTTTTGGCTTTGTAGCCTGCAGCAAAGAAGACTCCGCTGGTAACGGTACCACCAATTTGAGGGTAAATCTTACAGATGCCCCTATAGGTGAATTAGATTCTGTATATGTAGACATCAGGGAGGTAAGGGTGAAAATGGGCGATGATACCACTGTTACAGGTGATGAAGGATGGCAAACACTTTCTGCTACTCCTGGAATTTATGATCTCCTGAGTTATCAAAATGGTAGAGACACGCTGATTGCGAATGGCGCAGTTCCTACAGGATATGTTAAAGAAATCAGGTTAATCCTCGGTACCAACAATAGTGTGGTAGACAGCTTTGGTGTTGTTCATCCACTAACCATCCCTAGTGGTAGCGAAAGCGGCCTGAAAATTAAAATTAATAAGCGCCTGAGTACTTCTTTAGATTCATTGCTAATTGACTTTGACGCAGCACTTTCAATCAAAAATGAAGGAGCATCAGGCTATAAATTAAGACCGGTGATAAAGTTGAAAAGATAATTTCTTGCAATAATAAATTTTAAAGCCGCATGCAGTTCTTGTATGCGGCTTTTTTATGTTTTGTTCTTAGGAGACCACTTGTGTTCGAGGGATAATATAAGTGCAGCCGCCTAGCGCATTAGATCCTGCATTATGGATTCGCCCGCCATGTCGTTTTTGGAGAGCTGTTATTTCTGTTTGCTGGTGTTAGATTGTCAGAATCGGTTTAATCTAAAAGCTTCAAGATTAATCTCTGTTTTTTTATGTTCCAGTAGTTGAGAAACAAGTAACCCAGTGCCTGTACCCTGCGATATGCCCAGCATAGCATGCCCGCCGGCAATCACCACGTTGTTGTACTCAGCGGTTCTTCCAATGTACGCAAGCCCATCTGGCGTTACTGGCCGCAAGCCATGCCATATTTTATTTGCGGGAGGTAAGTCAATTTGCAAGCCAGGGTAAAAATCTTTGGCAGCATTGTAAATACCTGCCATTCTTTTTACCAATACTTTATTGTTGATGCCGCTGAGTTCCATAGTGCCGCCAATGCGTAAACGATCTCCCCAGGGAGTAATGGCGCAGCGACCATCCACCAGTATCGCTGGGTATTTAATATTTCTGGTTATATGGTCGTAAGTGTAACTATAGCCTTTGCCGGGTTGCAACAGTAGATGTATGCCCAACATTTTACTTACAGCCGGTATCCAACTTCCCGCAGCAATTACAAGATTGTCGCAGGTATATTTGCCGTTGTTGCTGATCACTGCATTTACATTGCTCCCCGTTTTTTCAAAACCACTTACCGTGCTGTTTAGTTCAAATTGTACCCCCTGTGTGTGTAGGTAAGTTTTTAGGGCAATCATCATTTTGCCAGGATGGAAATGGCAATCATCTTTAAATAAAACAGCGCCTGCAACCCTTACTTCCACCTCAGGTTCCAGCGCTTGCACGGCTGCGGCATCCAATCTTTTTATCAGCAGGCCCAATTTTTCGGCATCATCGGCCAGGTGAAATTCGTGTTCCAACGTCTTAGGTGCTTTGCACATCATCAGGCAGCCTTTTGATTCCATATCAAAGCTGTCGCCTATTTGAGGGCGCATTTCATCTATCAGTCGCCGGCTCAGTTGCAGTATATTGTTGAGGTGCGGCGCCGATCTTTTTACATGTTCTGCTGTACTGTTTTTATAAAAATGCCAGGCCCACTGCATCAATTCGAGGTTCAACCTTGGCTTTATGAAAAACGGGCTGCTGCTGCTCAGCATGTATTTAAAACCTTCTGCAATAATACCCGGCGAGGCGAGGGGGACAAAATGGCTTGGACTCATATAGCCCATGTTGCCAAAGGAGCAACCATCTGTAATGTCGCCCCTGTCTATAATGGTTACAGAGTGTCCTTCCTGGTGTAAATAATAGGCACTGCACAAGCCAATTATACCGCCGCCAACGATGATTGTTTGAGCCATGTAAGACGTTTAACGTTTTAGGGTTTAGGGTTTAGGGTTTAGGGTTTAGGGTTTAGGGTTTAGGGTTTAGGGTTTAGGGGTTAGGGTTTAGGGTT
>JBKJKD010000295.1:0-2646 GCA_046597635.1 Ferruginibacter sp. | reverse complement strand
TTCGGGTTCTCTTGATTTCGCTGTATAGTAAAATGGCAATGATGAGTTTGTACTTATGATTGCTTTATTCTTGTGCGAAACTTCTTTTGAGAAAAGGAAAGAAAAAGCTCGGTATTTAATAACGACGGAATCATTGTCGAATTTTTTGTAAGCCTCGGAATTCTTATTCCAATGAAGGATAGAGTTGATAAAATCGAAGGTGTAAGCTGTGGTGTCCACCGGCTGATCACGACTATACATCCGGAATGTTCCCGGCGCGATTGAAAAGGAGTCGACCTGAATGCTGTCGGGGGCTAGTGAAATAGTTCTTATTCTCAGGTTGCTCAGGTTTTGGGCTGTAGCGACTGAAATAAAAAATGAAAGTAAGATGACTAGGGTTATCCGCATCCGGGCACTTATGATTGCGTAAATTTAACGGTTCCGTTGAATTCAGAGGCCTTTTGGGGAATTAGATATTAACGGAATAGAGGCGATTGTATTTGTGAGATTGGTGGTGTTTTTCCTGTTTTGGATGAAGAAATCGTTGGATAATATTTGGTGTGATCTTATTTCTTTTTCCTGTAATCAGAAAGATATCAAATCATGTGCGACCCCTTCGTTGAAATGTTATTAAGTTCAAATAAGCTGGTAGAAGTTTAAACCAACATGTTTTTTTGGTGCCTAAATTTCAACAGGTTCCTCGAGAGGATGACGGTAGCTTGAGTTGACAGTCATCGATTGTTTTGAGAGGGGGGGGAAAGTGCACGCGGCAGCGTGCACTTTCCGCACCCTCTCAAAACAATCGATGATATTAGTTATTTGAAACTGTCATCCTCGCGAGGAACCTGTTGCAATTTGGATATTCATTTTTTTATTGAATCAACTTAATGACATTGCCCCGTAGGGCATACGCGTCAACTTAAGCGCGTAACCTCTTAGTATACATTATTTTCTAGTCTTGGTTTTCAAGGTCAACGTTGTCAATTGTACTTCTTTTAACTTCTTCACTGGCAACTTTTTTATTCGCTGCAAAGTGAAGGTGTTTTTATCTTCCACTATCCATTCCATTTCTTCCGCTTTCTCAATATTACAAGCTTCAGCAACAGCTGCAGGAAAATTCACATAGAATGATTTTGTTGTGCCTCGCTCAACCCTTTGAATCTTTACCGGATATCCCATTTTATTGTTTTGTTACAAATTTATGTAAAATAAATAAATAGTATATATACTATTATTGCAATTTCTAATTATTTTCCCACCATGAAAAAAATTGCTGATTTATTTAAAGTAATGCATTTGGACGAGCGCTATTTCAATCAGGTTGGATTGACTACTAAATTTAAAAAGAGAATAAGAACTCTTACCTGCTTTGATTTTGTTTTTGCCCTTATTGTCAATGCATCAAATGCGGTAATAAGCTATAACACACTTGCCAGTTCACTTGCAGACGATATTCGCAAATTAGTATCCGCGCAAGCCTTGCAGAAAGCGATGATAAAGGACGAGTTTTCAGTTTTTTTAGAACGTATTTACAAAGATGTCCTTCTCACAAAACTTAATTTGAATACAGATAAGCTCAAAGCAAAATTTAAAAGAGTTATTATTCAGGATAGTACTATTATCAAATTACCTCAAAGGCTCTTTGATAAATTTTCCGGTGTATGTAACGGGTTCGTTCAAGTAGCAAATGCACGAATTCAACTTGCTTGGAATATTTTAGCCAACAATGTTGTTCATTTTAGTCTAGACAGTTATTCAGCAAATGATATTAAGGTAGCTGATCAGTTACTAATAAAAGAAGGAGATTTGATTTTACGGGATAGAGGTTACTTTAGTATCAAAGAAATTATCAGGATACTAAATTCAAAAGCAGCTTTTATTTATAGATATAAACATGGAATTAAGTATTGCCATATAAAAACGGGTGAGCCGATCAATTTGTTAAAAAAATTAAGCAAAACAAAAACCACTGATCTAAAAGTTAAATTGGGCAGTCTTGATGGCCCAACTGTAAGGTTGATAGCAAGGCCAATAAAGAATGATCTGGCCAATATCCGAAGAGCGAAATTGAAAAAGGAATCACGGCAAACTCCTAAAAAAGAGGTGCTGGCATTATTGTCTTGGTCAATATTTATAACCTCAATCGAAGATGAAAACATAAATTATACTGAGCTATTTGAACTCTATAAACTGAGATGGAGAATAGAAATAATATTTAAAACAATGAAAAGTCATTTAAAATTAGATCAGATTCATAACGTATCTGAGAACCAACTGAAATTTATCGTGCTTGCTAAACTATTATTGGTCGTGTTAATCATGCAATTTGTTTACGAAATCCAATTGATTCAAATAAGAAAAATATTTGGTAAAGATTTAAGTATCCTCCAACTAACAAGATTTATAATGGATAACATATACATGCTAGGTGATTTAATCGCAACTGCCGTCAATAAGAGAAAAAAGCATGACCAATTGAAAATACTGGCCAAATACTGCTGTTACGATAAACGGAGCCGACCTAATTTTGCTCATCAATTTACAATTACATCCTTAAGTTGACGCGTATGCCCTTTTGGGGCGAACTCTTTAAACATCATGCATGTGTCCATTAATTCAACGAGTACATTACGCTTTCGTTATCGAAAAAATTGTGTGTTTAAAGAG
>JBKJKD010000279.1:0-3555 GCA_046597635.1 Ferruginibacter sp. | reverse complement strand
AAAAACTAATCGTCAACCTTAATATATAATTGAAATGATTACTAAAAAAAGAAAAGTAGCAAATACTAAGGTTGACGCCAACAAAGCTTATACGCTTAAAGAAGCCTCAGCATTGGTGAAAGAAATAAACACAACCAAATTTGACAGCTCTGTAGACCTGCATGTTAAATTAGGAGTTGATCCTAAGAAAGCAGACCAGGCCATTCGTGGAACTGTTTCATTGCCCCATGGAACTGGTAAAACCAAAAAAGTGTTGGTTTTGTGCAACCCCGATAAAGAAGCCGAAGCTACTGCAGCGGGTGCTGATTTTGTAGGATTGGATGAATTTATTACGAAGATTGAAGGTGGTTGGACAGATATTGATGTGATCGTAGCCACTCCATCTGTGATGCCTAAATTAGGTAAGCTCGGTAAAATATTAGGGCCACGTAACCTCATGCCGAATCCTAAAACCGGAACGGTAACAAACGATGTTGCCGGTGCGGTTAAAGATTTGAAAGGTGGTAAAATTGCATTTAAAGTTGATAAGGTTGGTATTATCCACGCATCTATCGGCCGTGTAAGTTTTGCGCCTGAGAAATTAGCTGAAAATGGCCAGGAATTTATCAACGCCATAATCAAATTGAAACCATCTACTTCTAAGGGTACTTACCTGAGAGGCTTAAGTATGGCCAGCTCTATGAGCCCAGGCATTATGGTTGACACAAAATCTGTTCTAAACTAAAGTTCCCCCTTTGCTCCTGAAAAGGAGGAATGATTGGAACATTTAAAAATAATTGAAATGACAAAACAGGAAAAAAATGATGTGATCGATGTGCTGAAAGGCAAGTTCGCTCAATACAGCAATTTCTACATTACTGATACCGAAAGCTTAACAGTGGCTCAGGTTACTAACTTGCGCAGGCATTGCTTTGATAAGCAGGTAGAAATGAAAGTGGCTAAAAACACTTTGATTAAAAAAGCTTTAGAAAGTCTGGATGCTGAGAAATATGCAGGCGTGTATGACTCATTGCATAAAGTAACTGCTTTATTGTTCAGCGAAAATCCTAAGGATCCAGCTGTAATTATCAGCGGCTTTCGTAAAGCAAACAACAACGAAAGACCCGTGTTGAAAGCAGCTTTCATCAACGGTGATGTGTTTGTTGGCGACAACCAATTAAAAGCACTTACTCAGATCAAAACAAAAAATGAATTGATCGGTGAAGTGATCGGTTTATTGCAGGCTCCTATCCAGCGAGTGTTGGGTGCATTACAAAACAAAGATGCAGCCAAGGCAGAAGAAGCTACGGAAACTCCGGTAGCAGAAGCAGCGCCAGCAGCGGTAGCTCCAGCGGCTGAAGCAACTCCTGCAGCGGAAACGCCGGCAGCAGAAACTCCTGAAGTTGAAGCACCAGCAGCAGAAGCGCCAGCAGCAGAAACACCGGCAGCAGATGCTCCTGCAACTGAAGAAGCAAAACCAGAATAATTAAAGCATACATACCATTGCCAATAGGGTATTAAAATAATTAGGGCGAAACAATTTTTTTAAACTACCGCCGGAGTCTCGATAGCTATCGGGATCAATGAAGGCGGAAAAAATGTAAACAAAATGGCAGACGTAAAAGTATTAGCAGAAAGCTTAGTAGGCTTAACAGTAAAAGAAGTTCAGGAATTAGCTGAATTCTTAAAATCAGAATATGGTATCGAACCAGCCGCAGCTGCAGTAGTAGTGAGCGCAGGTGGCGATGGCCCGGCAGCAGCTGAAGAAAAAACAGCATTTGACGTTATTTTGAAAGCAGCAGGTCCTAACAAACTTGCAGTTGTAAAAATCGTTAAAGACCTTACAGGTTTAGGTTTGAAAGAAGCTAAAGATTTAGTTGATGGCGCTCCAAAACCAGTTAAAGAAGGTGTTGATAAAGCAACAGCTGAAGAACTTAAAACTAAATTAACTGATGCAGGTGCTGATGTTGAGATAGCTTAAGTTTCGCTCTAAATAACTCTAAAAAGTCCCCGAAAGTTTCGGGGACTTTTTATTTGCATTACTCTGTAATGAAAGTATCCCAATCGTATTTTTAGAAAGTTCCATTCTGTATTAATGGCTGCTGATGCTATAACTCTCCGCCATTTCTTTGGTTAAGGCCATGAAAATATAGGCGCAATAAGCGAATAATTTTCCCCAGCCTTCAGGGCCGCAGAGTCTAAACGCTTTGATTTATCATGTTGGAATAATAATTGGATAAACCATGCAAATAAATATATCTATGAAACTATTTACGCTGCTTTCTGTGTCCTTTCTTTATGCTGGATTTTCTTTTGGTCAACAGAGAGATACCACATCCTTTCCAAATAGTGTTGAAACAAAACGAGCCAGTATTTATAAAATGAAATATGGAGTAGATATTCCACTTACGGTAGGCGGTGTCGGTTGGACTTTATTCGCATTTACAAAAATTTATGGACGGGACCGTGTGCCTGATGCAGAAATACTAGCACTCAATCCGGCGAATCTCAATTCACTGGATCGGCCCATAACCAAAAACTATTCTGAAAAAGCAAAGAAAGCAAGTGACCTTTTCTTCTATGGTTCTATGCCTGCACCTTTACTATTGTTGTTAGATAAAAAGATAAGAAAAGACGCACCGAGAGTGGGCTTACTGTACCTAGAAGCTATGGCCATAACGGGAACCGTTTACACCAGCGCATCAATGATAGCCACTCGTTTTCGTCCCTATGCTTATAACGCAGACCTACCAATAAGTTCCAGAACAGGCGGAGGCTCCCGCAACTCTTTCCCCGCCGGGCATCCGGCGGTAGTGGCCACTTCTACCTTTTTTATGGCCAAGGTTTACAGCGACTATCACCCTGAGATGAAGAATAAATGGATTTTATATTCTGCAGCTGGTGCAGCATCACTGGCAACCGGCGTTCTTAGAATTAGAGCAGGGCAGCATTTTATTACAGACGTAATGACTGGTATTCCGCTGGGAGTTTTATCGGGTATACTTGTGCCACATTTTCATAAAAGAAAGCAGTTCCGTAACTATACCCTTATGCCGTTTTACCAGGATGGAGCCCGTGGATTCACAGCGCTCGTAAAGTTAAATAGTCGCTAAGCCCCGATCTGCAAAAGGGCACCAGACCTCGATCTACTTTTCAGGATGGTTTCGAATAAACCTAAACAGCTTTCTTTTTCTATAATGCAACCAAACTGGAGAAGCAGCTGTTAGAAACATAAGCAACAGGGGTTAAATAGAAGTCTGGGTAAGGTTTTAGATTTGCTGTTAGATAGCTTCCACAACTTTATTAAAAAAGGGAATATGATAGTGGGTTGCCAAAACAACAAAAATCTTACCAAATGAGCCAAAAATCTCTTGATGGCTACTTATTTGTAAAATTTATTTCCTACCTTTGCCCTCCTTTAATTTCGGGTTAGTGGCACTACTTGTATCCAGTCCACACTCAATTGAAGGCCCACGCACACTAAAACGTTTTAATTACAATATGTCTGCAACAAAATCAACCGCTGCTAAACGTATCAATTTCGGAAAAGTTGAACTGATAGCAGAGCAACCCGAT
>JBKJKD010000266.1:0-10607 GCA_046597635.1 Ferruginibacter sp. | reverse complement strand
AACGCCCCTCATCTGGTAAAAGATCAAACTTTTATTGTACCAGTTTACAGTCTATGGGATCGCTTGAAGTACAGCATAGGGCTTAAGTTCTATGATTGGATATCTGGCAAGTTGAGTTTGGGAAGTTCTGTTTTTATATCTGCCAGTGAAACCCTCGCCAAATTACCCGGCATTAGAAAGAGAGCTTTAAAAGGGGGCGTGCTTTATTATGATGGACAGTTTGATGATTCCCGCCTCGCACTCAATCTTGCACAAACCATTTTGGAAAAAGGAGGCGAGGCCATCAATTATGTAAAAGTTACGGGCTTGTTGAAGGATGGAGCGGGGAAAATTACCGGTGCCCAGCTTCTGGAACTAGAGCAAAACGAAATAATGGAAGTTCGTGCCAGGGCGGTGGTGAATGCCACGGGTGTTTTTGTAGATGATATTCTGCAAATGGATAAACCCGGGAGCGAAAAAACTATTTGTGTGAGCCAGGGTGTACACCTTGTATTGGATAAATCATTTTTCCCTTCCGAACATGCGCTAATGATTCCGGAGACGAGCGATGGAAGGGTTCTGTTTGCAGTGCCATGGCATGGCAAAGTAGTGGTGGGCACTACTGATACTCCGGTAGAACATGCCTCTCTTGAGCCGGTAGCATTGGAAACAGAAATTGCCTTCATTCTGGAAAACGCAGCTGCTTATCTCACGACCAAGCCTACACGAGGCGATGTGCTCAGTGTTTTTGCCGGGCTAAGACCGCTGGCTGCTCCTCAAAAAGGACAACAAAAAACGAAGGAAATTTCCCGCAGTCACAAGATCATCGTTTCCTCTTCTAAACTCTTTACTATACTCGGTGGCAAGTGGACCACTTACCGTAAAATGGGCGAGGATATGGTGGACAGGATAGAAAACGAATTGCTGTGGCCACACAAGAACTCCACCACCAGCACTATGCATATTCACGGTTATAAAACCAATACAGATTGGAGCAATCCATTTTATTTTTATGGAAGCGATGAAGTTTCGTTGAGAGCAGAAATGAATGGCCGCTCACAGCAATGGCTGAGCGAAGAATTAAAAATTCACCCACAACAAATCATTTGGGCCATAAGGCATGAGATGGCCCGAACGCTGGAAGACGTCTTAAGCCGGCGAACCAGGGCCCTGTTTTTAAATGCTAAAGAGAGCCGGCGCATCGCACCAGAGGTGGCAGCCATCATGGCAACCGAACTGGGTAGAGATGAGCATTGGAAAGAAAGTCAGCTGAAAGCCTTCGATGAATTATCTGAGCAATACATCTTAAAATGACGAAAGGCAAAGTAAGACGCAGACAGACATTCAGAATCTATATGAAAAAAGTAGATAACAAAAAGGCTCGGTATGACCTTCGTCATTCAAAATAAATGATCCCTATTTGTATTTGCGCAATCATTTTTTAATAAAGGTTTGCCTGTTCAATTTATCAGTATTTTTAATTGCTTAAAAACTTGCCATGTCTAAATTTATTTTGTCCCTGGACCAGGGCACTACCAGTTCCCGTGCCATCATCTTCGATAAAAAAGGCAACATCGTTGCCATAGCGCAAAAAGAGTTTACCCAGATATTTCCGCAGCCCGGTTGGGTAGAGCACGACGCCAACGAAATATGGAGCACACAGTTAGGCGTAGCTACAGAAGCAATTCTTAAAGCAGGCATCACGGTTCATGATGTAGCGGCCATTGGTATCACCAATCAAAGAGAGACTACCGTGGTATGGGATCGTAAAACAAGCCAGCCTGTTTACAATGCTATCGTGTGGCAAGATAGAAGAACGGCAGATTATTGCGATTCGCTCAAAAAAGATGGCCATGCCGAATCCATAAAAGATAAAACCGGTTTGGTGACCGATGCCTATTTTTCTGGCACCAAAGTAAAGTGGATTTTAGAAAATGTAGCAGGCGCAAGGGAAAAGGCTGACAAAGGTGAACTGTGTTTTGGAACTATAGATAGTTGGTTGCTTTGGAAATTGACGAATGGCCAGGTGCATGCCACAGATGTATCTAATGCCTCCCGCACCTTGATGTACAACATTCATGAATTGAAATGGGATGAAGCATTATTGAGTTTGTTTGGAATTCCAGCTTCTATGCTTCCTGATGTGCGAAGCAGCAGCGAAGTGTATGGCCACACCCAAAATATTTTGACGGCGGTAAACATCCCGATAGGTGGTATTGCCGGAGATCAGCAATCAGCCTTATTTGGACAAATGTGCACGCAGCCCGGTATGGTAAAAAATACTTACGGCACCGGTTGTTTTATGTTGATGAATACCGGGAGTAAACCCGTTGCTTCTAAAAATAATTTGCTAACTACCATCGCTTGGAAAGTAGATGGACAAGTTCAATATGCGCTGGAAGGAAGTGTTTTTATTGGTGGCGCCGTAGTGCAGTGGCTGAGAGACGGACTAAAAATTATTCAAACTTCAGGGGATGTAGAAGCGCTGGCGTCTAAAGAAAAAGACAATGGAGGAGTTTATATGGTCCCTGCCTTTACGGGTCTTGGGGCACCCTACTGGAACCAACATGCCCGGGGTGTTATTGTGGGTATTACAAGGGGAAGCACAGATGCACACATTGCCCGGGCCGCCATAGAAAGTATCGCTTTTCAATCGATGGATGTTTTAAAATCGATGGAAGCAGATGCAGGTTTGCCCATTAAAGAAGTAAGGGTAGATGGCGGGGCCACCATCAATAATAATTTGATGCAATTTCAGTCAGACATTTTGAATACAAAAGTTATTCGGCCGCAGGTAACAGAAACCACGGCCCTTGGTGCAGCCTACCTCGCCGGCCTGGCAGTTGGTTTTTGGAAAGATATAGACGAGTTGCAACAATACTGGCAGATGGACAAAGAATTCTCACCCACCATGACCCGTGATGAAAGAACCGGCCTGCAAAAAAACTGGAAAAGAGCCGTGAAGGCGGCGCAAGCCTGGGCCGAAGATTAACATGGTTGCTCTATGATGGTTACCAAACTTAAAACCTTAAAACACTTTCCATATGTCTGCATTTATCGGCGAATTTATTGGCACAGCGATGCTCATCATCATTGGTGATGGGGTGGTGGCCAATGTGGTGTTGAACAAAACCAAAGGGCAAAACAGCGGCTGGATCGTAATTACATTTGGCTGGGCCATGGCTGTGTTTATGGGAGTGTATGCCTCTAACAATCTTGGTGGTGGTGGTCACTTGAACCCCGCCATTACTATTGCGCTTGCATTGTTTAAAGGCTTTGAGTCTGAAATGATTTTACCCTATATAGCCGGGCAAATCTCGGGGGCCTTTTTGGGTTCCGTGATTGTTTGGCTAGCTTATGCGCAACATTTTGACGCAACAGAAGATAAGGATCTTAAGCTAGCTGTTTTTTGCACGGGCCCAGCAATCAGAAGCGTTCCTCACAACCTGACAACTGAGATCATTGGAGCAGCTGTACTCACTTTTGCAGCCTTAGCCATGTCTCCTTCCGCAGCATCTTTGGGCACTTTGGATGCATTGCCGGTCGCATTGGTAGTACTTGGTATTGGCCTGGCACTTGGTGGGCCCACTGGCTATGCCATCAACCCTGCCCGGGATTTAGCTCCAAGATTTGCGCATTTCGTTTTGCCCATCAAAAACAAAAGAGACAGCGATTGGAGCTACAGCTGGATACCGGTAGCAGGTCCTGTTGTTGGAGCTTTGCTGGCAGCTTGGGTGTTTTCTTTGTTGTAATTACAAGAAGATGTTGAGTTGTAATGTGAGTTATGTGGATATGCTTTTATTTCGTCAACCAGGTTCGGAGATCAAATGGTTCTCCCATCAGATCGAGTGTCCATCAATTCGCAACCTATTCTTTTTGAAAACTCAGCCATTAGAAGTCATTTATTTACACGCTATCTCAAAAGCGGATTTTTCATACAAAGGAACAACGGAGACAAAGAAATAACGATTCATTGTCGATCTATTTCACAGTGAGGACGGTTCTTTCCTGCCCTTTATGCGAAATCTATTGTTTGTTAGAAAGCCCCATTGAGGATTGTACAGTCTATCCCGGTCACATAAACAAATGCCAGCCCTTTCCTCAATTGAACTTTAACCGGCAATGTTCCAGGTTTCTACCTTATAAAACTGCCTTAATTTAAACTAAATCTGTTTGATTACCTTTGCCAGCCTGTCAATTTGTCTATAGAAAACGAATAGCACCATATTTGACTTGTATTGAAACCAACCAACAACATTATAGCATTACACTTATATTAAACTTATGTTAGGTATCATTTCCAAAATTTTTGGCGGTAGCAAGAGCGAGAAAGATGTAAAACTCATTATGCCCCAGGTAGAAAAAGCCAATCGCTATTTTGCCGAATATCAATCCTTAACCAACGATGAGCTGCGCAATAAGACCGTAGAATTTAAAGCCCGCATCAAGGAGTATCTTACTGAAATAGACGAAACCATTGTAGCCAAAAGCAAGGATGCAGAATCCTTGCCGGTTTCTGAAATAAATGGCAGAGACATCATATACAAAGAAGTAGACGAGCTAAAAAAAGACAGGGATAAAAAGATAGAAGAGATTCTAAAAGAACTCTTGCCAGAAGCTTTTGCTGTGGTAAAAGAAACCAGTCGCCGTTTTAAAGAAAACGAAGTGCTGGTGGTAAAAGCTACCGACCTTGATAGGGAACTGGCTACCAAAAAAGATCATATTTCGATAATTGGAGAAGAGGCACATTTTAAAAATTCCTGGTCTGCTGCCGGGGGACTTGTTACCTGGAACATGGTGCATTACGATGTGCAGCTTATAGGTGGTGCGGTGTTGCACAGTGGTACAATTGCAGAGATGGCTACCGGTGAAGGTAAAACGCTGGTAAGTACTTTGCCGGCTTACCTCAACGCCCTTGCTGGCGAAGGCGTACACATCGTAACAGTGAACGATTACCTGGCCCGAAGAGATAGTGAGTGGAACGGTCCCATCTTTGAGTGGCTCGGCCTGAGGGTAGATTGTATAGACAAGCACGAACCCAACAGCGATGCCCGTCGCAATGCCTACAACGCAGACATTACTTATGGTACCAACAACGAATTCGGTTTCGATTACCTGCGGGATAACATGGTGCATAGCCCCGATGAAATGGTACAACGCAAACACCATTTTGCTATGGTAGATGAGGTGGATAGTGTATTGATAGATGATGCACGTACACCGCTTATTATTAGCGGCCCGGTGGGTCATAGTGACAATACGCAGCAATTTTTCGATTTGAAGCCACGCATAGAGCGCCTGATTGAAGTACAGAAGAAAGCTACCAATCAATATTTAATTGAAGCCAAGAAAAAAATTGCAGAGGGCAATGATGATCCCAAAGATGGCGGTCTTGCCTTGATGAGAGCTCACCGTGGTTTACCCAAGAACAGCGCCCTTATTAAATTTTTGAGTGAGCCGGGCATGAGGGTGAAACTTCAGAAAACAGAAAACTATTACCTGGCCGATCAACAAAAAGAAATGCCTAAGGTAGATACGGAATTGTATTTTTCTATTGACGAAAAAAACAACCAGGTAGAACTTACCGATAAGGGGATTCAACTCATAACAGGACAAGGCGAAGACGAAGAATTTTTCGTACTGCCCGATATTGCAACCAAGCTGAGCGATATTGACAAAACAGATATGACCGCTGAAGAAAAACTGCAGCGCAAGGAAAATCTGCTGAATGAATATTCGCTCAAGGCAGACCGCATACACACCGTGCAACAATTGCTAAAAGCCTATACCCTTTTTGAAAAAGACATTGAGTATGTGGTGATGGAAGAAGCGGTAAAAATTGTAGACGAGCAAACGGGCCGTATCATGGAAGGTCGCCGCTACAGCGATGGTTTACACCAGGCCATAGAGGCCAAAGAAAATGTGAAAATTGAAGCCTCTACACAAACCTACGCTACGGTTACTTTGCAGAACTTTTTTAGGATGTACCACAAACTCTGTGGTATGACGGGTACTGCCGAAACAGAAGCTGCAGAGCTTTGGAGTATTTATAAATTAGACGTTGCCTCTATTCCTACCAACGTAAAGCTGATCCGAAAAGATGAACAGGACATGGTGTATAAAACCAAGCGAGAAAAATACAAGGCTGTTATAGACCAGGTAGAAACCAACAGGCAAGATGGAAGGCCAACGCTGGTAGGTACCACATCGGTAGAAGTAAGTGAATTGCTCAGCCGCATGTTGAAACAAAAAAATATTCCTCACAATGTTTTAAATGCGAAGCAACATAGCAGGGAGGCGCAGGTAGTGGCCGAAGCTGGTATGGCAGGTGCCGTAACCATCGCTACCAACATGGCCGGCCGTGGTACGGATATCAAACTCGGGCCAGGCGTTAAAGACGCAGGTGGCTTGGCGATCATAGGTACGGAGCGTCATGAAAGCCGACGTGTAGACCGGCAGTTGCGTGGTCGTGCCGGTCGCCAGGGAGATCCCGGAAGTTCTAATTTTTATGTGTCTTTGGAAGATGATCTTATGCGCATGTTTGGCAGTGAGCGTATCGCCGGCCTAATGGACAGGATGGGTTACAAAGAGGGAGAAGTGATTCAGCACAGCATGATCACCAAGAGCATTGAAAGAGCACAGAAGAAAGTAGAGGAAAATAACTTTGGCATTCGTAAGCGTTTGCTGGAGTATGATGATGTGATGAACAAACAGAGGAATGTGGTTTATGGTAAACGCAACCATGCCTTGTTTGGAGAAAGGCTGGCGCTCGATTTGGATAATGCTTTTTATTCTGTGGCAGATGGCCTCGTAAATTCATTCAAAGAAACCAACGACTTTGAAGGTTTCAAATTGGCAGTGATCATGAACTTTGGCATTGATACCAGCATCACCGCACCCGAACTGGATAAAGAGAATGCTGCGCTGCTAATAGAAAAACTATACAGCGAAGCCGTTACACTTTACAGTCGTAAGAAGGAAGCTTTGGCACAACAAACCTTGCCCATCATTACCAACATCCGTAAGGAGCAGGGCAACCATATTGAAAATGTAGCTGTTCCATTTACCGATGGTAAAAAAGGTATACAGGTATTGGCCAACCTGGATAAATACCTTGCAAGCAATGGTATGGAACTCGGCAGTTCTTTAGAACGGAGCATTACCCTTTCTCTTATTGATGATGCCTGGAAAGAGCACCTGCGTGCCATGGACGATTTGCGCCAGAGTGTGCAAACTGCGGGTTACGAGCAGAAGGATCCACTGGTGATTTACAAAATAGAAGCTTATAGTTCTTTTAAACAAATGGATGATCAGGTGAACAAAGACATTGTAAGCTTCCTGAGCCACGCCGGCATACCGATGGAAGAAACGAACAGTGGGAAAATAAAGGAAGGAAGAGAAGAGAAAACAGATATGAGTCGCATGAATGTGAACAAGGCAGAAATAGATGCTGCAGGTGATGATTACGCTGCCAATGAAAGGGATTACTTCGATCCGTCCACTCCTGTAAAGCAGGCGCCGGTAAGGGTAGAACCTAAAATTGGTAGAAACGATCCTTGTCCATGTGGAAGCGGTAAAAAATACAAACAGTGTCATGGTAAGGACGCCTAGTATTGTCACCATTTTAAAATCGTAAGTTTTATAAAGAGCATCCACTTACGGATGCTCTTTTTTTGCGCTATATTCCATAGGTAATCTTCTTAATATGTTTGCAAGCCAACGAAAAATTATTCTTTATGGCGGTTATAAAAAAGTGAGCACTTATTTTGTAAAAATTTATATAAAATCAAGTTAATTAGAGCGGGCTTACCGAAACGCTGCAGGTCTTTTGCACGTACCTTATCTTTTAAAACCCCTGTCTATTTATGAAAAAAATAATGCTTTCCACAACAATGTTGGTGCTCCTTGCAGGCACTTTGTTTTTGGCCTGTAAAAAGGCCATACCTGATGTGGTACCTACTCCATTGGTGGTAACCACTCCAATAGTTGCGGCCTCGGCAGACAAAATAAAAGACAGTAGTTTGTTTTTTGCGAAAGATCTATACCTCTGGAATACCCAAATACCGGATAGTTTTAATGCCCGGAGCTATAACGACCCCGCTGATATTATGCGAGGCATCCGGCCTTACAGTATCGAACCTGGCTTCGGTGCGCCTGTAGACAAATGGAGTTTCGCTATGAAAAAAGTAGACTGGGATCGCCAGGCAGGCGGAATGAGTTTGCTGGCCGACGTGGCTAACGATGCCGGTGATTTTGGTCTTACTGTTTTTTTTAAAGCCGAAGGAGATTTGAGAGTCAGATTAGTGGAGCCCAACTCGCCCGCAGGAAGGGCAGGGATTAAAAGAGGCTGGCGCATTACAGAATTAAATGGCAGTACCAACATGACTATCGGCAACGCTGGTTACATCATTAAAAATGTTTATGAATCTGCCAGCACGAGTTTTAAATTTGTGAAACCCGATAATGCAACCGAGGCAACGACATTGCAAGCGGCTCACTACACCGAAAAGCCGGTTTACCTGGATACTGTCTATAATATTGGTGGCAAGCGCATCGGGTACCTGGTGTATAATTCTTTCTTAGGAAATACTGCACAAGTAAGTTTAGAACTACAAGCTGTATTTAGCCGCTTTGCCGGCAGCCAGGTTACAGACTTGGTGGTAGATTTAAGATACAACGGTGGTGGCTATGTGTCGCTGGCCGAAATGATGGCGAACTACATGGCCCCTGCGAGCGCACAGGGTGGCCTGATGATGAAGCAAGTTTACAATGCAAAAAATAGTGCAAGCAACAGCACTTCTTACTTTCAAAAAATGGGCAGCCTCAATCTTACTTCTCTCTACTTCATTGTTACCCGAAGTACTGCCTCGGCTAGTGAGCTTTTAGTAAACACACTGAAGCCTTACATGGACGTAAAATTGATTGGACCCACGGCTACACATGGCAAGCCGGTAGGATTCTTTCCGCAGCCCGTAGGCGACTGGTATGTTTTTCCGGTATCGTTTAAAACGACCAACAAGAATGGAGAAGGCAGTTATTTTAATGGACTGTCTGTAGATGCTGTGGTAGCAGATGGACTTGACAAGGATTGGGGTGACCCTACCGAGAGTTGCCTTGCCAGTGCCCTCAAGAAAATTACAACTGGCAGTTACCTTCGGCAGATGCCGGACGAAGTTCCAAATGCTGCTGCGCTGGCAGGTAATGTGCAACTGGACAGACCTTTTATAAAAATCACCATTGGCAAACAATAAATCAAAGCTCCGCAAGGAGTTTTTTTTCGCACTGTAACCTTGTTCATAGATAAAAAATGGCATCAACCATGCTGGTGGTGAACGTCCGGCTAGCGAGATCGAGCGTACTATCCAAACCATACAGCCATCCTAACAGCATTTGCAAAAAGTGGAATGCGTTTACAATAACGAGAGAGCGTCTTACCAGGGATGCTCTTTTTTATTTTTGTAAAAAATCCTTCGCTACTGATTATACAAAATTATACTTTCCCGGTTTTGTATAGTATCTTTTAAACTCAATCGTGTTTTCACCTAAATTTAATCAAACGATGAGGATACTATTTTTATCAATGTTGCTGGCATTGCAAGGCAGTGCTCAAACAATTATTACCAACGTTACTTTGCTGGATGTTGAAAAACAGCGATTAGTCCCCAATGCAACGGTTAGCATTATGGGAAATAAAATAGAAGCGGTGGGTACAAAAAAAGCAACGCCGGTGGCGGGTGCAGTTGTTATAGATGGTACCGGCAAATTTCTAATGCCCGGTATGACGGATGCCCACATCCATTTTTTTCAAAGTGGTGGTTTGTACACAAGGCCCGATGCCATTGATCTTAAAAAGTACACTCCCTACGAAAAGGAAATTGAGTTTGGTAAAACGAATATGGAAGATGTGCTTCGGAGAAATACCCGGCTGGGTATTACGAGTGTGATAGATGTAGGGGCGAATTATAACATGCTGGAATTGCGAAATGATTTTAAGGATAAAAGCTATGCTCCGGCGGTGTACATGACGGGCCCGTTATTAACTACCTATGAGCCCGAAGCTTTCAAAAATTTGGGTAAGGACGAACCCTTTAACCTTGTTAAAACAGAAGAAGAGGGTAGGGCCATGGTGAAGGCTCAATTGCCCTACAAACCGGATTTTATAAAAATTTGGTACATCGTAATGGGAGCTAATAAGGAAGAGGTGGCCCGCAAACATCTACCGATGATCAAAGCCATCATTGAAGAGGCGCATAAAAATAATTTAAAAGTAGCCGTGCATGCTACAGAGAGAATTGCTGCGCAATTATCTATAGAAAACGGGGCAGATTACCTGGTGCACAGCGTAGACGATGAAGTGGTAACAGATGATTTTGTAAAATTATTAAAGGATAAAAAAACAGTGCTTTGCCCCACGTTGGTGGTATCCGATAACTACAACAAAGTATTTGGGCAGGAGACTGTTTTTCAGAAAAATGAGTTTACGGGCTCCAATCCTTATCAGTTGGGTACGCTGTTCGATCTGCAACATTTGCCCGAGCCCATGATCAAACTATACCGGGAGCAAACCCGCAAGAGCAAAGCAACTGGTAAAACACTGGATTCTATTTGCCTGGTAAATTTAAAAAAGT
>JBKJKD010000234.1:0-2859 GCA_046597635.1 Ferruginibacter sp. | reverse complement strand
ATACGCCAGTTCACCTTTCCAGAAATGCGCATAGGGAAGAATATTGCCACTCAAACTATTGGCTATTACCCTGCTTAATAAATCATCTGCCGGCAAAAGTTCCTGGTCGTTGATATGTTCAATCGCCCTTCCATATAAAATTCTCGGGTAAGCCTTTTGCATAGAAGCCGTGGGATTGTCGAAGCTTGCATACATGGCAAGGGCATCTTTAAAATTGTTGGTGTTGGTCAGGAGGCTTACGAGAATTTCCTTAGCCTCTACATCGTATTCAGAGTTCGGATAATCCCGGATGTAGTTTTTCATCTCGTTCAGGGCCACATCCTGGTAACCCAATTCGTAAGATAATTTTGCATAATTAAAACGAGATACTTTTTGCTGCCTTGCATTGCTGCTGTTAAAAGCACTGTACTGAAAGGCGGTGCGGGCATTGGCTTTCTGGTTGGTACGCAGGTAAAGATCACCCAACAGGTACATACTATTTTGCCCCATAGAATCACGCTCACTGCTCAACTGTTTAAAACCTTCTATTGCTTTTTCAAATTTGTTTTGCTTGTAATAACTGTAGCTGAGTTCATACAAAACCTCTTTGCTCACTTTCGGACTGCTGGCTACATAATCTTCCAGCAAGGGAAGCGCCTTTTCATAATCCTTTCTTTCAAAATACAATTGCCCGGTGAGCAATTTCAATTGCTTCTCATAATACATAGAACCTCCCCTGCCCAAAACGGTTTCACCATAAGCGAGTGCTTCATCTTTTTTCCCTTGGAAATAATAGATTTCGGCAATGTAGTACGGCACTACTGTTTTGTAGTCGGGATGCGATTCTACCAGTTTAAAAGACTTCAGCGCCTCAGCGTATTGTTTATCGTAGTAAGAAATAAAACCGTAATAATAGTTGGCAGGTATATAATATTTATTGTCTGGCAGTTGGTGTATCTCGTTGAAGAGCGGTTTGGCTTGTGCAAATTGTTTCAAATTAAAATGGGCGTAGGCCTTTTCAAATTTTGCATCGGCAATCTGATCATTGCTCAGATTGTTGTATCCGGCAAGGTCAAAATATTGAATGGCTCTTTCAAATTCATCTTTCAAAAAGAAATAGTGCGCTAGGTGAAAACTAAGGATTTGCCTGCGGGGCTCATTGATGGCGGTATTGATGAAGTGAATGGCCTCTTGTTCTGCCACATCATGCATCAGCTTCAACTGGCAGGCTATGTAATAATAGTTGATGTCATCATTTAAATAAGTATGATCGCTGATGGTATTGGCAGGATAGGCCTGCTTTAATTCCTTCATCATGGGATATGCCAGGGCATATTGCTCTTTTACAAAAAACTCTTTGGCCTCTTTGTATTTTCTTTCCGGGTCTGTGATGGTATGTGTGGGCTGAGCGTATGATGTAGCGGTGGCTGCCAGCAAAAGCAGCAGCGAATAAAGTATACGATTCATTGGTGGGTTAGTTGAATGATTTCGATTGCAAATGTAAATCTTTGACTGCACCAGCAAACACTATTCCAAACACTGGGATACTAGCACACTGTAAACAAAGGAAATCTTATGGGCACATGCTGTTAAAGGACTGGTAAAAGAAAAATGTTTATTTCAGTTTCTATCAGCCGAATGAAGATGACTTTTATTATTTTCGCCCAAACTATTTAAAACCAATTCTAATGAAAAAACTGTTATCAACCCATTATTCGGCCGGCGCTTTCAATATTGCCATGCTATTTCTTCGAGTGGTTTCCGGCGCACTGATGACGAAACACGGCTACGATAAACTCGTAAATTTTGCCAAATACAAGGGGCAATTTATGAATTTTCTTGGCATGGGGCAGGCAACTTCTTTGTCTCTCACCATTTTTGCAGAATTCTTTTGTGCACTATTTATCATCATCGGTTTACTCACCCGGCTTGCCTCTATACCGCTGATTGTGGTAATGGGTGTAGCTATTTTTAAAGTACACAACACAGATTTTTTTGGCGAAGCTGAGATGGCGTCTCTTTACCTTGCTTGTTATGTAGTGTTGTTATTAGTAGGCCCCGGCAGAATTAGTGTAGATGGTATGGTGGGGAAATAGCGAAAGGTGGAAGGCCAAGGGTGAAAGGTCAAAGGTGAAAGGCCAAGGGTGAAAGGTCAAAGGTGAAAGGTCAAAGGTGAAAGGCTGAAGCTGTCCACTCCTAGGCGGGGTATAAAAAATGTCAATGGTGAAAGCTGAAAATGACGAAGCTCTTCGCTGGTAGGCGAGGTGAAGGGCCAATAACTCTGAAAATATAGGAACTTGCAAATCCAAAAAAACCCTAAACCCTAAACCCTAAACCCTAAACCCTAAACCCTAAACCCTAAACCCTAAACCGTGTACACAACAGAAACACAGATACGCATACATTACGCACTAAACGATCAGATGGGAGTAGTTTACCACGGCCACTATGCGCAATTTTATGAAATAGGCCGTGGGGAAGCCATCCGGGTGCTGGGTTATACCTACAAAGACATTGAAGCCATGGGCATCATTATGCCGGTGGTAGATATTCACAGCAAGTTTTTAAGACCGGCCAAATATGATGATATGATCAACGTAAAAACGAGTTTAAGAGAATTACCACTGCATCACAAAATCACTTTTCATTCAGAAATATATAACCAACAGGATGAATTGCTAAACGTGGGTGATGTTACCCTTTACTTTATGCAGGCATCTACCATGAAACGATGTGAGATGCCTGCTGAACTAAAAGAGAAGTTGGCGAAATATTTTTGACATTGAGAAATAGAACCAATTTTTTATGCATCACTTTTTTGACACTCCTAAATATTAAATTCGATATAAAAACTTATGATGAGTCCAGTACTGAGTTTTA
>JBKJKD010000078.1:0-6505 GCA_046597635.1 Ferruginibacter sp. | reverse complement strand
TCCAGCGTTTGTACTTTTCTATCGATGGCCATAAAACAATTTCAATTTTACCTATTAGCAATTAGATTTGCAGCTCAAAAGTAAGGGGATTTTAATGTTTTAGGTGCATGAACCTCCTGGCCTACCTAAATGTATGGCAATTAAAAATACAACCATGACCGTGACAGATTTTGAAGAGGCGCATCTGCAGTTTGTGAAATAGTAACAGATAATTTACAATAATGAAAGTATTTAAGTTTGGTGGTGCCAGTATCAATGGCGTAGATAAAATAAAAAATGTCGGCTCCATAATACAGACGCATAAGGGTGAGAAATTGCTGATTGTGGTATCGGCTATGGGCAAAACCACCAATGCCCTTGAAAAAATAGTAGATGCTTTTTTCGAAGGTAAAAACGAGGTAGCGCTTCAATTGTTTGAACAATTGAAGGATAGTCATTTGAGCTTGTTGAAATACCTCGTGACCGTTGAATGGCGTCAGGCGGAAAATCAGCTGAAAGATTTTTTTACCGAAATAGAATGGCTGCTGCACGATAAACCCGTGCGGTCATACGATTACTACTATGACCAGGTGGTGTGCTGCGGAGAACTTCTTAGCAGCAGCGTACTCGACCATTATTTTAGAGAAGAAAAAATAAAAACTGCCTGGGTAGATGTAAGGGACATTGTGAGAACAGATAATAATTTTAGGGATGCCGGCGTAGACTGGATCATTACTGAACAGCAGGTAAGAGAAACAGTTTTACCGTTGTTTGCTGAAGTGGATGTGGTGATCACCCAGGGTTTCATAGGTGCAACCGATGAAAATGAAAGTACCACACTTGGCAGGGAAGGCAGTGATTATTCTGCAGCAATTTTTGCCAACCTGCTCCCCGCAGAGTCTGTCACCATTTGGAAAGATGTAGAGGCTGTGATGAGTGCCGACCCCCGACAATTTTCAAACGCCGTTAATATTTATGAACTGAGCTACACAGAAGTGATAGAAATGGCCTATTACGGTGCACAAGTCATTCACCCAAAAACCATTAAGCCTCTACAAAACAAAGGCATACCATTGCTCGTAAAAAACTTTATCAATCCTGCCCTGCCTGGTACAGTTATTAGCAGCAAAAATCCGAAGAATCTCCCACCGGTGATAGTAGTTAAAGAGCATCAGGTGCTAATGCAATTTAAAAGCAAGGATTTCTCGTTTGTAGAAGATAAGCCAGTGGAGGAATTGCACCAGTTGTTTGAAAAAGTAAAAGTGAAGCCAAACTTGTCGCAAAACACCGCTATTTCTTTGTTCTGCTGTTTTGACGATCATGCAGAAAAAATTGATGCACTTGCAGCAGAAGCTTCTGTACTGTTTGATGTGGAGCTGGAGAAAAATTTATCGTTACTTACCATACGCCACTACGATGCTGCCAGTATTGAAAAACTTACCAGGGATAGAGTGGTCGTTCTCGAACAAAAAACAAGTGTTACCCTGCAGGCATTGATGCGCTGATAATTTGCGATTTTTTCAATCCTTTTAATTTCGATTGTTCATAACATTAAATAAAAAACGCTGCCTTCTTAAAAAGCAGCGTTTCATTTATAAAGCAACATTTGTTACGATAATTTCACTTGTTCAATTAAACACATACTCCCCTTTCTGATTGACCATGATAACCGGCAATTTCTTTTTGGTTTCAAAATAGTCAAAAGCCGATTTGATGTTGTTGTTGAAAGCCTGGAGGCTTGCATTGTCTTTTGTGATATTGCTGAGGTAGTCTACAGATTTTTTTACATTGTAACGAATGGGAAACACATGCACGGGTATAAAATCCTGCATGGCCCTGTCTTTTACGGCGCTGGCTATAATGAAGACCTCTTCCATTGGCAAATCCATCAGCGGAATGCAGCCTGTAGAAACGCAGTTGCCATGAATGTAAATATTGCCACCCGGGCGTACTTCATCGCTCAAAATTCTGTCGGAAGTATTGGGATAATTCAACCCAAGCGACAAATGGTAGGCACTGTTAGGATTGAACTCATTGATGTAGTAAAATCCTTCGGGCACCTGGTAATCGCCTTCCATTCTTTTGGGGCCCATCGTACCACTCTGCATACACACTTTATAGGTTTTAAATAATTTGAAAGGCTCTTTGCTGTCTCCCTTCACCCAGATTTCCAGCTGGCGATCGTATTTAAAAGATCGTACATACATTTCTGCAGGGGGCCACACCAGGTTTTGCTTTTCAAATTGTCTCTTCACCGAATCCTCTGTGCGATTATACACGTCCAGAACCTTACCAGAAACTTTCTTATTGTCGGAGAAAGCTGGCTGGGCTACCAAAGAGATTGAACCAAGTAGACATAGAAAAAAACAAATAAGTTGGGAACCCGGTTTTGGCATTTATATTTAGATTGAGATTTAATGCTGTAAACGTGAAAATAGAAAATTTATTGAAAAAGCGAATGTTAAAAGAAATTTTCAGGAGTTGAACGTTCAAAATTTCCACACTGAAGGCCCGGAAATTCTGAAATCTCTGCAGCCATTTAAAGATTTCCCCTTGCATCCTGCTCCCGCTCCAATGCCTCAAACAGCGCTTTAAAATTACCTTTGCCAAAACTTTTCGCACCCTTTCGTTGAATGATTTCAAAAAATAAAGTGGGCCTATCTTCCAATGGTTTGCTGAAAATTTGCAGGAGGTAACCCTCTTCATCCTTATCTATTAAAATACCTAGATTTTGTAATGGAGCTAACTCCTCATCTATTTTACCTACCCTATCCAGTACGTCGGTATAGTAACTGTCGGGGATTTTTAAAAATTCAATTCCACGGCTTTGCAGCTCCGTCACCGTCTTCACAATATCGGCAGTAGCAATGGCCACATGTTGCACGCCTTCGCCATTGTAAAAATCTAGGTACTCTTCTACCTGGCTTTTCTTTTTAGCTTCGGCCGGTTCGTTGATGGGAAATTTTACATATCCATTTCCGTTGCTCATCACTTTGCTCATGAGTGCACTATACTCTGTAGAAATATCGTTGTCATCAAAGGTTAGAATATTTTTGAAGCCCATCACCTCTTCGTAAAATTTTACCCATGGGTTCATTTGGTTCCAACCCACATTACCCACACAATGGTCTACATAGAGCAAGCCAGTTTCAGTGGGATTGTAGGCACTTTCCCATTTTACAAAACCAGGCATAAATATGCCGTTGTAGTTGCTGCGCTCAATAAAAAGATGCACCGTTTCTCCATAGGTGTGAATGCCACTCATTACTACCTCTCCCGCATCATCACTGAGGGTCTGCGGCTCAATGTAATTACGTCCTCCACGGCTGGTAGTTTGCTGCCAGGCATCCGTTGCATTGTCTACTTTTAAAGCCAGGAACTTTACGCCATCGCCATGTTTGTAAATGTGGTCGGCTATTTCATTATTTATTCTCAAAGGCGTAGTTAACACAAATGTGAGTTTGTTCTGCCGTATCACATAACTCACTTTATCTTTCACACCCGTTTCTGGACCAGCATAGGCAAGGGACTGAAAACCGAACGCTGTTTTATAAAAATGCGCAGCCTGTTTGGCGTTACCCACATAAAATTCTACATAGTCGGTGCCATGTAGGGGTAAAAAGTCGGTAGCTGTTTTAGGTACGCTTGTATCAATTGTAGTGGTACTCATTGTTTGAACTGTTTAAAAATTGGCTTTTAAAATCAAAATGCTGAATGCAGGAAAAAGACGGCTGTTGTGGGCAAGCCGTGCTGGCAGCTATATTCCTATAGCATCCATAGCAAGCGCCGACATCAAAAGAGAGTAGCCGGTGCGCTTGTCGCCAAAATTTTTATGGGGATAATCAGGAGTCATTCGTTCAAAGGTAATAAAAATACCCGCCCTGCTAAGCTTCCTGATTCTATATTTGCGCTATGAAAAAAGCAGGTATTTTAGGTGGAGGCCAATTAGGCAGAATGTTATTGCAACAGGCTGCTAATTACCCCGTAGAAACTTTTGTAATGGAAAAGGATGCTAATTGCCCCGCAGCACACCTTTGCCATCATTTTGTAAAAGGAGACATCAGCAGCTTTGAAGATGTATATAATTTCGGGAAGCACCTTGATGTACTCACCATAGAAATTGAAAATGTGAACGAAGATGCCCTGCAGAAACTGGAAGAGGAAGGTGTTAAGGTTTACCCCAAACCGTCAGCCCTGAAGATCATCAAAAATAAAATTTGGCAAAAGGAATTTTATCAGCTGCACAGCATTCCTACCAGTGAGTTTGTAGTTACACAAAATAAAGAGGCGCTACAAGATCACCATCATTTTTTACCCGCAGTGCACAAACTTGCAGAAGGCGGCTACGACGGGCGTGGTGTGCAGTTACTACACCAGGCCGCCGATACGCACAAGGGTTTTGACGAGCCTGCAGTGCTGGAGAAAATGGTGAGTATCAAAAAAGAGATTGCTGTGATGATAGCAGTAAGTGAATCTGGCGAAACTGCCATTTATTCACCTGTAGATATGGTGTTTGACCCTCACTTAAATTTATTGAGCCACCAGCTTAGCCCGGCACAATTGCCAGAAAAAGTTTTGTGGAAAGCAGAGGCTATTGCTTTGAAAGTAGTGAGGGAGCTGAAGAGCCCCGGCATTTTTGCTGTAGAACTCTTTACAGATCATGACGACAAAGTTTGGGTAAACGAAACTGCTCCAAGGGTTCACAACAGCGGCCATCACAGTATTGAAGCCTGTTACTCCAGCCAGTTTGATATGGTATGGCGCATTTTACTGGGCTACCCGCTAGGAAACACCGATCATATCATGCCTGCGGCTATCGTAAACGTGCTCGGTGCACCAGGTTTTGAAGGCGAAGCTATTTATGAAGGATTAGAAGAAGTGTTAGCCATGGACAATGTTTTTGTGCACCTGTATGGTAAAACCCATACCAAACCCGGCAGAAAAATGGGACATATTACCATCCTGAGTAATGAGCGGCAAGAATTGTTGCACAAAGCCAACCAAATCAAACATACGTTGTTTGTGAAATCGAAATAGTTTTTTGCGTGATATGTAACTACCAGTCATACATTTTTGGTAACCATCCCCAATAAAATCAGCTATTTTTAAAGATAACAGATTAATAAAATAAATATTTGTGATAAAAGCTTCTCTTAAAAGTTTTCCTTTTGCCAGTCTTGGCATTGTTTGTCTTCTAATTGTTTCAGCCTGTAACAGTAAAGAAAAAAAAGAAGCTGCCGCTTCAGCAGGCCGCCCTGCTGGCCCGCCGGTGTCATCAGTAGATGCCTACATTGTAAAAACAACTCCCCTGGCAGATAACCTGGAACTACCGGGCTCTATCATTGCCAACGAAGAGACGGCAGTAAATCCTGAAATTTCGGGACGCCTCGTTTATTTGAACAAAGCAGAAGGTCGTACGGTGGGCAAAGGCACCCTCCTTGCAAAAATTTATGATGGCGACCTGGTAGCACAGTTGAATAAATTAAAAGTGCAGGTGCAGGTGGCCGAACAGACAAGCAAGCGCTACAACGAGCTTTTAAAAATAAATGGCATCAGCCAGCAGGAAGCAGATATGGCCCGGCTGGACATCAACAACCTCAAGGCAGATATCAATATTGTGCGCAGCAACATCATGCGCACCGAAATAAGGGCTCCTTTTAGCGGTACACTCGGCTTAAAAAATATTAGCCCGGGAGCTTACGTAACGCCTCAAACCATCATAACTACAATCCGTCAAAACAGCCAGCTAAAACTGGATTTCACACTTCCGGAAAGATATAGTAACAAGGTAAAAATAGGCCAGCTCATTGGTTTTACTTCCGAGGGCAACCTTAAAAACTACAACGCAAGAATTACGGCTACAGAGTCTGGCGTATCCGAAGAAAACCGGAGTCTGATGGTGCGATCCATGGTGACCAACAATGATGGCAAGTTACTGCCGGGGCAGTTCGTAAAAGTAAAAACCACATTCGACCCTGATCCTGATGCCATCATGATTCCGTCTCAGGCCATTATACCACAGGCAAGGGGCAAAAAGGTAGCGGTGTACCGAAATGGTGTGGCAAGTTTTGAAGATGTAACCACAGGTGCCAGAGACAGTTCTAATGTTCAAGTTATCAACGGACTTAAAGTGGGCGATACCATCATCACAACGGGGCTCATGAGCTTAAAGCCAGATGGCAAGGTAAAGTTGAATAAGATTAAGCAATAGGGATGCAAGTCAAAATTAAAAAGTAAAAAGTGAATGGTGAATGGTGAATGGTGAATGGTGAAAGGTCAAAGGTGAAAGGTCAAAGCCGCTCATATTAGTCGCAGTATAAGACCATTGCCGGTTCCCTATTGCCTATTGCCGGTTGCCTATTGCATATTGACTATTGCATATTGCTTAATGACCATTCACAATTGCCTATTGCCCATTGCCTATTGACCATTGACCAGGAAGTGATCATCCTAACGAAATAACGACAATGAATTTATCTGAATTTAGTTTACGCAAACCAGTTTTCGCCATTGTTCTCAACATAGC
>JBKJKD010000062.1:0-3714 GCA_046597635.1 Ferruginibacter sp. | reverse complement strand
AAAGGATAATTTCCCTTGCCGTGCATAGAAAAAGTGAACACCTTTTTATTGTTGGTAAATATTTCTGCAGTGCCATTGCCCTGGTGCACATCTAAGTCAACAATCAATATTCTTTTTACCAGTTTCTAAAAACCTTATAGGTTTAACACCAGAGGCAGCGGCCGTGATGATAGAAGGCAAACTTTTGTGGCAGGCATATTTTGCCCATACCGATGTACATACCGTAAGAGACGAACTCAAACTAAACCGTGCCGATGTGGGCTGGTACCAAATACGCAAAGCCCTACAGGCCCGCAATGCCAGCGGCGATTTTGTACCGGTATCTTTCAAAGCTTTTGAAGAAGCCTACAAAGCACTTACAGAAAAGTTGCAACCCATGGTGTATGAGCTGGGGTTTTTGCGGGTGTAAATTATCCTGCTGCAAAGGCGGAACGTTTCCAAAGAGCAGCAGTTTTATTGCAAAAAAATAGACCTGCAAAGTTTTGAAGCCTTACAGATCTATCTGATATTTAAAATAAGTTGTTGGTTGTTTTTACAATTACTCTTTTACAATTTTCTGTAGGGCTGCACCCTCTACTTTTAAAAGATACACACCAGCTGGGTAAGCCGTTAGATCTACGGTAAACGACTGGGCATTTATTTTTATTTGCTCCAGTGTCGCTCCCTGCATGTTCGTTAACACAGCGTTCTTATTTAGAAGGCTGCTGTGTACCGTTACCGTTGTTACATCTTTTACAGGATTGGGAAATAAACTTACTGGCACCGCATTATTTGCATTGAGTTTGATAATGCTGCTATAGGTAAATCTTCCATCTACATCTATCATTTTTAAACGGTAGAAAGCTATGCCCGTTTGTACATTATCTATGCAGGCGTAAGTACCAGCCCCGGTTCCCCGGGCAGCTACAGTTGCTATTCCAGTAAAATTACTTCCCGTACTACTTTTTTCTACCACAAATTCTTTGCTGTTGTGTTCACTGTCTGTTTGCCATTGCAAATGATTGTTGCTGCCAGCTATTTTACCTGTAAAACTGATTAACCGCAACGGTACTGCGGTAAAGCCTCCCAACACCCTTACCAACCGGTTTCTTCCGGTGCCATCGTAGGCTGTAAAAGCGCCGCCAATTATAATGTTTCCATCGCTTTGTATGGCCGAGGTTCTTACGCTGAGATTCCCACCGGGGTTAGGCGAAAAACTCACATCCAGAGTGCCATCCATATTTATCCTGGCAAGGTTATTTCTCACAGCTCCGGTGTACAAATTAAAATCGCCCCCTATAATTATCTTTCCATCGCTTTGGATGGCTGTAGTAAGAATGGTTGAATTAGCTCCGGTGCCTGGGGTAAAGCTTGCATCTATACTGCCATTGTTGTTTAAGCGGGCAATTCTTCCTACTGCTGTGCCATTGTAACTCGAAAAAGTGCCGGCAATGATGATCTTTCCGTCAGCTTGTTCGGAAATGCAGTTAACGAAGCTTGTGGTCCCGGTACCTTGGTTGAAAGTTGCATCCAAAGTGCCATTGCTGTTTAGCTGTGCAATATAATTTCTGGCGGTTCCATTATAAGCAGTAAAACTACCGCCAATCAGCACCTTGCCAGTGCTTAGCACAGCAGTAGTGGTCACGTTGTTGTTGGCACCCGTGCCCGGGTTAAACGTTGCATCCAAACTACCATCACTGTTGATGCGGGCAATTCTACTTCTTGCTGTTCCATTATACATAAAAAACAAACCACCGATAACAATCTTTCCATCGCTTTGTAAGGAAATACTAAAAACGGTACTGGTTGCTCCCGAGCCCGGGTTAAAAGAGCCATCCAATGTTCCATCACTGTTGAGGCGGGCAATTCTGTTTATAGAAGTTCCGTTGTAACTGGTAAACGCCCCCCCAATAATGATCTTGCCATCGCTTTGGAGGGCAATGTCTTGAATGAAGTTATTTGCTCCTGCTCCGGGAGTAAATGTTGCATCAATACTACCATCATTGTTTAGGCGTGCAATGCTATTTGCAATAGCTCCGTTGTAAACTGTGAAAGCCCCCGCTATAATAATCTTTCCATCACTTTGTATAGCACTGCTTACTACAGTGGAGTTGGACCCGGTGACCGGGTTAAAAGTACCATCAAGTGTACCGTCCCCGTTTACCCGGGTAATTCTATTAATTACTTTCCCATTGTAAACAATAAACAGGCCCCCGATTATAATTTTTCCATCAGGTTGTATGGATGCAGTTTGCACGGTAGAGTTTGTGCCGGTGCCAGGGTTAAATGTTGCATCAAATGTTCCATCGCTGTTTATGCGGCCTATCCCGCTTATTGCATTTCCATTATAATCTGTAAACGCTCCGCCGAAAATAATCTTACCATCGGCTTGAATAGCTATTGCCCGCAAAGGGTTGTTTGCACCTGCGCCGGGGTTAAAAGTTGCATCCAAAGTTCCATCGCTGTTTAGGCGGGCAATGAAGTTTCTGCCGGTACCATTGTAAAAACTAAAGTCACCTCCAATAACTATCCTGCCATCGCTTTGTATGCTTACAGCATATATGAAATTGTCTGCCCCGGTACCAGGATTAAAAGTGGCATCAAGGCTGCCGTCTGTTTTTAATCGGGCAATATAGTTTCTTGCTGTTCCATTAAAAATGGTAAACTGTCCCGCAATGATCAGCTTTCCGTCGGTTTGCAGGGCTGTTGCGTTAATTGTTCCATTCGCTCCTGTGCCGGGGTTAAAGGTTGCGTCAAGGCTTCCGTCTGGGTTGAGGCGGGCAATATTATTTGTAGCCGTTCCATTATAGCTTGTAAACTGTCCTGCGATAATGATCTTCCCATCACTTTGTATGGCAGTTTTATTTACCGTTCCGTTTGCCCCGGTGCCAGGTATAAAAGTGGCATCAATACTACCATCACTGTTTAGGCGGGCAACACCCCTTGATGACACTGCATTGTAACTGCTGAAGGAACCCGCAATAATTATTTTTCCATCGCTTTGTAAAGCCACGGAATATACAGTGTTGCCAGCTCCGGTACCCGTATTAAAAGTTGCATCTAAACTACCATTGCTATTTAGGCGGGCGACTCTATTAATTGCCATACTATTAAAAAAGAAAAAATCCCCGCCCACGATTACTTTTCCATCGCTTTGTACTGCCGTGGCCTGTATGGCACCATTGGCGCCATCGCCATTACCAAACCCAATGTCTGTTGGGTTAAATGTAGCGTCGTTGCTGCCTGCCTGGCTAAAAGCTGGATTACTTAATAAATTACCTACAAATAGTACAAGCAATAAGATAACGGCGGGGAAAAGTTTTTTCACGATTTGGATTGAGTTTTAAAAATAAAGTTATTAATCATTTAAAGAAGATGGGTTGCCATTTGGTGGTAACGAACCGCTATTCAAGCCTTTAGAAAATAGCAACTACCCGGGCAATAACAAATTTTCGGATATTTTATTGTATCATATTCCATTAAATGTTTCTTTAAGTTGGTATTTCTATTTGCCAGGTCCCGCTATTCAAAATGGAATAAAATAGGAGTGGTTAAACGGAGTGATGGCCCGAATGAAGAAGGTAAAAAAACACAATTCTCCACGCTAAATCAAAAAATACCTGCTGCCACTCTAAACGTATTGGCATGTGCTTCAATAATGGTTTTAATATCGGGAGAATAGCCGCCGCCCATACTTACCTGCACCGGAATGCCGTGCTCTTTACACAATGCAAA
>JBKJKD010000307.1:0-3161 GCA_046597635.1 Ferruginibacter sp. | reverse complement strand
CCTCTTAGCTGATGCAATTGCGACAACCCGAATTTTTCTGAACTCTCAATGACCATCACCGAAGCATTGGGAACATTCACGCCCACTTCAATAACGGTGGTACTTACCATAATGTTGGTATCGCCGCTTACAAAGCGTTGCATGTTCGTTTCTTTTAATTTGGCATCCATTTTACCATGCACCATACTGATCCAGTAAGCCGGCTCCGGAAAAAATGATTTCACTTCTTCAAATCCTTTCATGAGGTTTTCATAATCCATCTTGCTACTTTCTTCAATCAGCGGATAGATAATATAAGCCTGACGGCCAGCCTTCACTTCCTCTTTTATAAAATCCATCACCTGCGGGCGGGCAGTTTCGTTGCGATGCGTTGTGCTGATGGGCTTTCTGCCGGGTGGCAACTCATCCATCACGCTGTAGTCTAAATCTCCGTAAGCCGTAAGTGCGAGTGTGCGGGGAATGGGAGTGGCCGTCATAACCAGCACGTGCGGCGGCAGACTGTTTTTTTTCCAAAGCTGTGCTCTTTGAGCAACCCCAAACTTGTGTTGCTCATCTACCACTGCGAAGCCAAGGTTGGCAAACTGCACTTTGTCTTCTATTACTGCATGGGTACCCAGTAAAATGTTGACAGAACCATCTATGCAGCCCTGCAATATTATTTTTCGCTGCTTTGCCGTGCTAGAACCTGTAAGGATTTGCACATTCACAGGCAGGTCTTTTAAATATTCTTGCAAGCTTATGTAGTGCTGCTGAGCTAAAATTTCGGTGGGAGCCATCAGGGTACTTTGAAAGCCATTGTCGGCAGCAATGAGCATACTCAGCAAGGCCACCATCGTTTTACCACTGCCCACATCCCCCTGTAGCAACCGGTTCATCTGCTTACCGCTCCCGGTATCTTTTCTTATTTCTTTTAATACCCTTTTTTGCGCACCCGTGAGCTCAAAAGGTAAATTATTGTTGTAAAAATCATTGAAAAGACTGCCCACTTTATCAAAGGTCCAACCCTTGCTAAAGCGGTGCCGCTGCAACTTTATCAGATTCACCCGCATCTGACCAAAAAATAGCTCTTCAAATTTGAGCCTTCGTAGTGCCTGATCGTAATGTTTTGCCGATGCAGGAAAATGAATCTGTTTGTTGGCATCATACCGGCTCATTAATTTGTAGGCAGCACAAATATTATCTGGCAAGTTTTCTGGAAGGTCTTTGGGAAATAACTTTTGCAGCATTTCAAACGTGAACTTTGCCAAAACACTTCCATTAAGCCCCCTTGCTTTTAGTTTTTCGGTAGATGGATAAATAGGTTCCAGGTGTTCTTTGCCGGTGGCCCTTTGAGGAGTAAAGGCTTCGAAATCGGGATGTGAAATTTGTGGTGTACCCATAAAAAATCCGAGCCTGCCAAAGACCAAATAGTTGTGACCCTCCATCAGCGACTTTTGCACCCAGTTGATTCCCTGGAACCAAACGAGTTATATGATACCGGTACTGTCTTTCAATTTTCCTACGAGACGTTGACCTCTACCCTGCCCCATCAGCTGCAAACTCTGCAGTGTGCCGCCCACATAGGCGTACTCATCCTGCGGACCCAGCAAAGCTATTTTGCCCACATTGGTTTTGTCAATATGCCGCAAAGGATAATGCTCCAGCAGATCTTTGAATGTATAAATGTTCAATTCTTTGCGAAGCATTTCGCCACGCTGTGCAGAGATACCCGTGAGGTACTCTACCGGGCTGGATAATATAGAGGTGTTGCTGCTGATACTATTCTTTTTACAAATATATCTTAAGCGCCGTTAGTATTGGTGAAGGATAGAAAGCAAAAAATTACAAAGTAGGGCCAGCTTGCGAAGCTGAGAAAAAAGAAAGACTTTGAATATACCCTTCGCCAGACCCACAAAAAAAGCGCTGCAGGTTACTGAAGCGCCATATCTGGAAAAAATTAAAAGCAAATTATTTATGCCTGCTACTGCCTTTATTATAAAAAGTTCTGCGGCCAGGAGGACGAATACCGCCAGTAGATGCAGGGTTGTAAGCAGGCTGCTCACCCAGACTTTCCGGTACGGCAATTTTAGGAACATCTTTGCCTATCAATCTTTCAATTGAATGAAACTTCCGTTGCTCTTTTACACTTACCAAAGTGTAGGCGCTTCCTTCAGCTTCTGCACGTGCCGTACGGCCGATGCGGTGAACGTAATCTTCGCCGTCGTGTGGTACATCAAAATTTATTACAAGATCGATGTTGTCTATATCTATACCACGGCTCAAAATATCTGTAGCTACCAATACCGGCAAACGGCCACTTTTATATTGTATCAAAATATCTTCCCTGCTATCCTGCTCCAGGTCGCTGTGTATCTCCCCGGCGTTGATGCCGTTCCGCTTCAGATCTCTGGTGAGTTGCTTTACATTTAATTTACTACTGCAGAAAACCAACACTGTTTTAAACTTCTTCTCCTTTAAGAGATGGACGATGAGCGGAATTTTTTGTGGCTCATACACCAGGTACGCCTGCTGCACAATTTTCTCTGGCGGCTTACTGATAGAAATATTGATCTCCTCCGGCTCATGCAATATCTTTTTTGCCAAAGACCTGATCTTTGGTGGCATGGTTGCCGAAAATAAAAGGTTTTGTCTTTGCTTGGGTAGATGATCGATGATGAACATGATGTCATCAAAAAAGCCCATATCCAACATCCTGTCTGCCTCATCCAGCACGAGGTACTGAAGATGATCTAGTTTCACATAGCCCATTTTTATATGGCTCATCATCTTGCCCGGCGTGCACACCACAAAATCGGCGCCCATGCTCAGAGCCTTTTTTTCCTGCACAAAGGCATTGCCATCGCCCCCACCATACACGGCAATGGAGCTCACAGACGTAAAGTAACTGAGGCCTTCCAGGTGCTGCGCAATCTGTATAGCCAGTTCCCTTGTGGGCACAATCACCAGCGAAGTGATGGCGTTGGGATCATTTTTACCCGTTAAAATTTTATGGATAAGTGGCAGCAAAAACGCCGCGGTCTTGCCGGTACCAGTCTGTGCCGATGCGATGATATCTTTTCCCTGCAATATGAGTGGGATTACCTGCTCCTGTACTGGTGTGGCTTCTTCGTAATTAGAGGCCTCAATTCCTTCCATTAAGCGCCCGTCAAATTCAAATTCTG
>JBKJKD010000147.1:0-16253 GCA_046597635.1 Ferruginibacter sp. | reverse complement strand
CATAAAAAACCAAAATTCGCTTCGTCTGGCACGACCTTTAAAATTTGTGTAGTTTTTCAGGCAATGTATATAATATTTCATGCAGTTGTGAGTAAATCATTGTTTCCTAAAAATAGGGAAAGTCTACTGGAAATCTTGTAGAATCAGGGTTCAGTCTCATCGGGGTTTTCGCAAGCGTTCTGTTCAGTTCCCTAAAGGCTAACTGCGAAACCCCGATGCACGAATACTCTTGCACCTACAAGACGCCTACAGCTTTATTTGGCCTTCCTTTAGTTAATTATGAGGCAACACTTTTATACATCGGGGTTTCGCCGGAAATTCTCCTTAAAGAGAAACTTAAAATTGGCGAAACCCCGCTGGGCAATGTCATTAAATTAGGACGGGATAGCTCCAGAGGAGCGAAATTTTGGTAGAAGTATAAATTAAAATTAGAGTTATTAGCCTCGTACAGGAGACATTATGATTTAAGCGTTTAAAAAATGTCGTGCCTATGGCACTTTACGAGCCTTTTAAAAATGTGGTTCTACCAAAATACCGCCTCTACGAGGCTTAACTTGATGACATTGCCCGCTGGGACACAAAATGCCAACTTTTAAAAAGGCTACCCTTGCCATGCCTTCCGAAAACCTCCAGCAAGGGCCAGTCGTATCCGTATTTGCCATTGGATGTCATACCCGAATGTGACCAATGTTACCAACAGTTGCAAAAAGACTTTGCATATTTGCATTCAGATAAAAACTAAAAACGAAAAATATAAGTATGTTTTTTCAACACGTTTACGATAAAAGTCTTGCACAGGCAAGTTATTTTATTGGATGTCAAAAGGCAGGGGTAGCGGCCGTTATTGATGCTAAAAGGGATGTAGATACCTACCTTGAAATTGCCGCCGCAAACAATATGAGGATCACCCATATTTTTGAAACGCATATTCACGCCGATTTCCTTGCGGGTTCAAGAGAGCTGGCCAAACTTACAGGAGCAGACATGTATTTGTCTGACGAAGGGGGCGAGGGATGGGAATACGAATTTCCACACAAGGGTTTAAAAGATGGGGACAAGGTACAGGTGGGCAACCTCAGCTTCGATGTACTGCATACGGCGGGCCACACACCGGAGAGCATTAGTTTTTTACTGACCGATAACCCCGCCTCTGAAAAACCGGTGATGTTATTTACAGGAGATTTCGTTTTTGTGGGTGATGTTGGCCGCCCGGATCTACTCGAAAAGGCTGCAGGTGTAGCAGGCACTGCAGAGGCAGGTGCGTTGCAGCTGTATAACTCGATCAAAAAATTTGCAGCCCTGCAAGATTATATACAGGTATGGCCGGGGCATGGCGCTGGTAGTGCCTGTGGAAAAGCTTTAGGAGCCGTGCCAAGCACAACCGTTGGCTACGAAAAAATAAGAAACTGGGCTTTGCAATATGAAAATGACAAGCCCGGCTTTGTAAAATATTTGTTGGAAGATCAGCCCGAGCCACCTAAGTATTTTGCCATGATGAAGAAGCTTAATAAAGTGGACCGTCCCTTGCTTACGGAAGTGCCGAAGCAAAAATTGCTTTCATCCATTGAATTAAAAGAGGCCATGGCCAAAGGCATAAAGTTGATGGATGCCAGGGACAAAATAGATTTTGCAGCAGGTTTTATACCCGGCAGCTACAACATACAAGGCAACAATTCTTTTGCCACCTGGGCAGGATGGTTTTTAACATACGATGAGCCATTTATGCTATTGGCAGACGAAAGCCAGTTAGATGATCTAACCAGGAAACTGATGCGTATTGGCCTCGATAAAGTGTATGGGTATATTCCCTCCACTTCTGTGTGGACAGATACTGGCGGCACGCTGGACAAATCAAATGTTATATCGTTGGAAGAGGCAAAAGAGTTGATCAGCAACGATGGTATTCAATTGGTAGATTTAAGAGGCGAGACTGAGTACAACAGCGGGCATATTGCGAAAGCAGACAATGTATTTGTAGGCACCCTGCAGCAAAACCTTGATAAGATCAGTAAAGATAAAAAAGTAGTGATCCATTGCCAAAGCGGTGACAGGTCAGCCATTGGCTATTCCATTCTTGCAAAAAATGGTTATAAAAATATTGTGAACTTTTCTGGCGGTATGAATGAATGGGTGAATGAAGGAGAGCCGGTTGTTTCCTAAAATAGATAGTGACGAGTTGTAAAAGGTTGTCTTAAAAAGGAAAGTGTTATACAACGAAACAGGTTAATCAAAAGAATAACGATAGACGATCAAACGGATGCTTTAAACACATTATGGCCTCTTGTATTCCTACTGGCTACAGAAGTTTTACCGGGGTAGAAGGCCGGTTTAAAGCCACTGGAAAATCAGGTGTTCAAAAACAAATTATGTATTCCGAAGCAGCGTGATGAAGGCCTGATGATACCATGAAACGAACATTGAATGAGGGGATAATAAAAGGGCAGCCGCAGGGTTGCCTTTTTGTTTTACCGCAACGAGTGCAATTGTGTAGCACAACCAACTATAAAAGGGGCAGGGAGCAAATACTTTTTTGGTAATCCTGCTTTTTAAAATTGCTGTGCTGAGAACAAAAATATTCGTTCCTGACAGCTTCCTGCAAGAGGGGCTAAATAAGCATGCAGTAGGGTAAAATTTTACAATACAAATGACCAGTATCAACTCCTTGTAAGACTCCTGTCATCCTTTCACATGAACTTAGTCATAGTTCAAATTTATGTTACAAAAGTCACCAATGCCCGCCCTGGTTGTATCTACCTTCATTATATGATCTTTTAATTACACAAGTAAAATCAAGCAATCATGGAAACAACTTATCATTACGACGTAGATATACATTGGAAAAAAGGGCGCAAAGGACTCCTCAGTTCTGCACTTTTAAATTCAACCATTGAGGTGGCTACCCCGGTTGAATTTCCTAACGGTATGCCCGGTATATGGTCGCCGGAACACTTGCTGGTAGCCGCTGTAAACAGTTGCCTGATGACCACCTTCCTGGCCATAGCAGAAAATTCGAAATTGAATTTTATCAATTTTGAAAGTAGTGCCGATGGTAAACTGGAAAAGGTAGATGGAAAATATATGATTACGGAGGTAGCGTTGTCACCAGTGCTTACCATACAGTATGAATCGGACAGGGAGAGAGCAATACGGGTTTTAGAAAAATCTGAGGCCGCCTGCCTGGTATCCAATTCTATAAAGGCAAAAATTCTTTTCAATCCTGCTGTAAAACTTAATGAAAACGTTCCTCAATTTAATTACTAAAAGTATTTTATTATAGAAAGGATTTGCCTTGTGAATTACGCATTTGAAAAAGTGATGATGAAAATACAAGTAGTGTTCCACTATAAGCTCAGTTGTAAACTATGTTATTGGATGAAACAAATAACGAGTGTCTAAAAACATAAAATTGGATGAAGCGAAAAAGAATGAAAATATCAGGAGCAGGAACTTAAACTGCAAACAACCAGGACGCATAAAAAAGCTTCGAAACTGTTAATCGTTTGCATTGTATATGTGTTTACTTTGACGCTTTTCGCATGATGAATAAAATTATTAATCAAGTAAAATAAACAGTATGAAAAAGAACATGGGCTCTGCCGACCGAATCGTTCGTTTATTATTAGCAGCGGTATTTGCCTGGCTTTACTTTGGGGGCATAGTCACCGGTACCTTCGGCATTGTTTTGCTGGTGCTGGGTGCTGTATTTGTGCTCACAAGCCTGGTAAGTTTTTGTCCCTTGTATACGTTGGTTGGGTTAAACTCCTGCCCGGCTAAAGAAGTTAAATAGGATAGTTAAACACTTGCATGGCATTGCTATGGGATGTTTGCGTACAAGCAGGGTTTAACAAAATAATTTATTGCACTTGTTTGTGGTGTAACCAATGTTACAATCCATAAACAAGCCAAAGGGTACCTTTATGCCATGATGCAGGGACTCACACAAAATAAATATCAATTTGGTTTACTTGTTTTGGTAAACGCATTTGTGGGTGGCATGGTGGGTTTAGAAAGAGCGGTTATTCCCGGTCTTGCAAAGGGCGTATTTGATATAGATGCCAATACCGCTGTACTTTCTTTTGTTGCAGCCTTTGGAATCAGTAAAGCCATTAGCAATTACAGTGTAGCGAAACTTACCAAAAAATATAGCCGTAAAACCATTTTGATTGCGGGTTGGTTGTTTGCTTTGCCGGTTCCGCTTTTATTAATGTACGCACCCAACTGGAACTGGATTGTGTTTGCGAATGTCCTGCTTGGTATCAACCAGGGTTTGGCATGGAGCAGCACCGTTATCATGAAGATTGATCTGGTTGGAACCAAGAACAGAGGCCTGGCAATGGGTATCAATGAATTTGCCGGTTATCTTTCTGTTGGGCTTGCATCCTATCTTGCAAGCAGTATTGCAGCCCGCTATGGCTTTGCATTTTTTCCATTTTTACCCGGCTTGGCATTTGCAGTATTGGGGTTATTGATGTCAATATTTTTGGTAAAAGATACCACCCATTTTGTTTATGCAGAAAGCAACAGCAGCAACGTTGCGTTACTTAAAAATGTTTGGAAGGATACTACGTGGAGACACAAAAATATAAGCAGTGTTACCTTAAATGGATTGGTAAATAACATGAACGATGGTGTGGTGTGGGGTTTATTGCCGGTGCTGCTTATACAACGGGGATTTAGTATTTACCACGTAGGCATTGTTGCAGGCATTTATCCGGTAGTATGGGGGGTGTCACAATTGTATACCGGAAGAATGGGCGATAGGTATTGCAAAAAGCAAATCATTACCATGGGTATGTTACTACAAGCTGCTGCTATTGCTTTCCTCGCCTTGTCTGTAGCATTACCGCTACTAATATTTTCGTCTGTGTTACTGGGTATCGGAACAGCATTGGTATATCCCAATTTTTTAACGGTGGTGGCAGAAAATACACACCCATCGCAACGGGCAGCAACACTTAGCATCTTCCGTTTTTGGCGTGATAGTGGGTATGTAATTGGTGCTTTGCTTGCTGGTACTCTTGCAGATGCTTTTGGGTTGATGGTTGCCTTATTTATTATTGCAGGCATTACCGCTGCTGCGGGAATAATTGCTCATTTTAGAATGTGCTGCACTTTAAAAAAATGGTGGCGGGATGTCGATTGCGATATGGTGCCTGCTTATTAATTAAAAAAAATGTTATATGGATGATCGAACTAAAAATCCTTTAAACAAAGACCTCATATTGAGAGAGCGACTGGCCGTAGAAAGAACGGATATGGCTATAGATAGAACGCTGCTTGCTTTTATGCGAACGGCTTTATATTTTGCCATTGCCGGAATGACGGTTAACAATTTACTTCAACTGAGCTATGGCCGCTTTACAGAAATTATATTTTGGATAATAGCGATAGCTATTCTTATGATAGGTTTATTAAATTTTTACCGTCAGAAAAAGCGGCTAAAAAACAATAAAATACATATTGGTAATTTTAGGCTAGACTGGGAGGATGACTGAAAAAAATACTCCGTTTCGGTGATAGTGCTTGGAACTTGCTCCCAGGAGGTTTACTAAATAGTGGATGTTTTTTGTTATGTAACCTTTGTTACCAATTAGCTCTTGGGTGTAAGTTACATTTGCTTTCGTAAAACATACCATCACACACCATCATCTATTTGTATAAAAATTAAAATGTACCGGCTGTGTAAATTGTGTAAAAACTTTCTTGCTCACGATTAAAGCCGTAATAGCCATACAAATTTTTAAAGCACAGCATCAAGTATGTGTAAGTGCTGTTATAATTGACAGGGATTATTTGGTGAGCCAGTTGGTCTCGCCTGGCTACCCCGAAACCGGAAACAACAGTGTATGGACCAAAGCACAATCTTTGGCAAACTGTGCAGTGGGTAATTTTGTTAACTAATAAACAATTTACTATGAAACAATCTATCTTATCTAATTGGGACCTTGTTAGATTCCTGCGTTTAGCAATCGGCGTGGCCATATTGGTACAGGCCGGTGTAACCAAAGATTGGCTGTTTGGTATCGCTGGCTTGATATTTACCTCTATGGCAGTTTTTAACGCAGGATGTTGTGGCGCAGCTGGCTGCAGAACGGTAAGCTCAGGAGATGAGAAAATTACAAATACAACTAAAGATATTACGTATGAAGAAGTGGTTTAGTAACAACAAGCTGGTAATTGCCGGCATCCTGCTTGGAGCCGTTGCGGGATATGCATATTGGAACTTCGTGGGTTGTGCAAGTGGTACATGCGCCATTACATCAAAGCCACTCAACAGTACAATCTACGGCGCCATGATGGGTGGACTCTTTCTAAGCCTTTTTAAACCTGCAGACCAGCCTGCAGATGGGGCCGTAAACGACAAAAATAATTGATATGACATTTGATGAAATGATACATTCTGATAAGCCTGTGATGGTAGATTTTTTTGCTACCTGGTGCGGCCCCTGCAAAGTAATGGCTCCGGTGCTCAAAGAAGTGAAGGATGCGGTGGGCGATGCAGCGAGCATTATAAAAGTAGATGTCGATAAAAATCAGGCATCGGCCAGGCAGTTCGAAGTGCAGGGCGTACCCACTTTTATTCTTTTTAAAAATGGTAAGCAGGTGTGGCGGCAAAGTGGGGTAATACCAAAAGCTACCTTGATTAAAATTATTAATGAACACTCAAAAATTTAAACATCATGGGAATATTTTCAACTCTCTTTGGCGGAGGATCTGCTGCCGATCTAAAAAACATCATTGAAGAGGGCGCATATCTGGTAGATGTACGCAGCCCGGGCGAGTTTGCCGAAGGCCATGTAAAAGGTTCTGTCAATATTCCGTTGGACAGGGTTACTATCGAGCTTGAGAAATTTAAAGACAAAAAAAATATCATTGTATTTTGCCGCAGCGGCAATAGAAGTGGACAAGCCAAAGGTATTTTAGAACAACAGGGTATTACCAATGTTACCAATGGCGGCACCTGGGAAGCGGTTAATCAATTTGTAAAATAATCAACAACCAATTTTTATGGAGCGTTTAAAAATTTTGATACCTACCGACTTTTCTGTGCAGGCTGAGTTTAGCTATCTGATGGTAAAAAAGCTGGAAGAAAAGATGGCTGTAGATGTTCATTTTCTGCATGTGCTCGACGTGCCAGATACCGTTACTATGGATAGTAGTGGAGCGATTGAAACCTGTGGTGAAATTGACATCAAGTATGTGCTCAAGCAAAAAGAAATAGCTGAAAGAAATTTGGCAAACCTTCGGGATCAATATGGCAATGGCATCAGCACGCATCTTTTGTTGGGAAAAGTAACCGATGCTATTGTTGCATTTTCTGCCACCAACCAGTTTGACCTCATCGTAATGGGCACAAAGGGTGCGTGGGGATTAAAGGAAAAACTATCTGGAACCGAAACTCAAATGATTGCCCGGAGAGCCAGCATACCGCTGCTTTCACTGATGTGTGACCGCTCCGATTTACAGATCCAAAATATCTTACTGGTTCATGATTTTAAAATTCCTGAAAAGGAAGGGTTAGACCTTTTGTATAAACTCATAAATGCCTTTAATGCCAAACTGCATTTGCTACAAATAGGTTTCCAAAAATCAGATTCTGAAAGAGCGGGTATTGAAACGGATATGGTAAACTTTGCAGCGTTGAATAATATCACCAATTTTGAATGTCATGTAATACATGATAGAGATATAGAGAACGGGGTTATTCATTTTAATCAAAAGAGTAATATGGATATTATTTGTATAGGTACGCATGGTAAGGGAGGTATTTTTCACAGTAGTGCAACTGAGAAATTGGTCAATCATTTATTCAAGCCAATTATTTCATTTCATTTAAAACATCAATAGTAAACGAATGAGAGAATTTATAACACAAACCTGGAGTTGGTGGTTTTCTGGTGCCATGATAGCAGGCATCATGTTTTTCCTGATTTACTTTGGAAAATCTTTTGGATTTTCCTCCAATTTAAGAACCATCTGTGGCGCCGTGGGATTAGGCAAAACTGCAAAGTTTTTTGATTTTGATTGGAAGAAACAAATTTGGAATTTGGTTTTTCTGGTTGGGTCTATCATAGGCGGCTTTATTGCCTACCAGTTTCTTTCGCCTGCCAACCCGGCCGTGCAAATATCGCAATCTACCATCAAAGATTTAGCCGAGTTGGGCTTTAGCGCACCCACTTCACTACAACCCTCAGAGTTATTTAGCCTGGAGGCAGCCTTCTCTGTAAAGGGATTTTTATTGCTGGCCATTGGCGGCCTGTTGGTAGGCTTTGGTACCCGTTATGCTGGCGGTTGCACCTCCGGCCATGCCATCAGTGGTTTATCCGATTTACAGTTGCCATCACTGATTGCTGTGGTGGGTTTTTTTATTGGCGGGTTGATCATGACATTTTTAATATTTCCTTTAATTTTTTAAGCAATGAAATTTATAAAATTCCTCGTACTGGGTATTGTGTTTGGTATCGTAATGGCTAAGTCGGAAGCCATATCCTGGTTTAGAATTCAGGAGATGTTTCGTTTTCAGGCTTTTCATATGTATGGCATTATTGGTACAGCCGTTGTAATCGGTGTCACAGGCGTTGCTCTTATCAAAAAATTGAGCATACGGGACTTTCATGGCAACCCAATTTTATTTAATCCCAAAGAAAAATCGGTGGTTCGTTACCTCGCAGGAGGTATCATCTTTGGCCTTGGTTGGGCATTGACAGGTGCCTGCCCGGGACCCATCACAGTAAATATCGGGTACGGGTTCTTTGCAATGATCATCGTATTTTTCTTTGCCATTGTAGGTACTTATCTGTATGGATATTTTAAAAATAAATTGCCCCATTAATCTTCGTTAAATAAACAATCAGTTATGTCAACTTACGAGGGAGAAGATCGATCTAAATGGCTGCTTCTTTCAGTAATTAATAAACTGATACTCGTTGTTGTGGTGCTGGTTCTGGCGCTTATTGCAACGCCGTTTATAATTTCCTACAATCGGTCTGCTCAGGATGAAAATAAAATACCGGTTGCCACTCCGGTTGTAAAGGCGCCTGCAAAGGATTTACCACAATACTGGACAGCACCAGATATAAATACTATAACCGACACAGTTTCAAAAAAGCAGGCAACTTATGGCAGGGAACTGATTGCCCATACCTCCAGGTATCTTGGCCCCAAGGGATCGGTAGCAAAGATCAGCAACGGCATGAATTGTCAGAACTGTCACCTGCAAGCTGGTACATCTGTATTTGGCAACAACTATGGTTCTGTGGCGTCGCTCTATCCAAAGTTCAGGGCAAGGAGTGGGGCAGTAGAAAATATTTACAAACGAGTAAATGATTGTTTTCAAAGAAGCCTGAACGGAAGTGCACTTGATACCGGAGCCACCGAAATGCAAGCCATCGTGGCTTACATAAATTTTTTGGGTACCAATGTAGCAAAAGGAAAAAAGGCTGAAGGCTCTGGGTTTAAAGACCTTGCTTTTTTAGATCGTGCAGTGGATCCGGGTAAGGGTCAGGTGGTTTATGTAGCCAAATGCCAAAGCTGTCATCAGCAAAATGGCGAAGGTGTTCTTACCGCAGATAATATGGAGTATAGCTATCCGCCTTTATGGGGTAACAGTAGTTACAATGATGGGGCAGGCCTCTTTCGAATTAGCAATTTTGCAAAGTATGTGAAGTACAATATGCCACTGGGAGTTACTCACGATAACCCTCAGTTATCTGACGAAGAAGCCTGGGATGTAGCGGCTTTTGTAAATTCTCAACCAAGGCCGCATACTGCTGCTGCAGGCGACTGGCCTGACATTGCGAAGAAACCAATTGACCATCCGTTTGGTCCCTACGCTGATAAGTTTTCTGAAAAGCAACACAAGTATGGGCCTTATAAACCCATAGCAGCAGGCCAAGGCAAGGGAGGATAGTCAGGTTTTAGATAGAGTTTTAAAATAGGAGTGGTGGATTATCAATAAGTATCACAAGCAAATTTTCAAGTATGGAAAATGATCGGAGAAAATTTTTAAAGCAACTCACAACAATGGGCGTCAGCGCTTCTATGGCTGGAGCCACTCCATTACTCGCTGCAGGCAAGGAGGTGAATCATCAAACCTTAAAGCCAATGGATGACAAACTTTTCACGGTTTCTATTTTACAAACGACCGATGTTCACTGTCAGGTGCACCCGCATGATGAATTGTTTTGGGAAAATGATAAAGCCGTTTTTCGTAAAACAGGTGGCTATACCCACTTAGCAACTTATTTAAAAAAGGAACGGAAAAACAACCCTCACACTTTTATTATAGATACCGGAGACATGTTTCAGGGTAGCGAACTATCCGTAAAAACTACTGGAGCCGCAATGGTTCCAATATTAAATAATTTGAATTACGATTTGTACCTCCCGGGAAATTGGGAAGTAGTGTATTATAAAAAGGCGATGCAGAATTTACTGGGGTCTCTGCAGGCTCCCAAGGTTTGCGCTAATATGTACCACGATGTAGGAGATGGAAAAAAGGGTGAACTCATATTTCAGCCGTATCACATATGGACTGTGAGAGGGGTAAAAATTGGATTCTTAGGCTACACAGATCCGTTAGTGCCGGTGCGACAATCACCCAGTTATAGCAAGGGAATCGTGTACACCAAGCCCGAAGAAAATCTTGCGCATTACATAGATGTGCTGCGCAACCAGGAAAAATGCGCCTATGTGTTACTGTTATCTCACCTGGGCTTATCTCAGCAAATTTATCTGGCCAATTTGCCGGTATGCGAGGGGGTAGACTATATTCTTGGAGGCGACACACACGAAAGAGTGCGGAAGCCGATAATATGCAAATATTCAAAAGTGGTAGAGCCCGGTGCCTTTGGTTCATTTGTGGGTAAATTGGAGCTTACCATTCAAAACGGAAAAGTTATTAGCGATGCTTATTCTCTCGTTGAAGTAGAGAGTGGCAAGCTCAAAGCTGACAAGGAAATGGCTGCGCTGATAAAACAAAGTGAAGTTGTTTTTGAAAAGGATATTAATACCGTGCTAGGGTATAGTACCGTTCCACTTTATCGCTATTTTGTTGTAGAAAATACCATTGATACTTTGGTGCTCGATGCATTGAAATGGAAAATGAAGGATATCGATATTGTGCTGTCAAATGGGTTTAGGTTTTGTCCGCCACGAACTAGCAAAGACCACACAGGAAATATACCCATCACCAATGGGTATTTGTTTGACATGCTGCCGGTTGACAGCAGGGTAAGAACAGGGAAGGTTACTGGCAAACAACTGGCAGACTGGCTCGAAAAGGAACTGAACAATGTATTTGCAAAAAGTGCGGAGGAGCGCCTGGGTGGCTGGGTAATAAAGTTTAAAGGCATGGAGGTATCCTTTAAAGCCTATGCAGAAAAAGGACAGCGGGTGCAGCAAATAAAAGTAAATGGTACTGCACTCGACCCCGATAAAACCTACAGCATTTGCGCCTGCGAAAGAGAAGGCGATCCCGACGATATGCTGTGCCGTATAAAAAATGTGGCCTACGCTACCAACACTGCCTATACGCTGCATGGGGTGCTCACACAATATCTGAAAGAAAACTCCCCGGTGTCGCCAATTCCGCCGCTTGCAGCAAAAATATTAGATGGTCCGCAATCGCTGCTTACGCAGGTAACCGGTGTAGATTATTCATTCACCTAAATAAATAAAAGTATGAAAAAGACATTATTGCTATTAACCTTACTCAGCTTTAATACGGCTCTGTTATTTGCACAAAAAAATAGAAAAGGCAAAAGCGCAACAGCGGAAGTACTGCAGCATAGGGTGGTGTTTCACCTTACCACCAACGATACTTTGGCCTGGAAGGGCTTGATGAACAATATAAAAAATTTGAAAGCTGGGTGGGGCGATAGTGTGCAGATAGCTGTGGTGACTAATGGACAGGGTATTCAATTGTTGATGAAAGATAAAACTACCCAGCAAGAACGAATTGATGATTTTAAAAGTAAAGGGGTGGTGTTTTATGCCTGCGAAAATTCCTTGCGGGAAAGGCAAGTGTCCAAAGATCAAATGATAGCTGCAGCCGAATTTGTACCGATGGGCGTTGGTGAAGTGATCAAAAAAGAAGAGAAAGGCTGGAGCTACATCAAGGCCGGGTTTTAAGATGAAGCAGTGCTCTACAGTTAAAAAATTAGCCAGGTCTGTGTTCGTAGGACTGGCTGCTGCATTATCTCTGCCCGCAGTAGCACAGCAGCAAAATTATGCTGATACCACGGCGCAGTGCCCGCAACTTGCAATAGATTCTACCTCATTGCTACATGCATTAAAAGCGGGTAGGCTTCAGGGCGATGTCAGGTACTTTTTTATGAGCACGCAAAACCAACCTGGGCTCACAGATTATTATGCTCATGCTGGCAGTATTAGGCTGAGATATGAGAGTGCCGGGTTTCGTGGTTTTCATGTGGCCGTTGGAGTATATAATATTTTCAACATTCATTCATCTGATTTTAAAAATCCAGATGCAGCTACAGGGCAGTACGATCGCTATGAAACCTCCTTATTTGATGTAACGGCACCCACGCAAAGAAAAGCTCTATTTGGTTTAGATGAATTTTACATCCAATACAATTTCAACAAGTCTCAGCTTGTAGTAGGGCAGCAATTGATAAATTCAGCATTTATAAATCCACAAGATGGTCGAATGCGCCCAACTGCCGTGGAAGCAGTTTGGTTAGCCTTGAACGAAATACCAAAAACAATCATAGAAGTGGGTTGGGTAAATAAGGTCTCCCCTAGGGGTACGGTAAATTGGTATAGCGTGGGCAAGTCTATCGGTCTATATTCAAACGGGGTCAATCCAGACGGAACAAAGGCTGATTACGGAGGCAATGTAAAGAGTGCAGGGGTAGCTGTGTTGGGTATAACTACCCACATTCACAAAAATATAAAGCTGCAATTTTTGAATATGTTCACCCAAAATGTATTTAATACAGCCATGCTACAGGCCGATTTGGATAGGTCTACAAAAAATGGAGCAAGTTTTTTTGTAGCACTTCAGGTCATCCGGCAGAATGCTTTGAACAATGGTGGAAATATAGATCAGTCAAAAACGTACTTTACCAGGGGTCAAAAATCCACCACATTTGGTGGAAAATTTGGTTGGAGAAACCTGCACTGGGAAGCGAGCATAAACTACAACAGAATTACTTCCGAAGGACGCAATCTTGTACCTCGTGAATGGGGGAAAGAACCCTTCTTCACTTTTCTCCCGAGAGAAAGAAATGATGGTCTCGGTGATGTGCATGCTTCCGCCATCAAGCTGAATTACAATATTCCAAAAACCAGATTGAAAACAATGCTTGCAGCTGGTTTTTACAGCCTGCCCGATGTAAAAAATTATCGATTGAATAAGTATGGCCTACCTTCGTACGCACAGGTGAATGCAGAATTGCGATACAGTTTTGTAAAGATGCTGAAAGGGTTAGATGCTCAGATTTTAGTAGCAGGAAAGATACGAGCTGGTGAAACTTATCACAATGACAAGTATGTGTTTAATAAAGTTAACATGATGAATTATAATTTTGTTTTAAACTATCATTTTTAGGCCCTATGCATAATTTAGAGAGTCTCTCCAATGTTTTTGAACCGAGCCTTTTAGCCGAGATGCAGGAAGTGAGCACCTGGCAGAGTTTCAAGGAAGGGGATGTAATTATAGACTATGGCAAATACATTCGTATGATGCCCATCGTAATTAAAGGAACCATTAAAGTGTTTAGGTTAGATGAAAAGGGGAATGAGATTCTGTTATACTATTTATCCAGCAACGAAAGTTGCTCCATGGCCTACAGTTGTTGTGTAGAAGCAAAGAAGAGTGAAATAAAAGCGATAGCAGAAGAGGATGTAGAGCTCATTGCTATCCCGCACGAAAAGTTGGACGAGTGGCTTTGTGTATATCCGAGTTGGAAAAACTACATCATGCGTAGTTTCAATGAGCGGTTTATTGAGTTGCTAAAATCTATTGAAAGCATTGCTTTTCACAAATTAGATGAACGCCTTATTGGGTACTTAAAGGAGAAACAGCGCTTAACCGGCTCCAGCGTTGTTAAAGCCTCTCACTATCTTATTGCCGAAGAACTATCTACTTCAAGAGTCGTGATATCGAGGTTACTAAAGCAGTTAGAAAATGATAAGAAAATCATTTTATACAGAAATGAAATAAAATTACTCCCCTCTTTTGGGTAATGATTTATGCAGGCAGGTTTCCAAATCTAACTATTGTTTAACACTAAGCTGATAACCTTTAAGACTGTGCTGGCATTATAGCAATTGCTGTGATGGAAGCTGCAAAATAATCAGGCTATTTGAGCTGTAAGGAAAACCTCAAAGGAACGTCTAAATGTTTAAAACCACATGAAACTAATTACTTCCGTTTTATTGATTGCAACAGCATTGCTGGTTTTTGCTTTTGTGCCAAAACTCGATAGCGCATTTCAAAACTATTCGAAAGAGGATGCAAGCGAAGGCATTCAATTTGTGGAAGCCGATTGGAACAAGGTTTTGGCCGAAGCAAAAAAGCAAAACAAGCTTATTTTCCTGGATGCTTACGCCACCTGGTGTGGGCCCTGCAAACTGCTAAAGAAAAATACTTTTCCTAATAAGGGAGTCGGGGAGTATTTTAATAAGAATTTTATAAATGTAGCAATCGATATGGAGAAAGGCGATGGCCCTGCGCTGGCAGAAAAATTTGGCGTAAATGCCTACCCAACTTTAATAATAACCGATGCCGATGGTAAGCTGATCACGTACACCAAAGGGTACATCAATCCAAAGCAATTGATTGACTTTGGTAAATATGGAATTTCACAATCTAAATAATAGCAATATGAGTACAGTGTTAAAAGGACTTGATTTATTTACCTATGAAAGTTATTTAAAAAATTTTGAGGAATGGGTGGAAAATAAGGATACCAGTTCTGCGAATCCTACCGAGGCTTTGATTGAGTTTACAAAATTGAACCTGGCAAGAACCCAGCGAATTCATAAAACCATTGCTATTGATCCTGAATTGAAATTGTTGATTGAGGGTTTGCAACATCATTATACATGGGTAGTAATTACAGAAGCATGGTGTGGTGATAGTGCGCAAAACCTACCGGTAATTGCGGAACTGGCAAAGTTGAATCCTGAAAAAATTGACTTGCATATTTTATTGCGGGATGAAAATCTTGAACTGATGGATCAGTACCTCACCAATGGAGCAAGGGCCATACCCAAGTTATTTGCAATTAATGACACATTGGGTAAAGAAGCCTTTTTATGGGGCCCAAGACCGGCAAATGCACAGGAGTTGTTAACGGCCTGGAAAAAGAATCCCGAAGGGAAATTATGGGAGGAGTTTGAAAAGGAATTGCACGGTTGGTATGCAAAAGATAAGACGCAATCTTTACAACAGGAATTCTTTCAGTTACTGTCTTTACAAAGTTAAATCCAAGTCGCATGCTCACTTGTGGAGTGAAGATTATATTTTTTTTAAAAAGAAAACCAAGCACGAATTATGAAAGCAGTATATATCCTTACCATAAACTTGTTAGTCTCGTTTACCCTCGTGGCTCAAACTTCGCCGCAGGGTATCGGGCTTAATGACAAGGCTCCAGACTTTACAGCCAATGATCAAAATGGAAAAAAATTCTCTTTAAAAAATGAATTAAAAAGTGGTGCTGTAGTGATGGTTTTCTATCGGGGTCAATGGTGTCCTTATTGCAACAAGCAGTTAAAAGAATTGCAAGATTCTCTAAGCTTCCTTAAAGCCAAGGGTGCAACGCTTGTTGCAGTATCGCCGGAAAGGCCAGCTAATATTTCTAAAACAGTCGAGAAAACAAAGGCCGCTTATCCCGTGATTTTTGATGATAGTCTTAAAATTATGAAAAGCTATGATGTAGCTTTTGCAGTAGATTACAATACTATAGAAAGGTATAAGAAATATGGAATCGACTTCAACGATGCAAACGGTAGTAATGGCGCCACCTTACCTGTTCCAGCTGTTTATATTATTAGCAAAGAAGGAATAATTGTATTCAAACATTTTGACCCCGACTATAGAAAAAGGGTTTCTGTTCGGGAGATTATGGAACATTTGTAGGTTTCGGATCCTTTTAAAAGGGCAGTTGTATTGCCATGCACAATGTAAATGAAAACCCGAAGCAAAACTGCCTCGGCTTTTTGGTGCCCACCACGCCGATCAAAGCGGGGCACGCCCCGAGAGTGGTTGATAGATTAATACTTTT